>WPIF01000011.1 GCA_009773185.1 Nitrospirota bacterium | reverse complement strand
TGGAAGAGAAGCTGAAAAAAATCTTCTCTCTGTATTATAAAAAACACGTTGAGTCAACGAGCCTTCGGTAACATTTTATTATGAGGCAACTGGCTTAAAGCCACATCACTAAAGCCGGTATATGTTAAAATAAAGAACCATGTTCCACGATATCCATGAAGAGTGCGGCGTTTTTGGAGTCTACGGCCATCCAGAGGCTTCCAACCTTACGTATCTTGGCCTGTATGCCTTGCAGCACAGGGGGCAGGAAGGCGCGGGAATATGCTCTTCTGACGGAAGACATCTTCATCTTGATAAGGCAATGGGGCTTGTTGCTGATATCTTCAGCGAAAAGCGTCTGAAAAAACTCCCCGGCCATATAGCCATTGGCCATACCCGTTATTCAACAGCAGGAAGCAGCATTTTAAAGAATGTCCAGCCTATTATGGCGAATTTTGCCCTGGGGCCGCTGGCAATCGCCCATAACGGCAATCTTGTGAATGCAATAGGCCTCAGGGAGGAACTGGAAAAAGACGGCGCAATATTTCAGTCAACATCTGACAGCGAGGTAATAGTCCACCTTATAGCGCATTCAAAAGGCGGCGATTTTTATGAGAGGGTTATTCAGGCATTAAAACAGGTAAGCGGTGCATTCAGCCTTCTGATACTCAGGGAAAAAGAGCTTATTGCCGTAAGGGACCCTTATGGGGTTAGGCCTTTGAGTCTGGGCCAGATTGACGGCGCTTATGTCGTTGCATCAGAGACCTGTGCCCTCGATCTTATTGGCGCCACATATATCCGCGACGTAGAGCCAGGCGAACTGCTGATTATTAATGACAGCGGCCTGAAATCCATGAAGATGTTAACTTCTCCAAGGCAGGCCTCATGCATATTCGAGTTCATATACTTCTCAAGGCCTGACAGCTATATCTTCGGAGGCCAGAATGTGAATGAAATGAGAAAAAAATTCGGGGCACAGCTTGCAAGAGAGTCAAATGTTGACGCCGACCTTGTTATTGCAGTGCCTGATTCAGGCGTCCCGGCAGCAATAGGATTTGCAGAAGAAAGCAAGCTGCCTTTTGATTTCGGCCTTATAAGGAATCATTACATAGGCAGGACCTTCATAGAACCAAAACAGAACATAAGGCACTTTGGCGTCAAGATAAAACTTAATCCGGTAAGAAAGCTCCTCGAGGGGAAAAGGATTTTGGTAATTGATGACTCAATAGTAAGAGGGACCACAAGCAAGAAGATAGTAAAGATGCTGCGTGAAGGCGGAGGCGCAAAAGAGGTCCACATACGAATAAGCTCTCCTCCTACTGTAGGGCCGTGTTTTTACGGCATTGACACGCCTACAAGGCATGAGCTTATTGCAGCTTCGCACAGCGTTGAAGAAATAAGAAAATTCATAACTGCTGACACGCTTGCATATCTGAGTCTTGAAGGGCTCAAAAATATAGTCCCGCAATCGCATAACTTTTGCACAGCCTGCTTCGACAACAACTATCCGATAAGTTTCCCCGGCGAAGAACTGGAACAGATGGAACTGTTTTTAAAGTAGATTCCTACCAGACTTCCAGATTAAAGTCCCTGCAAGCCTTAATTAATTCGAAGTCATCCTTATTTGAAGTGATTACAGTAGCACCATAATTTCTTGCAGTTAGAGCTATGAGAACATCAAAGTGCAGGTCTCTAAGTTTTTCAGGAGAAAATCCCCTGTCTTTATATATCCCAAAAAGTATCCTGCCTGATTCGAGCCAGTTCTTTTCTGTAGGGGTAAACACCGGATGATTTCTTGCAAGCGTCATTACAAAGGATATTTCTTCTTCTTTTGTTGCGCCTCTTAGAAGCTCAGAGAGGACAACGGAAGAGTTTCTGATAAGTCCTTGCAGGTTCTGAAAATGATTCTGGAATTTGTTGGTTCTCAGGTGGTCGATAAAAACAGATGTATCAAAGATGATAATCCTATCTGCCATGAGCTTCGAACTTCAATTTTCCGCCATGACCTATCATTAAATCCTTGAACTTCTCAAGAGCCACAATCTCTCTTAATGCCATATGAACCGCCTCACTCCTGTTTTTTACCCCAAGAACCCTTGCGGCATCATCGGCAAGCTTTGTATCGAGTCTTATTGACGTCATCTTAACAGAAGATTTCACTTTAATCCGCCTCCTTTAGTTTGTATATACATATCTTACGGTTGGTATATACAATTGTCAAGAGCAACTATATCAGCGAGGATTTTGTAGGGCATAAGACTATTCAATTGCTTGTTCCTTTTCGCACCATTCTCTTGCATTTTGAAAGAGCTTCAGCCATGGTGATGCCTTGAGTTTTTTCTTCCAGTCTTCCGGCATCCATGCCCATTGCCATTTCAGGAAGGTCCTTTCAGGGTGCGGCATAATTGCAAGGTGCCTTCCATCAGGCGAGCAGATTGCTGCGATGCCTTCTGTAGAGCCGTTCGGATTGAAAGGATAGGTCTGAGTAACTTTACCGCTGTCATCAACATATCTAACAGGAGCAAGCTTTTGCTTTAAAACCATATTGAGGATGTCTTTCTTTGGAAAATATGCCCTCCCCTCCCCATGCGCAACCCATATCCCAAGTGTTGAGCCTTCCATGCCTTTAAGCATAATTGAAGGGCTTGAGAAAATTTTCACAGTTGAAAATCTTGATTCAAATCTCCCCGAGACATTATGTATAAACCTCGGCTGGTATTTGTCTTCTATCCCCTGCCACGGAACCCAGCCGAGCAAGGCCGCAAGCTGGCAGCCGTTACATACGCTGAGGCTGAATGTGTCAGCCCTGTTGTAAAACTTCTGGAACTGTTCGTAGATTTTTTTGTTGAACTTAATAACACCTGCCCAGCCCTTTGCTGAATCAAGCACATCTGCATAGCTGAACCCGCCGACAAAAGCCATTCCTCTGAAATTATCGGGATTGACCCTGCCTTCAAGAAAATCCGTCATGGTAACATCCCATACATCAAACCCCGCCTGATAAAATGCAGCCGACATCTCCCTGTCGCTGTTGCTTCCCTCTTCACGGACAATTGCAACAGAAGGTTTTTTTACCTTTGCCATAATTGCAGGCGAGGTAACCTTAGGCATAAATGTCAGGTTGAAGTTATAACCCTTCCTGTCAAAAATAACTTTTTTCTCTTCATCTGCGCAATCAGGATTCACCTGATGTTTTTCGAGCTGATAACTCGTCTCCTCCCATATTCCTCTTAAGACCTTCATATCTTCATTCAGGACAACTTTCTCGTTAAGCTTAACTTTTATTTTTTTATTTACAATTGTTTCCCCTATAATCTGATGCGCTATCTTCTGCTTTTTAAGCCCGGCAAGAATTTTCTTCTCATTCTTCGGAAGATATTCGATAACAAGGCCAAGTTCTTCTGAGAATAACACCGGAAGTTCAGGCGGGCCCGGATTCTGGATTCCGGATTCTGATTTATCTTGACCCCTTAAATTTATCTCCATCCCGCAGTTCCCTGCAAATGCCATCTCAAGCAAGGTTGTAATAAGGCCGCCGTCGCTTCTGTCATGGCCTGAAAGGATTAAATCATCAGCTATGAATTTTTGTATCGCATTAAATGTTCTCTTCAGTAATCCAGTGTCATCAACGTCAGGAGTTTCATTGCCAATCTGGTTATATACCTGCGCTAGACTGGTTCCGCCGAGCCTGTTTTTGCCTCTGCCCAGATCTATAAAAAGAAGTTTACTTTTGCCCGGCATTTTTATATCAGGCGTCATCACCTTTGTTATATCAGGACATGTCGCGTAGGCGGAGATTACAAAAGTCCCCGGAGATTTCACTGTTTCGCTCTTATCTTTTGATACGACCTTTGCAGCCATAGAGAGGCTGTCTTTTCCACCGTCAATTGCAATCCCGAGTTCAAGCATGATGTCTCTTACAGCAACCGCTGCATCATAAAGCCTTGCGCCCTCGCCTGGAAGTTTCGCAGCCCACATCCAGTTGCCCGAGCACTTGATATCTTCAATCCTGCTTATCTTTGCCCATGCAATATTTGTTAATGCCTCTCCGACTGAAAGCCTGGCCATTGCAGCAGGATTAATCAGTGTCTTTACCGGCTGTTCACCTATTGAAATCGCTGCTCCTGTGAGTCCAAAATGGCTCTGCCCTATAACAGCAACATCCGCTACAGTAAGATGTAAAGGCCCTGCGCACTGCTGTCTTGCGATAAGGCCTGTAACAGACCTGTCAACCTTGTTTGCAAGAAACCTCTTTGAACCGACTGACACGAGCCTTAATACCCTGTCAAGTGCCTCTCTTACAGTTACGTTCGCAGGTAGTTTCAGGGGTTCAAGTTTTGGTTCAATGCGTTCAAGCCTGAATGTTTTTTGCGGCATGTCGCCGAGTATTTTTTCAAGGTCAAGGTTAACAGGAGCGCTCCCGTCATTTTCATCATGAAGCACAATATACCCATCTCCGGTAATCCGGCCTATAAATGAAAACAGCACCTTCTCTCTTTTGCACAGCTCCTCAAATATATCTGCCTTATCAGGTTTAATTAGAAGCGCATTCTGTTCCTGATACTCCGCCCCCCAGATCTCAAGAACAGAAAGGGTGCTGTCTCCTGTCTGTATCTTTCTTATCTCAATCTTTGCTCCTGCAGGATAGATTATCTCCTTCACAACATTGCAGTTTCCTCCTGCTCCCTGGTCATGGATGCTTATTATGGGGTTATTATCTCCAAGCTCCACACAGGCGCGTATCACCCTGTTAAGTTTCTGCTCCATCTCAGCATCACCGCGCTGAACAGCATTGAAATCAAGCTCTGCAACATTTTCCCCCTGTATCATGCTCGAGGCAGCTCCGCCTCCCATGCCTATTCTGTATGCCGGGCCCCCTATTTTTGTAACGAGCATCCCCTTTTCAGGTTGGCCTTTTTCAACATGCCTTGCATCCATCTGGCCTACTCCGCCAGTGAACATAATCGGCTTAAGCCATTCCCTTCTTTCACCGTCAGGAAGCCTCATACCAAATGAACGCGTGAAGCCCTGAATAACAGGCTCTCCGAATTTATTGCCGTAATCAGATGCCCCGTTGCTCGCCTCAATCTCTATCTGCAAAGGTGCTGCAAGGTTATTCGGGTATTCAAATGATTTGTCCTCCCACGGGAGTTCATATCCGGGTATCCTTAAATTGCCTACACAGTATGCAGCAGTGCCTGCTATTACATGGGCCCCTCTTCCGGTTGCCTGCACATCCCTTATCCTTCCGCCGGTCCCTGTCTCTGCTCCCGGGAACGGCGCGACTCCGCTCGGGAAGTTATGCGTTTCTGCAGTAAATATAACGTGGTATTTTAATTTTTTTATTGTGAACTTAGAATGCCTTCCGATATTTTCAGGAATTATCGTTGTTATGCCGTATCCCTTGATTGCGCTTGAGTTGTCCTTAAATGCAATAACGCTGTTTCCCGGGTTTGCCCTTAACAGCTGCTTTATTATCTGCATCAGGGTTTCCTGAATTTCTTTCCCGTCTACAATAAGTTTACCCCTGAAAAACCAGTGGCGTGAATGCTCGCTGTTGGACTGGCTTAAGTCAAAGCATTCTACATTTGTTGGATTACGTTTCAGGTCTTTTACAAAGAGGTTGTAATAATATTCAAGGTCCCAGTCATCAAGCCCCAGCCCCATTTCCGCGTTTATCTTTTTAAGGGCAGGCGGCCCTTCTTCAATTAAGGGGACTACATAAAAAGGCTCAGGCCTAATCCCTGTCCCGAAGGTTCTCAATGTTTCAGGATACAGGCATTCCGTCATCCGGTCGTGGACGAGGGCCAGAAATTGCTGAGAGCTGAGAGCTGAGAGCTGAGAGCCAATTAATTTGTATCTCCTCGACCTCTCTATCCTTGTAATCTTCTTCAACCCGCATGCATGGCATACTGATACAGCATTTGTTGACCATGCTGTCGTGAAGTTCATGCGCGGGCCGACCTCGAACACCACACCCTCTTCGCTCCCCCCCTTACCAATGGGGGGATGGGGGGGTAAGGTTGCATTGAGCGTTAAAAAACTTTCAGAGGAAAAATTCTCCGGTTCGAACGTTTCAGCAAGCAGCCAATTAAGGATTTTCAGTTCTCCGTCTGTCAGAGGAGACGTTGTCTCGATATTAAAGCAGTATTCTGTCTCAATGTCTTTTATGTCCTGCGCGACAGACTTCCTTACAAATGAAATAAGGTTTTTCTTTTTTGTAACAAAAAGCGCAGGTTTTCTGTAAAGGTGCAATAAATTCATTTAAAATAATAACATAGATTATTATGAGCTTGCCTTAGTTTAGGGAAGACAATGAATCACCCCGCAGAAAGCTATAGGGAATAACAAGTTTAATAATGTTCACATACTCAAAAAAACTTTTATAACCTCAGGGTCAAATTGAATGCCCTCAAGGGAGCGGATATACTCAAGCGCCTTTTCTTCAGTGAAAGCCGGGCGATACGACCGGTTAGAGCAGAGGGCATCCCATACATCAGACACGGCAAAGATACGGGCTGCAAGGGGAATGTTCTCTCCCTTCAGTCCCCGCGGGTAGCCGCTGCCGTCCCATTTTTCATGGTGGCAGTAGGGAATATCTATCGCCGGTTTTAAAAAATTAATCGGCGACAGCATTTCATAGGCATAGACCGGATGGCGTTTCATGATGTCCCACTCTTCATTACTGAGCGGCCCGGGTTTGAACAATATACTGTCAGGGATACCCATTTTCCCGATGTCATGCAAAAGGGCGCCCCGGCGCACATGTACCAGTTCGGATTCGTTCATACCCATGGATTTAGCCATAAACATAGTGAGTTCTGTCACACGTTGCGAGTGCCCCTCTGTTTCCTTGTCCCGGAGGTCAAGGGCGCGTGACCATCCCTCGATAGTAGTGTCATAGGCCAGGGACAGCTCTATATTTGAACGCTGAAGGTCATTAAACATAGTTGCATTGTCTATGGCAATTGCTGCCTGCCCTGCAAGGGCTTCCGTAAAGTCCAGCCACTCTGTGTCTGGCTCCATAGGCCTGCGGTTAAACACCTCAAGCGTGCCTTTGACATTGCCTTTTGCTATAAGAGGTATGCCATAGTAAAAAACCAGATTTTCATCTTTGATAAAAGGATTCCTTGCACAGATTTCCTCTTTTTCATGGAGATTGTGTATGCAGACAGCCTGGCGATCAAGGGCAACCCGGCCTGCAAGGCCTTCTCCTATCCGCACATTGGCGCCGCGAACAGCACGGGAATGAAAACCGCGGCCTTCGGCATATTCCAGGGTCAGCGTATGAGGATTAAGCAGCATGATAGCAGCCGCATCAATATTGATATGCTCCATTAAATGATTGAGCAATACATTCAGCATGACTTTAAGGTCCAGGCTGGAAAGTATCGTCATATCAATTTCCCGCAGGGTTGTAAGGCGCTGAAGCTGCTGGCGTATCTGCTCTTCAGAGCGCCTGCGTTCCGTGATGTCCTCACAGGTTGTAACAATGCCGATCGTATTCCCATCCTGGTCCTTAACCACATCCGACATCAACTGGACCGGGAATGTTCCACCGTCTCTGCGGACATTAACTCCTTCACGCCTCCAGCTTTTAATCTCATCAAGCTGGCTTATCGTCCTTTGCTTCCAGAACTCTCTCGGCGCAAGTCTTTTCACATCCCTGTTCATTAATTCCTTCACAGAAAACCCGTGCATGTTTGCCTCTGCCGGGTTCGTATACAAGATCCTTCCTTCCGTATCAGTAATGGTTACTCCCATCTGCATTGTTTCAACTGCCTTCTTCAGCGCAAGGAGCTCCTTCTCAGCCTTTCTCTGTTCAGTAATATCACGGGAGACAACAACGGCATGCGTCACAGTCCCTTTATTGTTTCGGTAGGGATAATAGGTCACATCCATAATCCTTACCCCGATAGCTGCAAATTCAAACTCCGAGTGATAATTCACCTCATGACCGGCAAAACATTTATCCAGATGGCGCCTTATAATGCCATTAAAGACTTTCTCGCCCCAGATACTCGACACAGACCTGTCAACGATTTCTTTCTGCTTTTTATTATGGGCTTTACAGTATGCATCATTTACCGCGATATAATTATAATCTGCGTCTATCAGGCTCAAAAAATCCCTTGAAGTGTTCACGATAAATTCGTATCTCCTCCACATCTCGTCTATTGCCTTGTGCCCTGCTTTAATCTGTTTTAATTTTGAGGCCTGCTCAAGCCGCAGCTTTAATCCGCCAGGGCGCTTCTTTTTTGCCTTGTCCATGAGTTTCATTTTGCTTATTTGAAAACCCTCCTGAATATATAATCCACATTCTTAAGGTAATATTTAAGGTCGAATATCTTTTCTATATCTTTTGACTTGAGATACTTTTTTACATCCCTGTCTTTTAATAACAATTTTTTGAACTCCATACCGCTTTGCCAGCTCTTCATTGCATTTCTCTGGACAAGCGCATAGGCATCCTCGCGGAGCATGCCTTTTCCTGTAAGAGAAAGGAGCACACGCTGGGAATTATAAAGCCCGCAGCTTCTTTCCATATTCTTTTTCATCCTCTCAGGATAGACATGCAGGCCCTCAAGTATGCCTTTTAATCTGTCCAGCATATAATCAACAAGTATTGTGCTGTCGGGTATTATCACGCGTTCCACTGAGGAATGGGATATATCACGCTCATGCCAGAGAGCAATATTCTCTAAAGCGGCCATTGCATTTGAGCGGACAATCCTTGCAAGCCCTGAGATATTTTCGCATCCTACCGGGTTTCTCTTATGGGGCATTGCAGAGGAGCCCTTCTGGCCTTTTGAAAAAGGTTCTTCTGCCTCCAATACTTCGGTCCTCTGAAGATGCCTTATCTCGACAGCAATTTTTTCAACAGATGCTGCAATCAGAGAAAGCGTTGTCAGGTACTCGGCATGCCTGTCTCTCTGCACGACCTGCGTTGCAACAGGTTCAGGTTTAAGCCCGAGCTTCCTGCATACCTTTTCCTCTATCTTTGGCGGGATATTGGAGAATGTGCCGACAGCACCTGATAATTTTCCGATACTTATCACATTCCTTGCCCTTTTCATCCTCTCAAGGTTTCTCTTCATGTCCTCATACCAGAGTGCAAACTTTAAGCCGAATGTCATTGGCTCTGCATGAACGCCGTGACTGCGGCCGATTGCAGGAGTATCCTTGTATTTATAAGCCTGTTTTTTAAGAACGGGCATAAGCCCTTTTATATCGCTTATTATGATATCTGATGCCTCTTTCATCAGCAGGGACAGGGCAGTATCGACAATATCAGAAGATGTGAGCCCTTTATGAATGAACCTTGACTCATGGCCGACATTTTCTGCAACTGAGGTAAGAAATGCAATCACATCATGCTTTACGACCTTTTCTATTTCATCAATTCTCTTTACATCAAACCTTGCTTTCTTTTTGATAACAGCAAGGGCGTCCACAGGGATTTCTGCAAGCTCTGCCCATGCCTCGCAAGCTGCTATCTCGACATCAAGCCATTTCTGGAATTTATTTTCAGGCTCCCAGAGCTTCCCCATTACAGGCCTTGTATAACGCTGGATCATATTATCTCCTTTTCATTAAAAATTATATCAAAAATAGGATATGGATGACGAAGAGTTATATCCTGTTTTCTCAACCTCATTATACTCCTCTTTCAAGCCTTTCTATCAACCGCAATGGCAATCCTGCATAATGCATCTTTTTCTGCGTCTTTTCAATATCATATTTTACCCTTACAAATTCGATTTTTTCATCAGCGATAAAAACATAACATGCCCTCGGGTCCTTGTCCCTTGGCTGCCCGACACTTCCGGCATTTATTATATATCTTTCCGCCTTACCGATTTCAGCATTATTTTTGTATGTTATCAGCTCGCCTGACAACAGGCGCTCTACTATAAATGGATAATGGCTATGGCCCAGAAAACAGATTTTTTGCTCGAAATAATGGAAATTAATCTCAGCCTCACTCAGCGTCAGGAGATAATGCCATAACTCAGGCTCTTTCGGGGTAGAATGAACAAGCAGGGCATTGTCTTTTTTTAACCTCTTTATAAGAGGCAATTCCTTCAGGATATCAAGATTCGGCTTTGTCAAAACAGAGGAGGTCCATTCTATTGCAAGCCGCGCGTATTCATTAAAGTTCTCAGTATCTGCCAGGCCGGTGAGTGCGCAATCGTGGTTGCCCGCAAGCATTATTTTACAGGAATCCTTTAACAGTTCTATGCATTCATTTGGATTTGGGCCGTATCCAACAGCATCTCCAAGAAATATTACATCCTTAGCTTTCCTCTTCCCGGTATCTTCCAGCACTGCCTCAAGCGCTTCGAGATTAGCATGGACATCGGAAATTACTGCGTAATGCACTACTTTGCCTTTTGTTTTGGTTTAGCTTTTTGGGCAATCTTGTCAAGGATTCCGTTTATGAAAGACGCCGACTCCAGGGTGGAATATTTCTTTGCTATCTCTATCGCCTCATTTATCGTTACGGCAGGCGGGATGTCCTTCCTCTGAAGCAGCTCATAGACAGCAAACCTCAGGATATTCCTGTCAACAGCGGCCATCCTCTCGAGCACCCAGTTTTCTGCCGCTTTTTTTATTGCAGAGTCTATCTCATCGAGCATGGAAAGGGTCCCGTCAATAATCTCTGATGCGAATTTCCTGACCTCAGGGTCTTTGTCCTTGTCGGACAGGAATTGGTTTAAATTATTCTTTCTGTGGTCTTTATCTCCAAAATCAGACTGGAATAAAAACTGAAGCGCATATTCTCTTGCCTTCCGCCGCTTCATGCTTTAGCAGACAGCCCATAAGCTTTCAGCTGTCAGCAGAAAAATACTGCCGAAACTCCCTATAACTGAATGCTGTCCGCTGAATGCTGTCATTAGAGCTTCTTTAACAGTTGTGCCATTTCGATTGCTGTTATGGCTGCATCAAAACCCTTGTTGCCGCTTTTGGTCCCGGCCCTTTCAACTGCCTGCTCAATGGTATCTGATGTTATGACCCCAAAGGCAATCGGCACCCCTGTTTCCATTGAAGCAGTTGCAATGCCCTTTGATACCTCTGCCGCAACATAATCAAAATGAGGGGTTGCGCCCCTTATTACCGTGCCGAGGCATATGACTGCATTATATGTGCCTTTTGACGCCAGTTTCTTTGCAATCAAAGGAATCTCGAAGGAGCCCGGTACCCTGGCAACATCTATGTCGTCTTCCTTTGCCCCGTGCCTCAGAAGCGCGTCCTTTGCGCCGTCAAGAAGCTTGCTTGTAATAAAGTCATTGAACCTGCTTACAACAATTGCAAATTTTAATCCCTTTGCCTGAAGCTCGCCCTCTAACATTTTCATAAATCCTCCTAAACAGTCTGAATGTTAAGTGCACATATTATATACTTTAGAAGGCGAATTGTGAACCCCGCAGTTATATAAGTGATATTTTAACAACAGGGGGAAGAAACAAATATGAACAATATTAACAGGAGAGAGGGGAATTGTCTTCGAGCTAAGAAACAAAAGAGGAAGATGCCGGGAGGGTATAATCTTTTCGCTCATTCTCGGGCTTGGCCCTCCGAGGTATTTTGCCTCTTTATTTTTTTTAAGCAATGCTCAAGGAATATCGGCGCAATAAATCCGCTCAAAGACTATACCCTCCCAGCATGAAACCAAGTCCGTTCAAAGATGATTCCCCTCTCGCTTGGCACGAAGACTTGGCTATTAAATCAGCAATCCAGTAAAATATAAAACATGACGAGGCCGGTTTAATATGCCATTGAGAAAATGGGTAAAGAGCGCCAACTTTGCAATAGAAGGCATCCTCCATGCAGCAAAGACCCAGAGGCATTTAAGATATCACTTCTACAGCGCTGCTGTTGTGCTCCTTGTAAGTTATATCCTCGGCGTCACGCGCACAGAATTCCTGATAATCTCTCTTTCCGTGATAGCAGTGCTTCTTGCAGAGATGCTGAATACCGCAATAGAGGCAATAGTTGACATAATATCCACTGAACACAATGAAAAGGCGCGCATAGTAAAAGATATAGCTGCAGGCGCAGTCTTTGTCACTGCCTTTGGAGTGGCGGTTGTCGGCTATATAATCCTGTTTCCCTACATCCGCGACGTTTTCAATAAAGGCCTTTATATAACAAAGCACTCAAAGGAAGAGATTGCGATAATGTCTTTTATATTAGTACTGATACTTGTTGTGATAACAAAGGCAACTACAGGAAAAGGGCATCCGCTGCGCGGGGGCCTGCCCAGCGGACATGCTGCGCTCGCATTTTCAGTATGGGTAGCAATAACATACATAACGGAAAGCTTCATCACATCGCTTCTCTGTTTTACGCTCGCTGCATTAATTGCGCAGAGCAGGATTATAAGAAAGATTCACACCAGATGGGAAGTTATTCTCGGGAGCCTCATGGGAGCCTTAGTGACATTTCTGCTGTTTCGGCTGTTTTCATAAGTGGGGCTTAGTCGGGTCTTGTTTGCAGTCATATCTCCGACATCTCAACGGCCGCTCAGGCCAGACAGTGCATCTGAGCGTGCTGCGTTCAATATGCCTGCAATATCCGTCGGCATCACTTGCAATGAAAAAAGGCCGGGATGGATTATGTTTTAAGTGCCCTTTTTGTACTTCCTCTTTTGTAAGCGCAAACTGAAACGAACAACATATTGCCCTGCACGATTTCAGGTTTGCCTCGCAGTCAACTTCTGCATCAGGCAGGCCGTCGTCTTCCTTGCCGTAGACAGCACAAATCCCCATTTCCATCATTTTTTGCATAAGAGATAAAATTTTCTCTTTCTCTTCATCAGAGATGTCTGGCTGGCATTGATTGCCTGATTCTATGACCGGGTCGTCATTCATCTTTGGAATTATAACTGAATCAAGGGGCGAGGATAAAGATGGATGAGGAGTGGTGCGGAAGGGAATGAAGAAATATGGGAGTGTCCCCGGTTAATTCCTCAAAAGGGTTTTTAGACAGACTCAGTGTCCCTACGTTTCTTTCTTGCGTTTTCCCTCGTCAATAGTAAGCCCACTAAGAAAATTAAGATTACAATAATACCTAATGGAGCATATGAAGAATATATTGAGAGTAGAAATAGGTTAAAAAATATAATGAGCAGAAAAGCTAAGCTCATATAAATGCCCAGAGACATATTAGGCCATATAAAAAAAGCAAAATAAGTTGATAACAGTCCAATATAAACTATTAACAGCGAAGCCAGAGACATTTTTTTGCTGATATTTTTGATAGTAAGGGGATATGTATCTGATAAATAGAATAGCACTGAGAGCAGCATTGCTATGAATAAAAATAACTGAACTATTTTTCTCTTATTCATAACTCGCCTATTTTAAACACCCTTTGCATTTAGGGATTTTATTAGGGACGCACTCCCATATTTTTTTACTCCTTAACTTCTACAATTCCCTCTCCCAAAACCTTGCCGCATTATAAGCAAAAAAAGCGCAATAGAGCATAAAAACAGGGCTCAAGGGGTCAAGCTGGGAAGTGGGCAAGTCTGGAAGAGTGGAAGTTAGCGAACTGCAAATCTAATGAGGTCTCTTGCGCCCGTATGCCCTGTATCTCGCCCTGCTCTCCCTGACCTCAAAACCGATTTTCCTTTTCTTCGTTTCCGGAGGTGTCATGAGTTGGCGAATTGCGCTGAAAATGCCTTTTATTTCTTCGTCATGTTTTTCTATCTTCCGTTCAAGCTGTTCCAGTTTATGAGCGAGCTCTTTATTTGTAGAGAATAATTCCCGTAATTTGACGAATGCCCGCATTATAGCAATGTTGACTTTTATAGCCTGTTCGCTATTGAGTATGCTGGAAAGCATTGCGACGCCCTGCTCGGTAAAGGCATACGGCAAAGAGCCGCCAAAATGCTTCTTATGTGGTATCACATTTTGTGATACCAGTTGTTCAGTTTCAGACTCGTTGATCTGAAACATAAAATCTTCAGGGAATCTATGGATATTTCTTTTTACAGCCTGATTTAAAGCCCTTGTTTCAACGCCGTAAAGCTCTGCAAGGTGCATGCTTAGCATAACCTTCTCACCACGAATCAGATAGATTTTTTCTCGATTATCTCAACTGGAATAAGTTCTTTCATTCTTATTTCTTCCCCCAGAAATCCTCGTGCACATAAAGCATCGGCCTGGCATCCGGAGAAGTTCCTGCATCCACAACCTCTCCTACAAATATTGTATGGTCTCCTGCATCGCATGAGCTGACAACCTTACAGTCAAGATAACCTGCGATATTTTTTAGTATTGGTGAGCCTGTAATCTTTGTCTCATACGGAATATTCTCAAGCTTATTGGTTTTTCTTCCGGTCGCAAAACCAAAATGTTTCCCAACATCCACCTGTCCCTCTTTAAGGATATTCACGGCAAAGACCCCTGATTCCTGAATAAGCCCGTGGCTGTACCTTGTTTTGCCTACTGATACAGAGACCATTGGAGGTTCGAGAGATGCCCTTGTCATCCATGCAACTGTAAGCCCGTTGATTTTATCTCCGCTCTTTGTGGTCACCACAAAAAGGCCGCAATGAATATTTTTTAATACATCATCCCATTTTGCCATAAGCCCTCTCCTCCTTTATACAACAAGCAAGCATGATTACAGATGCCTTGAAATCGGACCCTTTTGCTCGACAAGCTCATACTTGAATTTCTCTGTCTTCCTGCCAAAGCAGGTCCCGAGGCTTTCAAAAAGAGCAATTTCGCTTATATCAACCTCTCTGCGCTTTATCGCTTCTGCGGTATTTATATAGATTATCTTATTCCCGTCCACATCAACAACCGTATTCCCTGTCTTGCCTTCAAGTAAAAGCAGAACTGCAGCAGCGCCTGCCCTGTGCCCGAAATTCACGTCAAATGCTGAAGACGCGCCTGACCGCACAAGATGGCCCGGCGTCACTTCCCTCACCTCGGGTATCTCATAAACACCGGGGGCCCACATGCCTGTCTTCTTCATAAATTCTGTAACAGCAGGGTCAGTCTTCATCCTCTTTTCGAGCTGATTTCTTACATACTTCCCTGCGCCTGAAAGCTTCTTGTGCCCAAAGGCGTCAACACCAGCAGATTCGTCATAAAGCAAATCACCGCTTGCAGTCTTAATCCCCTCCGCGGCAACAATAATGTATGTCCCTGCCTTAACATCGCTCCTCAGGACCCTTGAGAAAAAAACAGACTTCATGTGCTCGTATACAACATCAAAATCAACAGGTATCTCCGGAAGCAGTATGCAGTCAGCCTCGGCCCCTATCCCGCCTCTTAATGCAGTGTGCCCCACATACCTGCCAAAGACCTCCATAACAATAACCCGGTTATGGCTCATGCCTGTTGTCTTGATGTCCCTTGTAAAAATAGATATCCTGTTAATGGCTGAATCGCCGCCTACACTGTATGGCTGAAGGTCCAGGTCCATTGTCTTTGGAACATGGATGCAGGGGATTCCACGGGAGCTGAGGTCAACAACAACGCTTCCTGTGTCGTCACCGCCGCTTATAATCAGGGCGTCTATCCCGAACTTTTTCAGCCCGTCTTTTATGCGCTCGTATTTCTTTTCATCCTTTATCTTGCTTATCTTGACGCGTGAATGGCCTGCCTCAGAACCTGCAACAGACGCCTCTATGCGGCTTACCCTCTCTGCGTTAAGCACAACAACCTGCTCCAGATCAATGAGGTTATAAAGGCCTGCATATCCGTTAGGGATGACAACTGATTCTATCCCTAAAGCCCATGCCTCCCGCGCCACTCCTTTTATTACTGCGTTCAAGCCTCCGCAGTCACCGCCGCTTGTGATTACCCCGATTCTTTTGATGTCAGCCATAAACCCTCCTGAAAGGTGATTAATTTAATTTGCGTATATTATAGAAATATGCCTACTTATTTTCCATCAATGCCTTTACCGGCATTAAGCCATAGGGGCTTCCCTGCTCTATTGCAGTGAGCACTGTCCCTCCGCCTGTGAAGAAATAATACTGGGTATTATCAAGGACCGAAAGATAAAGACCCGGGCAGAGGTTTTTGAATTCCTGAAGAGTATCTCCGCCCCCGTACATCTTTATTGCAGTCCTGTTATGGTCAATGGTGCTGTCCAATGCTGCGGAACCCGCTGAAAAATGAGGCGTAAATCCCATAACCGCGTTAACAAATATTGTCTTTGCATTTGAGATGCTCTCATAGACAAATTTATCCTCAAATGCTTTCGGGTCAATATCAAGGATGTAATTGTATTTATTGCCCTGCTTGAAATCTCTTGCTGATATGGTCCTGTATTTCCCTTCAACCCTTCCTTCAAGTGTATCTGACTCAACAATATACGGAAGCTCCACAATCTTCTGGTTTTTCCTGTCCTTTTCAACAAGGTCTTTTGCCGCCTCGATATCGCTCTCTGAAACGCCGGCTATCTTCACCGCGTATTTTGCGCAGAGGAATGTGTTATAGAGCACGCCCCCGAGTATGAGCTTATCCACTTTGTCATATATGGCATACAGGGGCTTTATCTTTGTATCGTATTTTGCGCCTGCAACAACAGCTACAAAAGGCCTTTCAGGGTTCATGACAGAGTGAAGATTCACTATCTCCTGCTGCATAAGGAATCCTGCATAGGAAGGAAGGAGCCTTGCAATGTCATAGGTTGATGCGTGGGGCTGCCATGAGCCAAATGCATCATTTATAAAAATATCTGCCAAACCCGCAAGCTGGAGCACAAAGTTTTCCCTTACCTTGCCTTCTGCCTCTTCTCCTGCAAACCAGCGTGTGTTTGGAAGATAGATGCCTCCGACCTTTCTCTCACGCAGGCTGCGGATTGCAAGATTTATGGACGTATCAATGCCTGTAATCCCTCGCTTTGGGTCTATATCGAATTTTGGTATATGAAACCTTGTGTGCAGTTTCATAGCAAGGTACTCAACAATCGGTTCTACGGATTCACCGGGCCTGCACGTGATATCTCCTGTTTTTTTGTCTTTAGGCCTTCCGACATGGGTCATGAGTATCGGCCTTCCGCCCCGCTCTACTATGTTATAGAGAGTTCCGAATGTCCGGTCAATCCTGTAGGGGTCTTTTATCTCGCCGTCTTTTACAACATTATGGTCGAACCTGACAAGCACGACCTTGCCGTTGAGGTCTGCATCCTGAATCAAACGCAGCCTTGAATCCAAACCCTTTTTATCCATATTGCACCTCCTGAAGGCAAAAAGCCTTTTCCTTACGGCACGCAAGGCAATAATATGATATACTATTATATGCCTTGTGTGAAGATAGGATGCAGTGGTTTTCAGTATGACGATTGGAAGGGCTCTTTTTATCCCGATGAACTTTCGAGAAAATTGTGGCTTCCATATTATTGCAAAAAATTTTCGACAGTCGAGCTGAACGTCACCTTTCACAGGGTCCCTGAAAAAGAGACCTTCTCAAGATGGTACAGCGAAACACCTGCGAATTTTACCCTTTCCCTGAAAGGAAGCAGGTTTATAACTCATGTCAAAAAACTAAAATCTCCCATAGAACCTCTGGATGTATTTTTTTCAAGGGCCAAGGCGCTGAAAGAAAAACTCGGGGTTATCCTCTGGCAATTCCCTCCTGATTTTAAGGCTGATGCGGAAAAACTGAGAAAATTCATTGAGGTGCTCAATCAATATAAGGCAAAAAACACCTTTGAGTTCAGAGATAAAAGCTGGATAAATAAAAAGATAATTTCATTGCTCGGAAAGAATAATATCAGCATGTGCATAGCTGACCAGCCTGACTTCCTGTGCGACCTGCCGGCTACCGCTGATTTTGTATACATCAGAAGGCACAGCGCTGACGGGAAATATGTCTCCTGCTATAACAAGGAACAGCTTAAAATTGATGCAAAGCTGGTAAACAAGTTCATAAAGCAGGGCAAGGATGTTTTTATGTATTTCAATAATGATGCCCTTGGCAATGCGCCGAAGAACGCAATAGAACTCAGAAACATCCTGAAGAAATAACCAGAGGCCGTTGTTGCAGCCGTAAAAAATTAAAACCTTAAAGTTAAATGAATTCCGCAATTTTTAATTTGATTTTTAATTTTTATTGTATTATCTTCATGCAATGCTTAAAGAACTCAGGATAAAGAATCTTGCAATAATAGACGACCTTACAATCCGGTTCGAAACAGGGCTGAATGTTTTAACAGGGGAAACAGGGGCCGGAAAATCAATCATCGTTGACGCCCTCGGCCTTGCTCTGGGGGAAAGGGCGCAGACTGACATGATAAAAACAGGGGAAAAAGATGCCTCAGTCGAGGCGCTCTTTGAGGTAGCAGGCCACCCGCTGCTTGAGCAGATGGGAATAATCTCTGAAGACGGAATCATACTCAGGCGCAGCATATCATCCGCAGGAAAAAGCAGGGCCTACATAAACGATACCATTGTTAACATACAGAGCCTCTCCGAAATAGGCAGGTCTCTCGTTGACATGCACGGCCAGCACGAACACCAGAGCCTTCTTCCTGCCGACAACCAGAGGACCCTGCTGGATTTTTACGGGAAACTCCAGGACAGGAAAGCTGAAGTGGAGACAATGTTCCATGAGGTGCAATCCCTCAGGAAAGAACTCTCTGAACTCAGGACCAATGCCAAGGAAAGGGCCCACAGGATAGACCTCCTGAGCTTTCAAATAAGTGAAATAGATACCGCGTCCCTGAAGCCGGGGGAAAAAGAGGCGCTGGAAAACGAAAGGTCCATCCTTTCAAACCTGAACAGGCTGAACGAACTCACGGAAACAGCCTATGCAATGCTGTATGAATCAGAAGGCGCATGCATAGAAAAGCTCTCAACTGTTATCTCCAAACTTAAAGAAATGTCCTCAATAGATTCCAGTATAAGCGAAACCCTGGGCCTTCTTGAGTCAGCAATGCCCCTGCTTGAAGACGGTTCTATCTCTCTCAGGGGGCACAAGGAAAAATATGACCTTGACCCAAACAGGCTTGAGAATATTGAGGAAAGGCTTGAGACCATAAAAAAACTTGGGAAAAAATACGGAGAAGATATAGCGTCCATACTCAGATACAGGGATGAAGCTGAAAAAGAGCTTGCCTCACTCGGGCAGGCAGATGAAAAAGCCGGGGCTGTGGAAAATCAGCTTAAGGAAAAAGAAGAGAAACTTCTTAAAGCAGCAACACAGCTTTCTGAAAAAAGGAAAAAGACAGCAGATGAGATAAGCAAGGCTGTTGAAAAAATACTGAAAGAACTTGCATTTGAAAAGGCAGGGTTCAGGGCTGAAATAAAACCCGCTCCCCTGTCTTCGAGCGGCATTGATACTGTTGAATTCTTATTTTCAGCCAACCCCGGCGAAGCGCTGAAACCTCTTTCAAGGGTCGCCTCAGGCGGGGAACTCTCGCGGATAATGCTGGCGCTTAAAAATATACTTGCTGACGTTGATAAAATACCTGTGTTAATATTTGATGAGGTTGATGCAGGCATAGGAGGCAGGACAGCTGAGAGTGTCGGCGTGAAATTAAAAAAACTCGCAAAGGCACATCAGGTCATTTGCATCACGCATCTCCCGCAGATAGCCTCGGCAGCTGATTTTCATATTATGACGGAAAAGTTCCAGAAAAAAGACAGTACCTTTATAAAGATAAAAGCTCTTTCTGAAGATGAACGAAAGGCTGAGATCGCAAGGATGCTAAGCGGCAAGATAACAGATGTATCTCTCAGGCACGCAGGAGAGTTACTGGAAAGGAATGTATGAAAGGAAAAATCGCAATAAATAAAGAACTGTGCAAGGGGTGCACATATTGTGTGACGTCATGTCCCAGGGGAGTGATAGCAATAGAAAAACAGTTTAACAAAATGGGCTATTTCCCGGCAGCCCCAAAGCACCCGGACAAGTGCACAGGGTGTGCATTCTGTGCCCAGATGTGCCCCGAACTTGCAATAGAGGTCTGGATTACGGATAATAATAAAGATGAAAAGCGAACTGCTCGCGCTACGTCTGCACCGGGTCGGGTTTCCAAAGGCGGACGGGCCGTTGGAAAGAAAAGAACTAAAAGGGCTTGATTTTACCGGAGCATTCAATATAAATTTAAGACCTAAGGCTGTTTAAATCTTTAGTAATAATGGAGGGTTTATGACAAGGTCAGCGCTTGTGGACAAGGTTGCAGAAAAGGTTGAGGGACTAACAAGGAAACAGACGGAAATTGTCATGGAAACCGTCTTTGACAGCATAAAGGAGGCCCTTCAAAAAGGAGAGAAGATAGAGATACGGGGCTTTGGAAATTTCAGGCTCAAGACAAGAAATCCGAGGAAGGCAAGAAATCCAAAGACAGGCGAAAGCGTAGACGTCCCTGCCAAGAAGGTGCTCCATTTCAAAGTGGGCAAAGAACTCAAGGAACTCCTGAATCCGTAAAAAACGGCATTTGATGAAATATTTTGTCCTGGGCTTGATTTTAATATTCAGCCTCACGCTCGCCTCGTGTTCAAACAAGGCTGCTGAGATGTTTGAGACCGCAAAGTTCGAGGAGCTTCAGAACAACAAAGAACATGCCACAGAGTTGTATGAAGAGATTATTAAGAAATATCCAGAAAGCGAGCAGGCAAAAAAGGCAAAAAAGAGATTGGCTGAATTAAGGAAGAAATAATAAGTTTTTCTGCTGCATTGACTGCAACGGACAATTTTTGCCATATTTTACGACCTTTCTCTTTTAGTCCGTATTACCGCAAAAGGCGAAAATCAACAAAACAGGCTCGTTGATTTTGTTGATTTTTTTATTTAAAAAATCTTGCGGATATAGTATATTTTAGTCGGATTTCGGAAATTACGACATTTCGTATATTATATGTTATGTTTTGAGAATAATAAATAATGAATAACAAAATACAATATATTACCACCGACCTTGAATTCGAATCCGCTGAAAACCTTGATTCTATTGTGCAGGAGTTGGGTGATTCGATAGTCATTCAATTGAATCAGTGGGTAGATGGAAAGTACCGCGTATCTTTATCAGGAAGTGGTTCCGAACTACGGTTCTCCCCTGAACAAACAATTAATGAATTTTGTGATGAAATAGAAAAGCTTTCGGCGAGTTCAAAGGCTCTGTGGGATAGATGCATAAATAGAGTGGCGGATATTGCATTCGAAAGTGGGAGTGAACCGAATCATTTGACTTACCATCTTTCTGCAAACTTGATCAGTAGGTTGGAACGACTGAAAATTGCCGTAGACATTACTATTTATCCAATTGGAACATATAATTTCGAAGATAATAATGCGGAAACATAACAACCGGCTCGACGGCCGACCGGGATTAAAGGAGGTTTGATTTTGGCACAGGTGATTGCCCCGGCAGGTGAGCCATCTCGTTCCACACTTCCTCACCTCCCTCTCTTTCCCTATTGCAATAATTTTCCGCTTCTCCCCATCTTGAGCTAAACACATTCAAAAGAGGAAAAGTCTTTAGAATGACGAAAGGACTAGAAACACACCTGAAAAATCTTGCCGGATAAACCAGAGCAAACAGTCCATCCAATTATCTCTTATGCGCCTTTTCAATGCACTTCATGCCCTGGATGTCCGGGATGCATCTCCGGAGCAGGAGGCTCCGTCTTCCCGTCGCTCTTATAAGCTGTCGTGGCGCACCCTATTAACATCGCAAGGTAAACTGCTAATATAAAAAATAAGGCCTTTTTCATCTTGTCTCTCCTCCTTGATTCCATCATTTAGGCTTGTCTGGATTTTTTTCTCTTTTGTCATATTATAGGCTAAAGTTGCATTGCCGTATAGGGTATTTAAAAATTTTTCACCTATCCATGTCCCTGCAATGTATTCCACGGGTTAATCCAATTGTATTTCATTCGTCTGTTCCGTTAAAATTCATCATGGCTGGAACAAAAAACTGGAAAGACAACATATATTTCATCCTTGTTGAACCGAAAGAGGCCGGTAATATAGGCGCCTCTGCGCGGGCCATGAAGAATATGGGGTTTAAAAATCTCGAACTGATAAACCCGGCGGAGTTTCTCAATGATGAAGGAAGACGGATGGCGTGCAATGATGTTGATGTGCTTGAGAAGGCAAAGGTCCATAAAAACCTCGGGGATGCAATAAAAGACAAAGGCATTGTTATCGGAGCTACAAGAAGGCTCGGGAAACGAAGAGGGCTTATCCTCCCGGTAAAAGACGGACTGAAAAGAGCAATCATTGCAGCCAAAAAAAATAAAGTTGCCATATTATTCGGCAGGGAGAGCAAGGGGTTATCCAATAAAGAAGTAGAAGAATGCGGCTTTATGATAACAATTCCAGCTGACCCTTTATCCCCTTCGCTCAATCTTGCACAGAGCGTATTGCTCGTGGCCTATGAACTGGGGCAGAAGGCATATAAAGCAGCATCTCCTGAATTGGTAAAACGCGCGGAACTCGAGACTCTTTACAGCCATATTCAATCAACCCTCAAGCTTCTCGATTATATCCCAAGGGGCAGCAGGGACCTTGAGGCAAGGATAATGAGAAACCTCAAACATATGATTGGACGTGCAGGGCTTACTGACTGGGAATTAAGGATGCTTTACGGGATATGCTCGCAGGTGGAGAAAAAGATACAGCAATGAAAACAATAATGAGGCATAGATTCTTTAACAGCCTCATCACAACATCATCAGGTTCATCCCTGCTTAGCCTGCTGCTGATATTTCTTATAACTCTTCTTGCTCCTCATTCAGAGGCCTTTCAGGCAAAGGTCCTTCCTTTAAATATTCATCAGGGAGACGCCTTCATGCTCAGGGTTACAGGACTGGACACAGCAGAGCCCTCGGCGACATTTGAGAAAAAGGCCCTGCATTTCAGTAAATGCGGGAAAGGCTGCTTTGTTGCCATAGGCGCTGTTGATATAAAGTCCGAACCAGGTGTTTACCTGATTTCGCTGAAGACAGGGAAACAGAAGACTAAACTGCAGCTGCGCGTTTTAAAAGGCAGCTTCAAGACAACACATCTTACCCTGCCTGAAGAGAAGGTGACATTCAGCCCTGAAGACCTTGTAAGGATAAACAGAGAGGACGACCTGCTGGATTCAATCTGGCAGATAGAGTCAGAGAAGCTCTGGGATGGGAGTTTCATTCTTCCGCTTCCAAATCCTTTCTCGACCCTTTTCGGTACAAAAAGGATAATCAACAAAAAAACAGTCAGCCTGCACCGCGGCCTGGACATGCAGGGAAAGGCGGGCGAAAAAATACAGGCTTCAAACAGGGGAAGGGTTGTGCTTACAGAAGAGCTTTTCTTTGGAGGGAATACTCTTATCCTTGACCACGGACAGGGAATCTTCACTGTCTATATGCATATGTCAGGATTTAATGTAAAGCCCGGCGATATCGTATCGAAAAGTGATGTTATCGGGTTTGTCGGCTCAACCGGAAGGTCAAGCGGGCCGCATCTCCATTTCGGGGTGAAGGTAATGCGCGTAAACGCAAACCCTGTTTCAGTCGCAGGATTAAAGTTATGAAACTCGACATCACAATCCATAAAGGCCAACAGGACAAACCTGCAATTGTATTTATCCACGGCCTTGGAATGAATAAAAATATATGGGTAAATCCTGATGAAGCAAAGATGCTCGGAGGGAATTTTCCGATAAGATATTTACTTGCAAAAAAACCTGAACCTGTAGATTACAGCGCAGCTGCAGGAAAACCAAAAATCAGGCACAGCAGGTTTTCTTTTGGCGAGGCGGAAAATGATTTAAAGACATCGTTTGCAGATTTGAAGTCATTGGGATATACAGTAATTGCATGGAGCCAGAGAAGGCCTGCGGGGCCGATTGCCATCGCTGCGGCAGAGCTCAAAAAAGTAGCGGAACTTTCAAAAGAATTCAGCAAGGCAGGGATAATCCTCATAGGCCACAGCAGGGGCGGGCTGATTGCAAGAAGGTATCTGGAAAACAGGGACAGGTCAGTCACGGGGCTCATAACACTGGCATCGCCCCATAATGGAAGCAGCATGGCAAAATTGGCAGGATACATCTCACCGCTTGCCTCAATAATAAGCCCTTTAATACATGAGGAAGACAGGAAAAAGATTGCCTATGTAATAAAGCGTGTCCTTGATTTTATAAAGAGCAAGGCGCTCCTGGAGCTTCTGCCTGATTCAGAATTCTTCAGGTCATTAAAAGATTATGACCACAAGACGATACAGGGCCTTTCATTCGGAGGCACAAACCCGAACCTCTTCACTCTGTACAGGTGGAAACTAAAAGAGATACCAGGGCGCGGGGCGCATAAATGGCTGCTCGAACCCGAAACCCTTTTCTCCATCCCGGACATCCTTGAAAAGATTATCCCCGGAAGGATTTATCCTGAGGAGCTGAAGAAAGGGCTTGGCGACGGCCTCGTATCAGCAAAGAGTTCTATTCTTCTTCACTGTAAAGAGCATCATGACTTTGACTTAAACCACGCAACGATATTGTTTGATGAGGGCGTAAGGAAAAAAATTATAAAGGCAGTCGGGATGATGTAAAGCTACCTCTGTTTTATCAATGAATACAGCACATCATCCACATCATTTACCAGCTCTTTAAATAATCCTCCGTGACTTTTTGAATTTCCAAAAAGTTCTGTCCGTATTTTCTGTATCTCAGGGTCATCGCACCTTTCATAGGTTATGTGGCCATTCTGCATTGCATGCCTTTCCAAAATCAGAAGCTGTTTTGCCTTTTCTGTGAATGGCATCAGCAGTTTTTTTATTTTGTGTAATTTCTCTTTATCTCCGGCTGACAACTGATGGCTGACAGCTGACAGCTCTCTTATCATCACATACAATGTGCAGTATTCAAGCCCCCTGACCCCTCTCCTCCACTGCAAAAGCATAGGGTTCCTCCAGAACCAGAGAAAGTTTCGAATGCCGAGGGCGATTAAATCGTTAACTGCTGCTTCAATATCTGAAGTCAAACTCTCTTCTGTCACTCCCGCTTGCCGGGAGTCCTTCTCTCCCGCGCTCAGGCGGGTTCGCCGAGGCGAAAAAAAAGATTCCGGACAAGCCGGAATGACAAGATTACAACAGTTATTGGACATTATATTTGAATGAATCAATAGTTTGGAGCTTTTGGCTGACCACTGATTGCTGGCCGCTGATTCCTTTCCTGCCAGATATTCCCATAATCTCCTTAAAACCACTGCTCCGTTTGCATCATCAGGCGTATCAAAATGAATAAGCGATAGGATGGCCTTGCCCTTTCCATAAGTTCCTTCTACTACTGCAGGTTCATTCAGCAGACGCTTCGGGTCGAGATTGATATTGTATACCTTTTCCAATTCCGCCCACTCACCATTAGCTTCAACATCGCCCACATTCAAATCCGAACTGAAGGAGTCAGGCAGGGCATCTCCGTAAACTGCGAGTTTTTTTATATTTTTGTCCTCAACCGAGAACTGTGAAGGCCACCATGCATTAAAGATTGGAGGGAATGGGTAAATAGGTGAATGGGTGAATACAGAATGGCCCTTAATATTAAGATGAATCCGGCCGCTGAAGCTGGGGACTCTCTCTTTTGTAGGTTTTCTTTTTATGTTTAATAACCCCATGCTGTCAAGAGTCGCGAGGCCTGCGCCGCCGCAAAATCCCAGATAATTGCCGCCATTATTCACGAATTTTTTTATCTCGTTGGTGCCGCATTCCCCAAGCGTTTTTAATTTGTTTGAGGCCCAGCCCCCCGGCACAAAAAGCATTTTGTAATTTTTAAGCTGTCCTTTCTTTATGTCATCCGAGCGGATAAGTTCGAACGGCAGGCGGTTAGAATTAAGAGCCTTATATGCCATTAACCCCCACAAAAACGATTCATCCCAGAGAAACGCCGCGGGTTTCAATCCTGAGCATTGAATTTTAGATTTTGAATTTCTTTTCATATCCTCGCGGTGTAATCATCCGATTATCCCACACAAAGGTACGGGAATTACCAATTATCACAGTTGTCTGCATGTCAATATCATAATTAAGCATGTCCCTCAGGTTTGTGACAACAATGCTTTCATTTTCTCTCATCGCAGCCCTTACTATGCCCACAGGTGTTTCAGGCGCTCTGTGCTTTAAAATAATTTCCCGTGCCTTATTAATATGCTCCGGCCTTCCCATGCTTTTAGGATTGTAAAGAACGATAACAAAATCTGTCTTTGCAGCAGATTCAAGCCTTTCCTCTATTAATTTCCAGGGGGTCAGCCTGTCCGACAAGCTTATTGCCGCAAAATCGTGCATCAATGGCGCGCCAAGCCGCGCCGCGCAGGCGTTCAGGGCAGATATGCCGGGAATGACCTCCACATGAATAGGTGAATGGGTGAATGGGTGAATGGGTGAACAGGAAGATTGTTTTTGCGATTTACCGATTAACCGATTAACCGATTCACCATGAAGTTGCTGCTCTGCTGCTCTGAGTATCTCAAACACCAGCCCTGCCATTGCATATATCCCGGGATCGCCGCCGCTTATTACTGAAACCGTTCTGCCTGACATAGCAAGGCCTACAGCTTTTTGACACCTGTCTATTTCCTTTGTCATGCCTGTAGATATGACCTCTTTGCCCCTGGTCAGTTCCTTTATTAAATCGAGATATGTCCCGTATCCAACAATGATATCCGATTCTTTTATGACATTCTGAGCATAAGGCGTTATATGTTTAATGGTCCCCGGCCCGGTTCCGACGATATAAAGCTTTCCTTGTCTTTGCTCTTTGCTCTTTGCTCTCTGCTCAGCTACCGACACTGTCACATTCCCAATCTTCTGCTTCCGCACAAGCAATTTGCCTGCGCCTGATGCAAGCATAGCTGCAGGCTCTGCCACTGCATTTGCTCCTGTTGCCTTAAATGCAGCCTCTGATTTTTCTACATCACTCACCGAATTAAGTTCATCAGGCGTAAACGTATTTATCTTAAGATTATATTTGCCGGCAAATGAGAGCAGCCCGGGCTCGGCGCCTTTCTTATCAATGGTTGCAACAGATTGTACAGATAAGAATGATAACCTATTTTTACTTAATGCCCCTTTAACGGCATCTTCTATTTCATCTGCTGCTGTCCCGCTGTTGCATCCAATGCCAACCATAAGGTTTTGGGGGCGCAAAAAGATTTGAGATTTGTCTCCTCGGCGACCCGCCCGAGGCGGGAGATTTGAGATTTGAAATTGTTTGTTGGTTATCAGCACGTCAACGGAATTCAGCTTATCTTCCCTCAAAAAACCCTCAGGCATTTTTACCTCAACTTCCGAATAAACTTTCAATTCGCCTTTATTTAAAAACCTTGCCGATATTTCAGGGACAGCCTCCCAGTTCTCTATAACTAAATTATTCTCCATTGCCCATAAGTCAATAGATGGCATATTGTTTACATCCGATGCGGTTGTTATAACAGCTTCTCCTCCCAGAAAATCAGCAATCTGTTTTGCAATATTATTGGCCCCGCCGATATGGCCGCTCAAAAGGCTTACGGCAAACCTTCCTTTTTCATCAAGCACGACAACAGCGGGGTCTGTTTTTTTATTTTTTATCAGCGGCGCGATAGTCCGCACAACAATGCCCGTAGCCATGATAAAGATGAGGCTTGCGGATTTTTTCCACAGTCCGGGGATAGCCTTTTGTCCAAATTTTAAAACCTGCGCATCAGGATAAGGTGTTTTCAGTTTGTTGGCTATATTCAGACCATTATTTGTTATATAAAATATGATTGTTTTGCTTTTCATATCTTGGCTGTAACCGCCCTGAACACCACTGCCTGGTATTCCTGATTGTTGTCAAAGTGAAGTTTCACTTCTTTTTTATTCTCTTCACTTCTCTATCAAAATCACTTACAAATTCTCTGTCCTGAACGACCCTGAATTTTTCGTATTCCTCTTCCGCCAGTTGCTTAGCCACAGAGTTGCTTACCTTGCCCGCGTTCTTCAATATCTGGTATTCATTGAATTTAAGAAATGCATCCAGCTTTCGTACCCACTCCTTCATCTTCATCGGAATCTGGCGAGCAGCCTGATTTTCAGCATAGTCCAGGTACATTGAGACAATGCGCTCCAGTTCCTTGATTTCCTTTTCGATAAGATAGTTTTTTGCGACTGTAATATCTGTCTTCAATATCTTGCCTTGCGGCGCATTCTTCCATGTTTGAAGGCCCATATGTGGCTTTAAAGAATCGGCTCTTTCGGCGATTATCTGAGCGGCGGTTTTTCCGGTGATCGCCCAATGCAGCTTGTTCTGCACGGTCTTAAAAAAGGTCTCAGTTATTTCCGCATCCTTGTCATAGTCAATGCTGCATTGCTGATATATGTCGGTGATTTTCTGATAGAAACGCCTTTCGCTTGCCCGTATCTCCCGTATGCGTTCCAGGAGTTCATCGAAGTAATCTTTCCCAAACCGTTTCCCCTGTTTAAGGCGAATATCATCCAATACAAAACCCTTGACGATAAACTCTTTCAGCGTCTTAGTTGCCCAGATTCGGAATTTTGTAGCCTGATGACTGTTTACCCTGTAGCCAACGGCAATGATTACGTCCAAGTTGTAGAGGTTTGTTAAGTAGTTCTTTCCATCATCGGCAGTTATTCGAATTTTTCGAATAACTGAATCTTCCACTAATTCTCCTGTTTTAAAGATGTCTTTGAGGTGATAGTTGATGGTATGGATCTCAACGCCGAATAATTCAGCCATCCGCTTTTGACTGAGCCAGAAGGTCTCATCGCTAAAAAGCACTTCTACATGAGTATTCCCCTCCGGCGAGGAATAAAGGATAATATCCGAAAATTGGGGATTTGTTTTACCGCTCATATCGTCTTAAAATCCATCCCTGCTCCTGCATTTGCAGGGCTTTCTTTTCTTTCACCATTCGCCTTTTACTTCCCATCCTCATTCCTATTACGCCATCTATCAGTTTGCCGGCGCCGGCAAACCGATAGGAAGGTTTAATAATTTGGCTCATATCGGCTTGAAATCTATTCCCGCATCTGCAATACGCTATTCGTCTTCAATTAGTTCTGCTTATTTTAACTGCTTTATCAGGAAAAAGTAATTTTTTATTTCCTGTAGCCATGTTTGAAATCCTTATGATAAAGCCTGGATTCTTTTCTTAATGATTTTTCTGACGCCCTTAATGATTCGCCTACATAAATTAGCGCTGTCTTTTTAATTCCGGCATCCTTAACTAACTCCACAATATTTTTTAAAGCGCCTCTTACAACCTTCTGCTCCGGCCATGAGGCCTTTTCGATGATTACAACAGGCGTGTCTTCAGAATAGCCCTGCAGAAGTTCATCCCTGACTTTTTCGACGATGCCTGCGCTTAAAAAGACCACCATTGTTGCCTTGTGTTTTGATAGTTCGCTCAGTCTTTCTGTCTCAGGTACAGGTGTCCTTCCCTCCATCCGCGTGAATATAACTGTCTGGCTTATCTCCGGTATGGTAAGTTCCTGTCCCAGTATCGCAGAGCCTGCCATTGCGGATGAAACACCGGGGATGACTGCATAGCCTATGTTTAAATCACGGAGCCTTTCTATCTGCTCTGATATGGCGCTATAAAATGATGTGTCGCCTGTATGCAGCCTTACAACCACCTTGTTTTTACTAATAGAGCTTTTAATAAGCCCGGATATCTCATCGAGAGTGAGCTTTGATGAATCAACCACCTCTGCCATGATGCCTTTTAACAGCTCAGGGTTAACGAGACTGCCTGCATAGATTACAACATCAGCGCTGTCAAGCAGCTTCCTGCCTTTAACGGTTATTAATTCCGGGTCACCGGGCCCTGCGCCTATGAAATAGACCTTGCTCATTTTCTTATTATAACCATCGAAAAATAATTAAGGTCTTCTCTTTTCACATCCTGAATATTTCTAACTATCCTTTCATCGCCCATCCCTGCCCTTGAAACATAAACTGCATTTTTCAAAAGGTGCATATCATCCAGTGCCCTGACAAGATCGTCAAATACCCTGTAAACTTTCATAAGGACAACAGTGTCAAACTTCTCCAGTGTGTCCTTCAGGTTATCCATATAATTTGCCGGAAGTATTGCAATCTTTTCATCTGCAAGGGCCAATGATATTTTTGCTCTCGCGGCAGAGGCGTTTATGGAGGAAACGCCGGGAATTATTTCAATCTCAAGTCCGGGATTAAGTTCGAGGAGTTTGTCGTATAAATAGAAGAATGTGCTGTAGATTGCAGGGTCGCCGATTGTGATAAACGCCACATCAATGCCTTTGTTCAATCTGCTGTACACAGCCTCGATTGTCTCCTGCCATTTTGAATCAAGCTCAATATCTTTTGAACGCTGAACGCTTTTTGTTTTTCTCATTGGGAAATAGGCTTCCATTATCTCTTTGCCGCTGATGTTGACAGCTCCTTTAATAATGGACAATGCAAGGCTGCTTCCTTCTTCTTTACCCTTTGGAACGCAGATGCATTTCACTTCCTTGATAATGCGTGCTCCCCTGAGAGTCAATAATTCAGGGTCTCCGGGGCCAACACCTATAACATACAGCCTGCCTGTCATGTCTGTTTTTCTCCTGTTATTATAAACACCGGATTCAATGCGCTCATATGTTTTTTGCCGGCGACAGTTTTAGACCTCGATACGGAAATCTCTGATACCCCGGCTGTAAACCCGCTCTTTTCCAGATTCTGAACAGCCTCATTCAGCGTTTCTATTGTTGCTGCATTTATGACAGCAATTGAGGCCTGAGTTTTAGCGATTAAATCTATTATCTCTTTGAGTTTCCCCCCGCTGCCTCCGATAAATACTCTTTCCGGAGACGGAAGGTTTGTCAGGGCCTCAGGAGCATTGCCTTTTATTATTTCGATATTGTTTGCATCGAACCGAATCTTATTTTCTTTGATGTTGCGGATTTCTTCATCATCTTTTTCAACGGCAAAAACCCTTAGCCCGGGACATAGCCTTGCTGCTTCTACGGATATCGAGCCGGAGCCAGCGCCTATATCCCAGAATACCCCTTTCAGAGGAAACCTTAATTTATGAATAGCAACAGCCCTGGCCTCGTCTTTTGTTATCAGCCCTCGTGAATGTGTAATTTCGGTTTCTTTGAGTCCGAAGGCTGAGAGCTGAGGGCTGAGGGCTGAGGGCTGAGGAAAATTTCTGATTATTACTACGTTAGGTTCCGAAAATTCCATCCCTGCAATCCCTTCAGGTGTTCCCTCTGTTACTTTTTCATCCTGATAAGCGAGTCTTTCACAGACAAACATTCTAACAGCTGATAGCTGATAGCTGACAGCTGATGGCTTTAAGAGAATTTTTGCAATCTCTGCCGGATTATTTTCTTCATCGGTAAGAATTGCAATTTTATTATGTCTTTGAAGCAAGGCAGGAATATCGTTTATTTCATACAAAAGCCTCCTCCTTTTCCCGGGGTCAGGACCTCCGTGAAGGCTCATTAAAAATGCATCGTCCCATGCCTCTTTTATCCGCGCAAATGCCATTTGAATGCTTGATAAGTCAGGCAATATCTCTACCATGTCTTTTCCGAATTCTTTGACAGCCCTTCGTCCAATGCCAAAAAACAAAGGGTCTCCGGAAGCGAGAAGGACGATATTGTTAATTGCTGATTGCTGATTGCTGATTGCTGAATGAATAAATTCTATGGTTTTATCCACATTACTAATTACTTTTACTTTGTCCTTGACTGCCTCATATTCTTCGTATTCCCTAAAGACCTCCGAGAGCCTTTTTGACGCAAGGATCACCTGAGCGCCGGCAATGATCCCCCGCGACTTTTTATCAATAGGCTTATAGCCGATTCCCATGATGTAAAGTTTATTCACTTGCTCTCCTGAGAATGTAAGAATCCATTATCCAGCCCTTTCTCCTTTTTGCCTCAATTATGGTTTTTTTTATTTCTTCTTTTATATCCTTCAATCTGCCTGAAAGCAAGATTTCATCATCGCTGCCAAGATAACCACCCCAATAAATATCAATATCCTCATCGTCAACAGCCTTAAAGCTTGCATGCGAGTCCAGAACGACTATCATATTTTTAATCTCTGCCGGATTGTATTCTTTTAGGTGTCTCGCTGTTGTAATTAAGATTGGTTCACTAATGCGATTCAGGGGTATTTTATGTTTGGCTGCCAAGACCTGAATACTGCTTATCCCCGGAATCACCTCGTAACTGAATTCTATCTTCTTTGAAAGCCCTCGCAGCATTTCTAAATGGCCGTCGTATAATGCAGGGTCTCCCCAGACAAGAATACCGCCGCTATGATCATCCTTTAATTCATTTTCTATGAATTCTTCAATAGTGGTGGCCACTTCACCACGCCACTTAGCAACCTCTTCCTGATATGCCATACGGCTTCTTTTACGCACCGGCATCTTCTTTGTTACAACTCTATAGCTTCCATGCTTTAGATGTCTTTCTAATATCTCTTTTCTGAGGCCTAATAGGTCCCTGTCCTTCCTTTCGCCCCTTTCTAGAAGCAAAAAGACATCAACCTTTTTTAGTGTCTCAATCGCCTGAATAGTTAGATAATCCCTGCTGCCAGGACCAATCCCGATAAGGTATATCTTTTTCATTCTTTCACCTCAGTATTCTATGCCTTCCCTTGCTTTAACGCCTTCTTTAAAATAGTGTTTGATCTCTCTCATCTCAGTTACGAGATCTGCCTTTTTAATAAGTTTTTCATCCGCATATCTACCTGTTATGATGACCTCTGTCTCGGGAGGTTTTTCATCAAGCAATTCCAGTACATCATCTGCGCTAATAAGCCCGTAATGAACGGCAATATTTACCTCATCCAGTATCACCATGTCATAATGTCCTGACAAGAGCGCTTTTTTTACATCCTTGATCCCCTTTTTTGCGGATGCAATCGCAGAGCTTGCAGGTTTTTTGCCCTTTATAAATCCGGTTCCATATTGTCTGACAGTAATGAGGTCCCCGAATCTTTCAAGCGCCTTATGTTCGCTGCATCTTCTTTTTTTAATAAATTGTACGATAAATACCTTAAGTCCTGCTCCTGCCGCCCTTAAGGCAAGACCAAGGGATGCAGTGGTTTTGCCTTTGCCATTGCCTGTGTAGACTTGTATATAACCTTTACGCATAGCGGTACTCATACTGCATCTGTTGCAGAGAGCCTTCTCTGAGAAGATATGGGACCTTATCTTCAGATATCAATTTAAAAGCATATCTTATCATCTCTTTGTAAAACCCGCAAAACTCAGCCTTTCTGTACATATTGCCTCTCGCATACATCTCAGCGGGGCATGGCGAGCCGCATATATGCCTGAAGTCGCAGGCGCTGCATTCATCGATCTTCTCCACAGTCCTTGCCCTGATTGTTTTAAATGGCTTTGAGTTCATCGCTTTTTCAATTGATGTCTTGAAGATATTTCCTCCTGAAAATTCCTTGAAGCTGATAAACTCGCCGCAAGGAACCATATCGCCGTTTGCAGTGATTGTAAGAAATGTCCTGCCGCCGCCGCAAGGGGAGATGTCACACATCATGCGCCTGGCAGCAGGCGATATTATTGCAAGAATAACATTTGCAAAGTTGCCCACAACTATCTGCCTGCCTGATTTTTTTGTAAGCTCTACCGCTGTCTCAATGGCCTTTATTAATTCTTTTGCAAACTCCTTTTCATCCGGCTTCTGTTTCAATGCCTGTTTTTGTGTCACACGGACGGGATTTAAAAGTATGCACGGCACTCCTTTTTTATGGAGAAATCTTACATGCTCTGAAAGCTTCCTGACATTGAATTTTGTGACAGTCGAGATTACATTCAACCCTTTATACCCTTTAAACCAGTCTAATGCCTGAACAGCTTTCTCAAAATTGCCCCTGTCTTTTGCCGTTACCCGTGAGAGATTGTTTGTATGAGCATCCGGCGCATCAAGCGATATGCCTACGCCTACCCTGTATTTTTTCATAAACTCCGCGTCTCTTTTTTCGAGAAGGAGTGTATTTGTCTGAATGCCGAAAACGAATTTGCTGCTGAATTTTTTTATGGAGTCAAACAGTATGTCTTTCACCAACAAAGGTTCAGCAGCGTGAAATACTATCACAGGTTTTTTTGACGAATTTCTGAAATGTACCGCAATCTTTTCCAATGCAGTGTTGAGTTCCTTCCCTGTCATCTGCGTGCCCTGTTTTCTTATTTTGGCAGGGATATAACAGTATGTGCAGTTTGCATTACATCTATCAGTAGGGTCTATGTATACGCAGTTTAAATCCGTATTGAATCTGAAATCGTGAAGCTCTTTGTCGAGATGAGCCTTTTTATTTTTGTACAGCGTTATCAGGTCTTCCGGCAGCAGAAAATCCCCATTGCCGTTTTTTGGCGCAAGCCCCCAGAATACGTTGCCGGCATCGAGGGCAAGCTTCCAGTCGGGGTTAATATCAGAAAAAGAAAGACCCCGGTTATTGTTTTTCATATGTATTCTCCTTTTCCTATTGTTTATTTGGATATTGTCATTCCTGCAAAAGCAGGAAACCAGCTTTCAGTTTCTTCTGGATTCCCGTTTTCACGGGAATGACGTAGGGGCGCATTGCAATACGCCCCTACGGTAAAAATCCTACAACGGCATTTTCTTGTTCGGAACATCTCCGTACATCACAAAGTGGGTCAAGCCGTTAGCTGTTTTTGCGCATTTGAGATGGTACGATATGACGCTGGCCTTTACCTTCTCACAGAGCCGGGTCTCCGGCTTTTTAGCCCTGTTTTTGGGACTATTCAAATTTCTCCACCTCCTTTCATTCACGATCTGAGAGTTTTCAGTATCTCTCTTCTTGCCTCACCGATGGTGAGAGGGATTTTTCCAAACGGCACATGGTCTTCATGCCTTAGTTTGTATATTAATTCCGCGATCTGGGGAAGACGCAGCTTCACATTCGCCATCTCATCAGGCGCTGTAAACACCTCCTCGGGAATACCGCTTCTAACAATACGGCCCTTGCTTAATATATAAAGCCTGTCAAGAAACAAGGGGACAAGGTCAACGCTATGTGTGGCCATAACAACAGTTACGCGCTTCTCCTTGTTGAGCTTTGTCAGCAGATTCATCATTTTATATTCTCCCATGGGATCTAATCCGGCTGTAGGCTCATCAAGCAGCAGTATCTCATGCCCCATTGCCAGAAGGCCTGCAATGCAAACCCTCTTTTTCTGCCCGAAACTAAGATGATGGATAGACTTCTTTGCGTATCCTTGCATATCAACATCCTTAAGGGCGTTGTTTATACGGGTGATGACCTCATCTTCCCTGAACCCCATGTTTATCGGGCCGAATGCCACATCCTCAAATACAGTAGGAGCGAAAAGCTGGTCATCCGGATTTTGAAAGACAAGGCCAACCTTACTGTAAATCTCTTTTGGGGAAAGTTTTTTTATGTCAGCCCCGTCAAGATAAGCGCTGCCTTCAAAATCTTTCATTAAGCCGTCCATTATTCTAAGCAGTGTTGTTTTCCCCGAGCCGTTTGAGCCGAGTATGCCGATAAATTCTCCAAGCGAGATATTAACCGCAATATCAGACAATGCCTGTGTTCCGTCCGGATATTTAAATGAATTTATTTGAACAGACAATCTTATCTTCAAATCTGCCATACAAACCCCATTGCAAATACTAATAAAATTGAGGCTGCTACTTCCGAAAACCTGAACGGCTTGTGTTTCAACATCGGGATGTTGCCGTCATATCCCCTCTGAAGCATTGCAGTTGTTGTGTTCTGGCTGTGTTCAAACGCCTTGAGTGTCAGTGAGCCTGTCAAGGTTCCGAATGAACTTAATCCCCGCTTGACATTGGAATAACCAAGACGGTTTTTCTGTGCGTTATATATGACCATCGCATCTTCAAAGAGCACAAAGATATATCTGTAGGCAAACAGCGATATTTCTATAAGGCCCCTGGGGATTTTAAGCCATGACAACCCTGCCATTATCTCTGTAAATAGGGTAGAAAAGCCCAATAAAGCAACAACGGAAACGGCCCCCAAAATCCTGCTGCCGATTTGCAGTCCGTCCATAAGCCCGTCTTTGTGTCCTGTTATTGTGATGCCCCACACCTTTATTGAGAACATAGTCTCCTGTCCTGAAAACAGGAATTTAAGCAATATCACAACAGATGCGATAAACACAGGCTCTGAAAATCTCAGAAGAAATACCTTAAAAGGTATTTTCATCCTTATACAGAGGCAAAGACTTATGCCCAGTATGAATAAAGGAAACTCAAGCCCTTTATAGCTCAATACCATTGCTAAAACAAAGAGGCTGACGCCGAGTTTTAACCTCGCGTCAACCTGCGAAAGCAGGTGGTCTTTTTTGAAGTATTCGCTAAAGATTTCCATATTCTTTATTCTTTACTTTCTGTCTTTTATTCCCTATCAGTTCCCTCCAGTAATATCCTGCTGCGAAGCCTCCGATTGTGCCTGCGAGGAGAAAGACAAAAAGAAGCAGGTCGCCCTGATCCGTATTAATGAACGGCTCCCTTGCCTCTCTGCCATGCTCCTTCGCAACCTTTTCTATTACAGACTCGTCAACACCCTGCCATTTTTCAGAGGCAGTGACAGTGTCAGTGTCAGTGTCAGTGAATAGTGAATAGTGAATAGTGAAAAGCGCAAAAATTGCCAGTAAAAATATTCCGCAACTTTGAATTTTGAATTTTGAATTTTGAATTTTCATATTGCTGCCTCCTCCTGCTTTATTACCCGCATCTTTACCAGAAGGTCGGGCCGCTTCTTGTAAAGCAGGGTAACCATGCCTGCTGTCATCGCGCCTTCAAGGATTCCCAGCGGAAGCTGAGTCGGAATAAATGCGATAAGTATCTTCCAGAAAAGGGGCATGAATGCTGAGCCGCCTTTTATGCCTGATGCAAGCTCGGCAGATGTTGCACAGTAGGTTGCCCAGTCTGCCAGCAATCCTGCCATGAATCCTGAAACTGCCATGCTTATTTTTACCGAGCGCAATGCCTTGAATGTCAGGAAACCCGCAAAGGAGCCTATCACACCCATGGATACTATATCAGCGCCCCATGTGCTCAGGCCGCCATGCGCCAGAAAAAGCGCCTGAATTAATAAAGCCACTGTTGTAATCAGTATGCTTATGGCCGGACCAACAAGTATCCCTGATATTCCTGTGCCACATGGATGCGAGCATGTGCCTGCTGTGGGCACAGGGATGGGCATGCATGAGATGATGAATACAACAGCAGCCATTAATCCCACGAGGGGTTTGAATGAAAGGTCAATCGCCGACAGTTTCTTGAGTTTATATAATCCCCATGCCACAAACGGAACCGCGATAGCAGACCAGAGCAATGCCCAGTTGAAAGGCAGTATGCCTTCTGAAATGTGCATGGCATGAGCATTAGAAGCAGTGAATAGTGAATAGTGGACAGTAAAAAGTAAAAAGAAAATTTGTAATTTGTAATTTGTAATTTGTAATTTCATTTAAAACCTCCATGCAATGCCTGCAAGGATTGAATAATCGGTTTCGGGTTTATTAAGCCCTCCCTTGATACCAAAATCTACATCAAAGTTCTCAAGTATGGAATAAATCAAACCGCCCAGTATAAATGCAGGGTGTGTATTGGATGTCTTATCGAGATTTCTCTCCATCCCGATATTTGCGACTACCCTGAGATTTTTTACTGCCTCTACCTCTGAAGCAAGAGAGGCATGCCAGATGTCTCTTCTATTGGCCTCTTTGTCTTCCTGAAGTTTATACTCGCTATGGGCATAGGCAAGATTAAGATGGAATGCCAAGGGTTCCATCTCCTTTGTTGTTATAAATGTAAAGGCATAGGAGTCCCTGCCGTTACCGAGCCCTTTATTCTCATTACCTGTGGGAAGTATGAGTCCTGGCTTCATGGCGAAGCTAAGCCCATCCTTTTCATAGAACCTCCACTTGACCTCTAAAGACATATCAGATATGCCGTCCCCCTGTTCGGTTTTATCGGTGGTGACAACATTATCTATCCTTGTCTTTTTCCATTGATACGGAAGACCGAGAACAACATCCACATTATCGGTTATGCCGTAAGAGAGTATTGTTGCCAATTCGCCTCCAGTCTCTTTCTTTGTCTCCCATTTATCCTCGTCCGCCTTGTACTGCCGTTCTTTTTCGTAGGTGAATTCGCTGTTCACCTCGAGTTGAAACTTTCCTTTACCCTGTGTGCCTGTGTCGTCACTAATTAGCGGATGGGCAGCGAAGGCCAATCCGGACCACAGCAGCACGACCACTATTGCAAAAATCCTTTTAAACATATCTTTCTCCTTTTCCATCGAAGTTTTTTAGGAATGAGAGGTCTTCCGGCTCAGGGCAACCTACTCACCTGTCTTCCCATCCCGATATATCGGAACAGTGACTTCTATCGGGCTTTCGTTCCCTTCACGGCTGCGGGACAGCAGGGGGATTTCACCCCTTTCCGCTTCATCATTCCATGTTTTATACTTTTTACTTCTCGCTTCGTGCTTCTTACTATCTCATTTATCACCTCCTTCTGCTATTTTTAGCAGAGCATTCACAATTGCCACTGCTACAGGTGTGCCGCCCTTTCTGCTTAAATTTGTTATAAATGGAAACTTCTGCGTTGAGAGTAATGCCTTTGATTCAATCGCCTTAACAAAACCCACGGGAACACCGACAAGCAGTGGCAGAGATTCACGATGCACAATGCATGATTCATGATTAAAAATTTCAATTGTCTTTAGCAGCGCAGTAGGGGCATTGCCAATGACTATAATACCGATGTTATTGTTTTCTCTTAACGCTGCTTCAATCCCGATTTCGGCCTTTGTCTTATGCCCTTTGCCCTTTGTCCCTTGTCCTTTGCCCTGTATTTTGCAGATTACCTTCCCGCCCCATTTTTTTAAGAGTTTCTTGTTTATCCCTGCCTTTACCATCCTGATGTCTGTCAGTATATCCTTGCCTGTCCTTATTGCTTCCACGCCTGCCCTCACGGCATCGGCATAGAATACAAGGGAATCCTTGAATTCGAAATCAGCAGTAGCATGTATTACACGCTTTATCACAGGCAGCTGTTCAGGAGGAAAACTGCTCAGGTCTATCTTATCAGAGATTATTTCAAAGCTCCTTTTTTCAATATCTCCGGGCGCTTTAAACCCTGCCGATGCCATTCTTTCCAAAACCACATGCACAAGCTTTTCGTGGATGCCGAGCGGTTCCGTATAAACGAATTCAACATCGGGATAAATCCTCTCAGCCTGCTGTATCATCTCAGGTATGTCCTTTGTAACATGCATGCCTGAACTAAGGAAAAAGGGGTGAACAATTATCCTTTCTGCTCCGCCAAGGATGCTTTTTTTAATGGTATCCATCAAATCAGGTTCTGCAAATTGAAGATATGCAACTTTTACACAACCCTTGCTGCAACCAGGATGGATGGCCTGATGCAGCAGCCTTCCAACCATCTCAACATTATTTGCATCCTTCTTTGGGCTGCCATGTCCTATCAGGATTATGTTTTCCATCAATACTCCCTTGTAAAATTTATAAAATTATTTGCTATATCAGGGTTACTGCCGAAATGCACGTGTATGTAACTCGCGATGGTATTCCTGAACCGATAACCCTCATCCTGAATATCAGCGCCGCCTTTGTTATTATTAAGCGCATAACAGTTTGTAATCGCTGACAGCTGGCAACTAATAGCCGATGGCTTTATTTCAGAATAATGAAACTCGTGCCCTCGCAGTTTATCTCCTTTTTTGCCGATGATACAGTCGTCTTTAAGGGTGATATCCCTGTAACCGAGATGCGGCCGTCCTCTCTTCATCTGAGTCTCAAAGGGAAATATGCCGGCCATCTTAAACAAATTGCCGTCAAAATCATATATCCCCTGCGACAGATACATTAATCCTCCGCATTCAGCATAAACAGGCCTTCCTGAATCTGCCCAGCCTTTTATGGAAGCGAGCATTGCCTTATTTTTTGATAACTCTTCTGTATAAAGTTCAGGGTAGCCGCCTCCGATATACACTGCATCAACACCATCAGGGATTTCAGAATCTGAAAGAAGGCTAAATGTAATTATTTCTGCGCCGGCATCTTTTAATAAATCAAAATTATCTTCATAATAAAAGCAGAAGGCTTTGTCGTAGGCGATGGCGATTCTTGTGGAGGATGACGATAAGTCCACCCCCCTATGTCCCCCCTTACTAAGGGGGGAATTAAAGTGGGGAATGCTGCTTAATATGGCATCAACATCTACATGTTCCCATACTGTTTTTGCAAGCCTTTCAATATTTTCTTCAGCAATCGGATTTTCCTCTGCAACGGTCAGCCCTAAGTGTCTGTGGGGTATCTCAAAGTCCAAGTCTCTCGGAAGATATCCCATGACTGCAACATCCCGAACGCTCTCTTTAAGCCGGAGGTAATGACTCTCCGATGCTACTCGGTTGAAGATAACACCTGCAAGACAAGCATCAGGATTTTTACTGCTTTGACCCTTTGACCCCTTGGCCCTTTGACCCTCATACGAGGCGAAGCCTCTTACTACCGCTCCTGCGCTTTCGGCCATACCATAGGCATCCACAACAAGTATTACAGGCAGGTTAAGCTGCTCTGCCAAATTTGCCGTGCTGAATTCTCCGTCATACATGCCCATAACGCCTTCCACAATTGATATATCCGCATCCATCGAATGTTTATAAAAACAATCCCTGACGTAATCCTCTCCGCACATCCGGATATCAAGATTCCTGGACGGCCTGCCTGTGATAATCCTGTGAAGTCCTGAATCTATGAAATCGGGGCCTGCCTTGAAGGACTGCACCTTTAACCCCTTTTTCTTTAAGGCTGCAAGCAGGCCTAAAGTAATGGTTGTCTTTCCGCCTCCGCTGTGTGTGCCGGCTATCACTATGCCTTGTGCCATAAAGAAAGCTCCTTTAATAAGCGCGCATTATGCCTGCGGGATTTGACTGCAATTCTGATATAAGCTCTGTTAAGCCCCGCAAAATTGGAGCAGTCCCTTACAAGAATCCCTTTATTCCTAAGTGAATTAATCACTTCTCCTGCGTTATTTAATCTTATCAGGTAATAATTCACAGCTGAAGGGATATACTCTATTTTTAATTTTCCAAGGCCGTCTTCCATAAATTTTTTTTCCTGTTTCATGACGCTGAATGTCTCATCTCTGTATTCGGTATCACTAATTGCAACAACTCCGGCCCTCTGCGCAATGGTATTTACTGCCCACGGTTCTTTATATGAGCTTATTTTTTTAATTACACTTTGGTGGAAAACGCCGTATCCAATCCTTAGCCCTGTAAGGGCATAGAATTTCGTCATTGACCCCATGACAATCAGATAAGGGTTATCAGTAACCTCATTTACCACCGAATCCTTTGGGCAGAAGTCAATGAAAGCTTCATCAACAACAAGATAGCATCTGAGTTTTTTCGCAGCACCTGCTATTTTCAGCATAGCAGCTCTTTTAAGCAGCCGGCCTGTCGGATTATTTGGATTGCAGAGAAAAGCCATATCACAGCCCTTCATGGCCTTAATAAATGCATCGGGATCTGTTTCAAAATCTTTATCTCTATCAAGCTTAAAATATTTAATGGCTGCCTTCCGGCTTCCGGCTTCCGGCTTCCGGCTGACAAGAACTGCCCTTTCATACTCAGAAAATGTTGGTTGAGGGATAAGAACCTTTTCGGGTTTCAGCGCCATCGGGACAAGATAGATAAGCTCTGTGCTTCCATTTCCGCATAAAACAGAATCAACGCTTATATGGTGATGATTAGAAAGGTGGTGTCTTAATTCGGTTGCATCAGGGTCCGGGTAATGAATGAGATGTCGGATGTTCTTGATTAACGCCCTCTTTACTTTTTTTGAGATGCCGAGGGGATTTATGGATGCGCTGAAATCTATTATCCTGCCTTCAGGCAGTCCGGTTTCCTCGGCTGCCCTGTATATATTCCCGCCGTGAAGCTCCGGCAGTCTTTTCCTCCCTGTCATACAAGGCTCCTTGCGTATAAAACAACCGCTGCTATCCCTGTCCCCAGCAATGAAGTGGTTTTTACTACAGTAATTGTTTTTTCAGAAGCAGTCAGATAATCAACCGCTGTGTCTCTTCCTATATAAGGCTTGTCTACAACAATGCCCCCGTATGTGGAAGGCCCTCCGAGCCTGACGCCAAGCGCGCCTGCCATGGCTGCCTCAGGAATACCGGCATTAGGGCTTGTATGTTTTCCGCCGTCCCGGAACATAGTTTTCAGTGAATAATGGACAGCAGACAGTGAACGGAAAGCAACACCTGATGAGACAGCAATGAGAATCCCTGTTATTCTTGCAGGGATGTAATTGGCGATGTCGTCAAGTCGCGCTGCCGCCCAACCAAAGTTTTTATATTTGTCATTCTTATAGCCGACCATTGAATCGAGTGTGTTTATGGCCTTATACGTCAGGGCAAGGGGAAGCCCGCCGACTGCAAGATAAAAAACCGGGGCGACAACACCGTCAGATAAATTTTCAGACAGGGTCTCTATGGTTGCCCTCAATGCCCCTTTTTCTGAGAGGTTCTCTGTATCGCGCCCTACAATCATGCTCAGGCTCTTTTTTGCGCTGCCGATATCTTTGTCCCTTACCGATTCTATAACAAGACTTGCTGAGTTTATTAATTCACGGGCAGCAATTGCAGCTGCCGTAAGATAAATAAGCAAAAGGCAGGAAGCAATAAACAAGAAGTAAGGAGTATCCATGGATAATAAGAAATGAACGGCAAGCCATGCAGCACAAAAGACAGCGCCAACAATTATTATTACAAGAAGAATACCCTTGCCCCTTTCCATTGTCACCGATATTCTCCCTTCCCGCTTCCTCAGGAGATTTTCTGCGTGCGTTATTGCCCTCCCTATAATCCTCACCGGATGGGGCAGCCATCGCGGATCGCCGATGGCAAGGTCGAGCAGGAATGCCAGTACAAGTATCGCAGGCGAAAGGCTGAAGGCTGAACGAACATTGTCTGTCATAGGCCTATAACCTTTTTTATATAATTGAGGCCGATATTTTCTCTAACAACGCCTGCAAGGCTGTCAATAGCCCTGTCTTTTATTTCAGCATACCTGACAGTGCAAGCAACAGGGGGAAGACCCCTCTTTCTTCTCGCGCTATTAATTACTTCCCTTCTGAAGAGGTCGTTTTCAAAAATGCCGTGCAGATAAGTCCCCCAGCAGTTGCCGTTTATAGAACCATCGAAAATCGGTGAATCGGTCAATCGGTCAATCGGTGAATAGGGAAAACGATTTATTTTAAACAGCCCGATATCGCCGCTGCTTTCGCCCATATGAATCTCATAGCCTTTTAATAGCTGATAGTTTTTATTGCCATGAGCCATGAGCCATGAGCCTTCAATCAGTTCCGCCTCTGTCTGACATGTCGTCTTATTTTTCCCGAAGTTTGTTTCTATGTTTAAAAGCCCGATACCGTTAATTTCCTTATGGTTGCTTTCTACACTATGCAGGTCATATATCTTCCTGCCCAGCATCTGGTATCCTCCGCACATGCCTATAATCTGAACACCCTTTGAATAGGCCCGTTTTATGCTCTTATCAAGAAAGGCCTCTTTCAAAAGCATAAAATCTTTAATTGTGTTTTTTGAGCCCGGGATGATTACAATGTCTGCATTTTCTATGTCCGCAGGATTGGCGGAATATACAAGTTCCACATCCGGTTCACAGACAAAAGGATCGAAATCTGTAAAGTTCGCGATGTATTGCAGCCTTACGACAACAATCTTTATCTTTACAGAATTTGAAATTTGAAATTCGAAATTCGAAATTCGCTGGAGCGCCAACCCATCCTCTTCAGGCAGGCCTATATTTTTTATATATGGTAAAACCCCTATTACCTGCTTCCCTGTTTTGTCTTTTATCATCTCAAGCCCGGGCTTGAGTATCCCGAAATCTCCACGGAACTTGTTTATGATAAAGGCCTTGATGTGCCTGCTGTCTTTCCCGAGCAATTTAACTGTTCCATAGAGAGATGCAAAGACGCCTCCCTTGTCTATATCACCCACTAAAATTACAGGGGCCTTTGCATATTTTGCAGCGGCCATGTTCACTATATCCACATCCATGAGATTTATCTCAGCAGGACTTCCTGCGCCCTCCATGACTATGAGATCATATCTGCCGGAAAGCCTTTTAAACGATGCCTTTACAGCCTGCCACGCATTTTTTTTGAATGCATAGTATTCTCTTGCCTTCATTGTTGCATGAACTTTTCCATGAACAATGACCTGCGAGCCCATATCTCCGGAAGCCTTAAGCAATATCGGATTCATATCTACTGCCGGCGCTATCCGCGCTGCTTCCGCCTGCAATGCCTGTGCCCTTCCTATTTCTCCGCCGTCGCCGGTTATATATGAATTAAGCGCCATGTTCTGCGCTTTAAAAGGCGCCACATTTATTCCCATATCCCTGAAAATCCTGCACAGCGCAGTTACAATGAGGCTTTTACCTGTGCCCGAGCCGGTCCCCTGAATCATCAGTGCCTTAGACATTGGATTTTCCTTTACAGAGACGGGGCATTGTATTTGAGCGGTTTTTTTTGCCGATAGTCCAACAGTAGATATTAGATTTAAAGAGGCAAAAACCTCGCAGGGCTTCAGCCCGAGAATGAGCGAAAATATTATGGCCTGTCTCTCTCAATAAGCGAAAATCAGTCATGTTTATAACCCTTCGAACCAACTTGTCCATTTAAAAGTTTTACAACCGGATATTTATTCCAGAATTCAATAATATTCACTGCAGCATAGTCCTGCTCAATCCTGAATATATTTTCAAGCGGGATACCGAGAATATTGCAGAGTATTATTCTGCTCACCCCGCCATGCGAGACTATCGCAATTTCACCGCCTCTATGCTTTTTCAATATCCTGTTTACCGCCCTCATAACCCTTTTCTCCACTTCAACAGTGCTCTCTCCTTCAACAGGGCTGTACTTCAGCGGATTACCTGCCCATGCACTGAATTCCTCCGGATACCTTTCTTTTATTTCCGTAAAAGACATCCCTTCCCAAATACCGAAACTTCTCTCTCTGAACTCTTTCATCTGTATCGGTTTCAATTTGTACGGCCTTGCTATTATCTCAGCGCTCTTCACTGCCCTGCTCAGATTTGATGTATAAACAGCAGCAAGTCTTTGGGCCTTCCTTGACCCCTTTACCCCTTGACCCCTCGACCCTTTTGTTTTGTGTATATCCCTTAAATAGCTCTGGTATTTTGCGGATGATTCTAATCTGAGATGCTCTCTTATAAATACTGCCACTTTTTTAACCTGTTCAATTCCCTTCTCTGACAACGGCACATCAATGCTGCCTTTGTAGCGCTTTGTTTCGCTTCCCTCTGTCTCCCCGTGCCTTATTAAATAGAGTGTTGTAACCATACTGATACCACCATTAAAAATAGCATTTCTGATATTTCGCCTATTGCACCCAATGTATCGCCTGTAAGGCCGCCGAACTTTCTTTCACAGAATTTCGCTGAAAAAAAACTGAATGCATACAACACAAAAAAGAGCACAAAAAACAAAGCAATGACGGCTGGCCCATACGACCTGCCAAGATAAAGCACAGCAATTAATATATAAAAGATAATTACTGCCGCAGATGAAAAAATAACGTTGTTCACACTGCTGTTATTTATAAATATTCTGCCTAAGCCATCCCTCCTTGCAGATATTCCATGATACATTGCAGGGGTCATTGCCCATTTCGAAAATACCGGCATCAGAAACAGGATTGATAAAACAACAGGAAGCGGGGCATTTATTAAAAAGAGGTTTTTTATGAAAAGATATTTCATAAGGATTGTGAGTGTTATTGAAACTACTCCGATAGCGCCGGTGGAGCTGTCCTTCATTACAGCGAGCCTTCTCTCTCTGTCAGCTTTTTCATCTCCGCTTGATTTCACGGCAAGTGCGTCAAATGTATCTGCAAGTCCGTCAAGGTGAAACCCTCCGTTGCTTAATATCAAAATTAAAACGACAAGAGCGCTTACGATTTCCAGGGGGAATACCTTAGATAAAAATAAGGCAGAAACCGCAGCCAACAGTCCCTGCAATGCTCCGACAAATGAGAAAAAGTTTGCAGACCGCGATATTTCCTTTTCAGAAATATCTCCCTTCACCTTCACAGGGATAATTGTTAAAAACTGAAATGCGAGTAAAATTTTTTTCATAGAATCCTAAACTCCACAAAAGACAGAATATGGTATTTGAGCGGCTTTATTTTGCCGGTATTCATATTTTTCTTATCCATCGTTTTTTAAAATACCTGTCTATTCGTTATTCGACACCCCTGCTTCACCGAATGTCGCCATTTCTTTATATATCTTCAATCCTCCCTCAATAACGAGCATTGCAAGCGCTGCGCCTGTGCCTTCACCAAGCCTGAGATCCAGATCAAGGATAGGCCTTAACCCAATCTTTTCGAGCATAATCTTATGGCCAATCTCAACAGAATTGTGAGCCGCAAACATATAGTCTTTTGTTTTTGGTTCAATGCAGCAAGCTATCAAAGCGCCTGCTGTTGATATGAAACCGTCAATAACAACAGGAATCCTGTTTGAGGCTGCACCAATTATCAATCCTGCAATACCCCCTATCTCAGCGCCCCCCACTTTGGAGAGAACATCAAGAGGGTCTGCTGGATTCGGTTTATTAAGAGCTATTGAATCTTCAATAACCTTAATCTTATTCCTGAGTGCATCGTCGCCTATGCCGGTGCCTTTGCCGGTTACTTCTGATACTGATTTGCCGGTAAGGACCGACACAATTGCAGAAGACGGGGTTGTATTTGCAATCCCCATCTCGCCGGTGCCGAATATTTTATATCCCTTTTTTGAATATTCATTGGCAAGCTCAATCCCGACTCCAATGCATTTTTCAGCTTCCTCTTTTGTCATGGCAGGGCCTTTTCTCATATTCTTTGTTCCCATTAATATTTTTTTAGAGACAAAAGAAGACCCCCCTTTAATTCCCCCCTTGGCAAGGGGGGACATAGAGGGGTTAAAATCAAAATCAACTCCTATATCAACAACAATGACATCTGCACCTGCGTGCCTTGCAAGGACATTTATGCCTGCCCCGCCGCTAAGAAAATTTAATACCATCTGCCTTGTTACTTCCCTCGGGAATGCAGAGACCCCTTCATCTGCAACACCATGGTCGCCTGCAAAAGTAAATATCACTTTTTTATCGAGAACAGGCATCGTGTTTTCTGTTATTGCCACAAGCCTCCCTGCAAACTCCTCAAGCCTTCCGAGGCTTCCCAATGGTTTTGTAAGGCTATCGAGCCTTTTCTGCGCCCTTTCCAAAAAATTCCCGTTAACAGATACAATTTCCCCCAATAGTCCTTTCATCATTCTTCTCCTTTTTATTTAAGGCAAGGTACAGTATTTGAGCGGCTTATTTTGCCGATATTCAATAAAAAATTGAATTATCAAGAGGCAAAATCCTCGGAGGGCTTTAGCCCGAGAATGAGCGAAAATACTATGCCTTGCCTGCATTCTTACATCCTTCCTTTTATTTTTACCGGTATCCCTGCCACAACCATATAAACCTCATCAGCAATCTCTGCCACTTTCTGATTCAATGCTCCTGCCATATCCCTGAACCTCCTTGCCATCTCATTTTCCGGAACAATCCCCATACCAACCTCGTTGGAGACAACAAACAGCGTGCAGGGTGCAGCGTGCAGCGCAGAGCATAAAAGTTTAATCTCTTTTTCGATGCCTTTATTGTTCATCATCAGATTCGAAAGCCAGAGGGTAAGGCAATCCAAAAGAATTACATCATACTTGCCGGAGATATCTTTTATTATTCCGGCAATTTGCAATGGTTCTTCAATAGCATGCCATTCCGCAGTCCGCTCTCTTTTATGTTTTTCTATCCTCTTTTTCATCTCTTCATCCAATGCCTGTGCAGTGGCAATATAAGCCTTTTTGCCTTTAGTTTTTAATGCCTCAGATATTGCAAAAGAACTTTTGCCGCTCCTTGCACCGCCGATAATGAACGTGATCAATTACCCTCCTAAAAATAAAAAATCCTCAGAACCCAAATAAGGATTCTGAGGATTGCACCCTGTTTCACTTCATCCTCACCTTTCTCCGCGGAAAGGCTCTTTAGGGATTAGGGATTGGAGCTTGGGGATTATTTTTTCACTAACCCCTAAACCCTACTCCCTAAACCCTGTGTTCATGGCAGGTCTTCTGGCTTACGCTTCATCCTACTCGCCAGCCTTCCCATTCCGACTCATCGGAACAGTGGCATGGTTGGCTTTCGTCCACGTTTACAGCGGCGGGACCGCTCCTGTATTTAACAGGATTCCCTATTAAGCCTTTCGGCACCCGAAACTCCAGATAGTTTTACAGAAAAAAGATTAAAAAGCAAGAAAGATTTTCCATATTGCACAATCCAGCAAAAAATCCCTTTGATATATAGTCAAAAATCCGGAGATTACGCTATACTTATAAGGAGAAATGGATGTCAAATTTGTCATAGGTGCTGCCCTCGTATTTCAGTTTGCAGCAGCCGCTTTTGCTTTAAGGCTGATAAGGGCCACAAGGTGGCACACAGCATGGATATTAATTTCGATATCTGCTTTCCTTATAGCAATCCGCCGCCTTATAACATTACTCCGCCTGATTTCCAACGACTTGTCTGCTCCGCCTGATATGACATATGAACTGGTTGGCCTTGGCATATCAGTTTTTATGTTTGCAGGAGTTGCATGGCTTGCCCCCCTGTTTTTCTCCATCAGCAGTTCAGAGAAAAAGATGCGGGAGGCCGTAAAAAAAATCGCAGAGGAAAAAGCCAGGTCAGAAGCAATCATTGCAGCAATAGGAAATGGTATCAGCATACAGGATAATGACTTTAAAATTATGTATCAGAATCAGACTCACAAAGACATGGCCGGCAGCCACGTTGGGGAATACTGTTATAAAGCCTATAATGACAGAGAAAAGATATGTGAAAGATGTCCTGTGGAGATGTCATTTAATGACGGATTAATACACAAGACAGAAAAATGTGTTTTGCCGGGCAAAAAAATGTCACATATTGAAATCACAGCGTCACCGCTAAAAGACTCCGCGGGTAAAATAATCGCGGTCATAGAGATTGTCCGAGATCTCACTGAACGCAAACACACCGAAGAACTGATTAACAGGCTCTATCATCAAAACGAGCTTATATTGAATTGCGCAGGAGAAGGCATCTATGGCATAGATTTAAACGGCAACACAACCTTTGCAAATCCTGCAGCGGCAAAAATGATAGGTTGGGAACCCGGGGAGATTATAGGCAAGTTTCAACACGATATCATGCACCACTCGAAACCTGACGGGACTCCGTACCCCAGGGAAGAATGTCCGATATATGCAGCGTTTAAAGACGGGTTCGTCCATCATGTAACAGACGAGGTGTTCTGGAGAAAAGACGGAACCAGCTTCCCTGTAGAATACATAAGCACTCCCCTTAAAGAAAATGACAGGATAGTTGGGGCAGTTGTAGTATTCAGGGATGTTACCATGCGCAAGAGGCTGGAAGAAGAATTGAGGAAGCACCGCGAAGACCTTGAGGAGATAGTAAAGGAGCGTACTGCTGACATGGCAATAGGCATAGACCTGCTTCAGATTGAGGTCAGGGAACACAAACAGGCGCAAGAGGAGATAATAAACTTTTCACGCAGGCTTGAAACTATTATAAACTCTTCAAGCGACATTATTATCCTTAAGGATAAAGAATTCAGATATTTGGTGGTTAATGAGGAATGCGCGAAATTTTTTAATGCAGACATAAAAGACATTATAGGCAAAACAGATTTTTCCTTCATGGCAATAGAAGCTGCCGAGGCGTGCAGAAAAAGCGACGAGGACGCGATGAAATCAGAAAAACCTGTCCATACCGACGAATGTGTTGGGCGTAGATGGCTCCATGTTGTCAAACAGAGAGTCGCGGATTCAGAAGGGAACCCTGCCGGCATAGTAGCAGTAATCAGAGATATCACCGAGCGCAGGAAAATGGAAGAAGAACTTATGAAGGCACAGAAACTTGAATCTGTGGGCCTTCTTGCCGGAGGCATTGCCCATGATTTCAACAATGCCCTGACAGGAATCCTGGGAAATATTTCACTTGCAAAGATGCTTGTTGATCCGGAAGATAAAATCTTCAAACGATTAACATCCGCAGAAAGAGCAACGCTGAGGGCACAGAAACTGACACATCAGCTGCTTACCTTTGCGATGGGCGGGGCGCCGATAAAGAAAATAATTTCAATTGCTGAACTTCTCGAAGAATCAATTGATTTTACGCTGAAAGGCTCCAATATCAGCTGCAATTATTCCATTGCCAAAAACCTCTGGCCTGTCGAAATAGACGAGGGCCAGATAAATCAGGTCATCAGTAATCTTGCAATAAATGCCCAGCAGGCAATGCCTGAAGGCGGAATACTAAAGGTAATGGCTGAAAATATTACTGCAGATATTGACAATCCTTTCCTGCTGAAAGGCGGGAACTACATAAAGATATCCATTGAGGATAATGGGATTGGAATACCCGAAGAACAGCTGGCCAGGATATTTGACCCTTATTTTACAACCAAACAAAAAGGAAGCGGGCTTGGCCTTGCAACAACCTACTCTATTATAAAAAACCATAATGGACATATTATGGTTGAATCGAAATTGGGAATCGGAACAATTTTTCATATCTATCTTCCGGCTTCAGGGAAAGAAGCCCTGGCAAAAAAGGATTTAGAAGAAGGCCCCATAGCCGGCAATGGGAAAATCCTGATAATGGATGATGAAGCAGATATTAGAGAAGCCGCAGGTGAAGCCCTGACATTTCTGGGATACGAGATTAGCCTTGCTGAAAACGGCATTAAAACAATAGAACTCTACAAAAAAGCCATAGAATCCCGGAATCCTTTTGATGTTGTCATCATGGATTTAATAATCCCCGGCGGCATGGGAGGCAAAGAAACCGTCAAAAAATTAATCGAAATAGACCCTCACATTAAAGCAATTGTGTCAAGCGGCTATTCCAATGACCCGGTTATAGCGGATTTTGAAAAATACGGGTTTAGAGATTTTATCATCAAACCTTATAAGGTTGAGGATTTAGGCAAGGTATTGCATAGAGTATTGACAGGAATGAGCTAAGGCTGTACCCAATGATTCTGGATGTGTTTCTGTTTTGTATGCTAAACTTATCAAATCAAATTTCCATGAGGTAAGATTTTGGATTTATACAAGCTTGGCATTTCTGAGGCAAAGAAACTTCTTGATAAAAAAGAAGTCTCAGCCCAAGAACTGCTCGATTCAATATATAAAAGAATTGATACTGTCGAAGACAGGGTAAAGGCATTTATCACCTTACCTAAAGAAAAGGCATACGCAATGGCTGAGGCCTCCAGGCAGGCAATAGATGCAGGGAAACCCTCATCTCTTTCCGGCATTCCAATCGCCATAAAAGACAACATGTGCACAAAGGGCATCCGCACAACATGTTCATCAAAGATACTTTCGAATTTTATTCCGCCCTATGAAAGTACAGTGACATCAAAACTCGGTGCTCAGGGATATATCCTCATTGGAAAAACAAACCTTGATGAATTTGCAATGGGCTCTTCAACAGAAAACTCTGGATTCTTTACGACAAAAAACCCCTGGGACCTCGAAAGAATTCCCGGAGGTTCAAGCGGAGGCTCTGCTGCTGCTGTTGCTGCGGATGAGTGCATTGCAGCTCTCGGTTCTGACACCGGAGGCTCGATAAGACAGCCTGCTTCTTTATGCGGTGTTGTTGGTTTAAAGCCTACCTACGGACGCGTTTCAAGATTCGGTTTGGTTGCATTTGCATCATCACTTGATCAGATAGGCACTATAACAAAAAATGTAAAAGACTCAGCAATCCTCATGAACATAATCTCAGGCAAAGACCCTTTTGATTCCACATCAGCGCCTGTTGCTGTCCCTGATTTCGCAAAAAATCTTGGGCAGGATATCAAAGGCCTCAAGATTGGGATTCCAAAAGAATATTTCATCAGGGGAATGGATAAAGAAATAGAAAAATCTGCAAGAGATGCTGTTAAAAAACTTGAATCTCTCGGCGCTATTCCTGTTGAAATCTCACTCCCTCATACCGAATATGCTGTTGCCACATATTACGTGCTTGCAACATCAGAGGCAAGTTCAAACCTGGCAAGATATGACGGCGTTAAATACGGCTTCAGGGCAGAGGGTAAAGACCTCATGGATATGTACATGAACACAAGGGCGCAGGGTTTTGGCGCAGAGGTTAAAAGAAGAATCATGCTCGGCACATTTACTCTGTCTTCCGGATACTATGACGCATATTACAAAAAAGGCCAGCAGGCAAGGACCCTGATAAAACAGGACTTTGAAACGGCATTCAATCAAGTTGATGTTATAGCAACACCGACATCTCCTACCGCAGCATTCAAGGCAGGAGAAAAATCCTCAGACCCATTGCAAATGTACCTTTCAGACATATTCACGATATCAGTGAACCTCGCGGGAATTCCCGGCATATCCATACCGTGCGGTTTTACCTCAAATAATCTTCCGATAGGGTTACAAATTATAGGGAAGCACTTTGACGAAGAGACGATACTCAAAGTCTCATACGCATACGAGCAGTCAACAGAGTGGCATAAGAGAAAACCTAACCTATGAAATACGAAGCAGTCATAGGCCTTGAAGTCCATGCGCAGATGCTTACGGAGACAAAAATATTCTGCGGCTGCTCCACAAAATTCGGCTCTGAGCCTAACACCCAGACCTGCCCGATATGCATCGGGATGCCCGGAGTGCTTCCTGTCTTAAATAAAAAGGCATTGGAGTTTGCCATAAGAACCGGGCTTGCAACTAACTGCAAAATCTCAAATTACAGCAGATTTGCAAGAAAAAATTATTTCTACCCTGACCTGCCGAAAGGCTATCAAATAAGCCAGTATGAGCTTCCCATCTGCGAGCATGGTTTCTTAGAGATTGTTGTTGATGGAGAGGTTAAAAAAATCGGGATAACAAGAATTCACATGGAAGAAGATGCAGGGAAAAATATACACGAGGGTGGAGGCAACTACAGCTTTGTTGACTTAAACAGGACAGGAGTCCCTTTGATGGAGATTGTGTCAGAGCCTGACATAAGAAGCCCTAAAGAGGCAGCAGAGTATATGAAAAAACTCAGGACAATCCTCAGATATCTTGGCGTATGCGACGGGAACATGGAGCAGGGCTCACTCAGATGCGATGCGAATGTCTCGATAAGGCCGGTTGGCCAGAAAGAACTTGGAACAAGGGCAGAGGTAAAAAACATAAACTCATTCAAGTTCGTTGAAAAGGCTCTTGAATATGAGATTAAGCGGCAGATAAAAGTTATCGAAGAAGGCGGAAAAATTATTCAGGAGACAAGGCTGTGGGATTCTGACAGGGGAATCACAGAATCAATGCGCAGCAAGGAAGAGGCGCATGACTATCGCTATTTCCCCGAGCCTGACCTCGTGCCGATGACTGTAGAACAGAAATGGATTGATGAAATAAAGTCATCCTTGCCTGAACTTCCTGATGTGAAAAGAGAACGTTTTGTAGCCGAATTCGGCCTTCCTGAATATGATGCAGACCTTTTGACATCTGAAAAATCAATTGCAAACTGGTTCGAAGGAGCTGTAAAGGCAGGCGGACAGGCAAAGGCAGTTTCCAACTGGATGATGGGTGAGCTGATGAAACTTCTAAATGAAGAGAATAAAACATTTGAAGAATGCGCACTCAAGCCAGCACAGCTTGCAGAAATGCTCAGCCTTATGGATAAAGGCACAATAAGCGGAAAGATCGCAAAGACTATTTTTGAGGAGATGTACAAAACAGGAAAAGACGCTGATGTAATTGTAAAAGAAAAAGGCCTTGTTCAGGTCAGCGATGAAGGCGCCATAGAAAAGGCTGTTGATGAAATAATTGCAAAGAACCCCAAAGAGGTAGAGAGATACAAAAGCGGAGATGAAAAGCTCCTCGGTTTTTTTGTCGGGCAGGTCATGAAGGCAATGAAGGGCAAGGCCAATCCGCAGATACTGAACGAGATCTTAAAGAAAAAACTGTCGTAGCCGCGTCATCTAAATAAAATTGACTCTGCCTGCCGTAAACTTTTAAACTAGGAATACATGGAAAGCACGAAAATAGGCAGCTTTACACGCCTGCCCTACCCATCCAATATAATTGTTGACATACACTCTTATTGCAATGCCTCATGCAAAACATGCCCGTACCGCGAATTATCCAAAAAACTTCCGATGGGGATGATGGAAGAAAGTCTTTTTACAAAGGTTATAGACGAATTTTCCTCGATTGCAAAAAACCATGCAATACGGGGGCATGTGATATTTTGCAATATGGGAGACCTCTTTATAGACCCGAATGTCTTCAAAAAAATATCATATGTCCTTAATGCAGGCCTCGATTTCATAATCCAGACCAATGCCTTCCTGTTGACCCCTGAGCGCACCGACAAGTTGATCTCAACCGGTTTTAAGGGACCAATTTACATAAGCTGTCACGGCATTACTCCTGATGTCTACCGCCATGTAATGGGACTGGACTTCGGCATAACCATTAAAAATATCGAATACCTCATCGAACACTACCCTAAAAAGAAGATCCACATACGCGCCATCCCCTATGAGTGGCCCTTGGGAGAGGTCCTCAAGGTAAAACGCTACTGGAAAGAGCGGGATGTCTCGGTAAAGATATTTCTGCCCAATTCCCGCACAGGCCTTCTGGATAACTGCGCCTCATGGAACTTAAAATATCCCGGCAATAAGCTTAAGGGCTGCAAAAAAACCCTGCCCCTCAGAGATATGGTTATTTCTTCTAACGGTGATGCGGTGCTGTGCTGCGAAGATATGGCAAGGAAGGTAATACTGGGCAATGTAAAAGAGCGCTCTCTGCAGGAAGTCTGGAATTCTGCTCAGGCCATAGATATCCTGGGGAAAATTTTTATGGGAAAACCAAGCCCTGATGATTTTATATGCAAGACCTGTGAATTCGGCGTATCAACGCCCTTCAGAAAACTTGTCAAGACCATAGATAATGAATGGCACCGCCTCCTGAGATGCCATATCTGATTTGCTGAATCCTTATTTCAAAAATGGCTTTGAATTTCTCGCTGAAGTTGATTAAACCCCGCCTTATCAGTTAAAATTTCAGGTATATTTTTACATTGGAGAGGTGACCGAGCGGCTGAAGGTGCACGACTGGAAATCGTGTGTGCGCTAATCCCGCACCCAGGGTTCAAATCCCTGCCTCTCCGCCATTAAAAGACAGTAATTAGGGTTTAGGGGTTAGTAAAAACCGATGGCGAATGAAGACCTTTCAAAGCTGAGGATAGACAAGACTGAATCAGCATTCCATGCGAAGAAACGCAGGAAATGGCTCAGGTGGGCATTGCCGTCTATTTCAGCTGTCCTGCTTTTATCCCTTTACTCCGCCGGCATCTTTACCCCTTCCGTAGATGTTGAGGTCACAACTGTTTCGCAGGTCTATCCTTCCCAGACTCTTACATTACTTAACGCAAGCGGATATGTTGTTGCGCAGAGAAAGGCAGCAGTTGCATCCAAACTTACAGGCCGCCTTGTATCAATATCAGCTGAGGAAGGAAGCGTTGTAAAAAAAGGAGACATAATTGCACGCCTTGAAAGCGATGATGCAGCTGCATTAAAAGACCAGGCAGCGGCAAATTTAAATATTGCATATTCGAATCTTGAGCAGGCAAAGGCAGAGATTAATGAAGCAACACTTTCTTTTAACCGCAACAAGGAGTTGTTTGAACAGGGGCTGGTTACAAAGGCTGAGCATGACGCTTCAGAGGCACGGTACAAAAAAGCAATTGCGGCAGTCAAAGGCGCTGAAAGCGCCATTAAGGCGAATCAGGCCGCATTGCAGGGAGCAAAGGTGTCTCTGGAATATTCAATGATACGGGCGCCTTTTGATGCAGTGGTCCTGACAAAAAATGCTGACATCGGAGATATTGTAACGCCATTGGGTGCAGCAGCAAATGCAAAGGCGTCTGTTGTAACTATTGCTGACATGAACTCACTCCAGGTTGAGGTTGATGTATCTGAGTCCAATCTCCGGAATGTGAAGATGGGACAGCCCTGCGAGATTCAGCTCGATGCATTGCCTGATTCACGCCTCCGCGGGGAAGTGCATATGATCGTGCCGACAGCTGACAGAACAAAGGCCACGGTCCTCATAAAGGTGCGGTTCATTGATAAGGACAAACGCATATTGCCGGAGATGAGCGCAAAGGTGGCTTTTTTAAGCAGGCCTGTAACACCTGAAGAGCAAAAACCGCGCATTGCTGTTACCCCGGCATCTGTTATTACCAGGAACAGCAAAAAGATGGTGCTTCTCGTAAAAGAGAGTAAAGCAGTTGAGACTCCGGTAAAAACAGGCGAACAAATCGGCGATATGACAGAAGTCCTTGACGGAATAAAACCGGGAGACAGAATAATTGCCAGGCCCTCTGATAAATTAAAGAACGGCTCAAGGATAAAAATAGCTGAAAAATAGATGGAAACAAAAACAGCTATTGTTCAGATAAAAAACCTCTTTAAATCCTACAAGCGCGGCAACCAGATAATCCCTGTCCTGCAGGACATCACCCTTGATATCGCTGACAATGAATTCATGGCATTGATGGGCCCTTCCGGCTCAGGCAAAAGCACATTATTAAACCTGATAGCAGGCATTGATAAGGTTGACTCAGGGAGCGTAAGCATAGAAGGCATTGACATTACTTCGCTCTCGGAGACCGGACTTGCAAAATGGCGGAGCTCGCACATAGGCTTTATATTCCAGTTCTATAATCTCATCCCCGTGCTTACGGCATTTGAAAATGCTGAACTTCCGCTGCTTCTTACCGGCCTTTCAAGAAAAGAGCGCAAAGAGCATGTAGAAATGGCCTTGCAGATAGTCAACCTTTCTGACCGCATGAAACATTACCCGTCTCAGCTTTCAGGCGGCCAGCAGCAGCGCGTTGCCATTGCACGCGCATTTGTAACTGACCCTGCAATACTCGTTGCTGATGAGCCTACAGGAGACCTTGACCGCGCATCAGCAAAGGAGATATTAGACCTCATGGAGAGGCTCGTGCACGAACTCGGGAAAACAATAATCATGGTTACCCATGATCCGCGCGCAGCCGAGAAGGCGCATATCATCAGGCATCTGGACAAGGGCATATTAAATGCAAATACTCAAACTTCTCTTTAAAAATTCCTTCAGGCACAAGCTCCGCACCTCTCTCACAGTTTTCGGAATTACTATTGCAATTCTCGCATTCGGGCTTTTGAGGACTGTTGTTAGCGCATGGTATGCAGGCGTTGAATCTTCGTCCGCATCGCGGCTTGTTACAAGAAATTCCATATCAATCATATTCTTTCTTCCATTGTCATATAAAGAAAAGATACGGCAGATACCCGGCGTGAAGGATGTATCATATGCAACGTGGTTCGGCGGCGTATATATCTCTGAGAAAAATTTCATCCCGAATTTTGCGGTTGATGTAAAAACAGTCTTTGACCTCTGGCCTGAATTTGTACTCTCTGAAGACCAGAAAAATGCCTTCATCCGCGACAGAAAGTCATGCGTTGCCGGAAGGAAAATAGCGCAGAAATACGGCTGGAAAATAGGAGATACAATAACGCTTAAAGGCACAATATTCCCCGGCAACTGGGATTTTGTGCTAAGGGGCATTTACAAAGGCAAATATAAGAGCTCTGATGAAACACAGCTTTTCTTCCACTGGGATTACCTTAATGAATCCCTGAAAAAGACAGCCACTAACCGTGCTGACCATGTCGGCTGGTTTACGGTAAATGTAACCAATCCTGACCTTGCCTCTGATGTAGCAGCTGCGATAGACAAGACATTCAAAAACTCATTGGCAGAAACCATAACAGAAACAGAAAAGGCATTCCAGATGGGCTTTGTCTCTATGACAGAGGCTATTGTCATTGCCGTCCGGATAGTCTCATTTGTCGTTATAGTAATCATCATGGCTGTTATGGCAAATACCATGGCAATGACAGCAAGGGAGCGCATTGGAGAATATGCGATAATGAAAACACTCGGGTTCGGCGGCTGGCATATTGCAGGGCTGATATTCGGCGAATCCCTGATAATCTCTTTCATAGGCTGTGCACTTGGGATTGCGGCAACATATCCTGCTGCAAATGCATTCGGTGATGCAATGAGCACATATTTCCCTATATTTAATGTACAGAGAGAGACTATTTATATGGATATCGCCGCAACATTTATAGTCGGTATTGTTGCAGCGGTGTTCCCTGCGTGGCGCGCTGTCAAAGTGAGCATTGCAGACGGGCTGAGAAGGATAGGGTAATGAAAATACCTCTTTCATACAGTTTTCGTAACCTCTGGACAAGAAGGCTCACGACAATACTTACGGCCTCCGGCATGGCATTGGTTGTCTTTGTCTTTGCCTCTGTTCTGATGCTGGCTGAAGGCCTCCGCAAGACACTTGTCGAGACAGGCTCTTATGATAATGTGGTTGTGATACGCAAGGCATCGAATTCCGAGGTAATGAGCGGAGTAGACAGGTTGCAGGCCTCTGTAATAGAGAGCCAGCCTGAGATTGCCATAGGAGAAAACGGCAAGAGGCTTCTGGCAAAGGAAATAGTTATATTGGTAAGCCTCTCCAGAAGGGGAAGCGATAAGCCTTCCCTGATTCAGTTACGGGGGGTTGACGAATCTTCACTGCCTTTGCGGCCTCAGGTTAAATTGATAAAAGGCCGTATGCCGAGGCATGGCTCGTCTGAAATCCTTGCAGCTTCAGGCATAGCCAGAAGATTTAAAGGCGGAGGGCTCGGAGAGACACTGCGCTTTGCGATGCGCGACTGGACAGTTGTAGGTATTTTTGATGCAGGCAATACAGGATACAACTCCGAGATATGGGGAGATGCAGACCAGTTCATGCAGGCATTCCGCAGGCCTGTCTATTCATCCATACTATTTAAACTCCGCAGTTCTTCTGAATTCCAGGGATTCAAAGACAGAATAGAGAGCGACCCGCGCCTCACGCTCGAGGCAAGAAGGGAAACAAAATACTACACTGACCAATCAGAGATGATGGCAACATTTTTAAGCATCCTTGGGCTGTCGCTTACAATAATCTTTTCCCTCGGGGCTGTTGTGGGCGCCATGATTACCATGTATGCGGCAGTAGCCAACCGCACAGATGAAATAGGCACTCTCCGCGCGCTCGGGTTTCAGAGGCGGAATATACTTGCGGCATTCCTCATTGAATCTCTGCTCCTCAGCCTTATAGGCGGATGCGCAGGGCTGCTCTTTGCTTCTTTCATGCAGTTTCTTACAATCTCGACCATGAACTGGCAGACCTTTTCTGAACTTGCTTTCTCATTTTCACTGACCTTCGGGATTGTTTACAAATCCCTGCTCTTTTCACTCATCATGGGGTTTATAGGCGGAGTGCTTCCTGCATTCAGGGCAGCACGCATGAATATTGTTGATGCCCTGAGAGCAGCCTGATTTAACGCAAGCAGATATGCTAGAATACATAACTTAAAAACAGTGAATATTTTTATTCATTGTTTTTCTGCAGCCAGGGGATGGCCCTGCGCAGCAGAGTGGTGTGAACCCCACCAGGTCCGGAAGGAAGCAATGGTAAGCATTTTCTCTGGGTGCCGCAGCAAGTTGTCCCCTGGTTGGAGAAAGATGAAAAGAGCTAACGGTATTAGGCAGGGCATGGCACAACATTTTCGGCAAAATAAAACCGCTCGGACACAATGCCTGACCTGCTTATAAGTTAAGATATGATATGAGCTACCTTGTACTTGCAAGAAAATGGCGCCCCCAGGGGTTTGATGACCTTGTCGGTCAGGAACCCATCACAAGGATTCTGAAGAATTCCCTCTCTCAGAATAAGATTGCGCATGCCTATATATTCTCAGGGCCAAGGGGCGTGGGCAAGACATCTACCGCAAGGATACTTGCAAAGGCCCTGAACTGCGAAAAAGGGCCGACGCCTTCACCGTGCGGCGTATGCGCATCCTGCACAGCAATTAAAGACGGTTCATCAATTGATGTGCTTGAAATTGACGGCGCATCAAACAACAGCGTTGATGACATAAGAGACCTCAGGGAAGGCGTTAAATATACGCCATTGGGAGGCAGGTACAAAATATATATTATTGACGAAGCCCACATGCTTTCCACATCCGCATTCAATGCCCTGTTAAAGACCCTTGAAGAACCGCCTCCTCATGCCATATTCGTGCTCGCAACAACAGCTGCCAAAAAGATACCGGCAACAATTTTTTCAAGATGCCAGCACCTGCCGTTCAGGAGGATATCCGCACAGAAGATAAAAGAAAGGCTGAAACATATCAAAGACTCGGAAGGTATTAAAATCTCTGATTCAGCAATAGAGATGGTTGCAAGGGCTGCTGACGGAAGCATGAGAGACTCCCTCACAATCCTGGACCAGGTAACGTCTTTTTCTTCCGAAATAACCGATACAGAAGTTAAAGACCTCCTCGGCATAGCTGATATAGGCATGCTGTCCGGAATATCAATTGCCATTATTGATTCTGACCGGGAAAAGATTGTTAAGCTGATAGCTGAACTCGTAGACAGGGGAACGGACCTCAAGTCTTTTGCAAAAGACCTTGTAGAGTTTTTCAGAAACCTGCTTGTTGCAAAGATTGTAAAAAAACCTGAAGACACGCTTGAGATGGATGAAACCGGAATAAATGCAATCCGTCAGATACTGCCAAAGGTCTCAGCTGATATCCTCACCCTTATGCTGTCGGAGATGGTAAAGGCTGAATCAGAAGTAAGGTCTTCATTTTCACCGCGCCTCAGCCTTGAAATGTCATTGATAAGGGTAAGCTTTATCAGCACTCTCAAGCCCGTAAAAGAGGCAATAGAGAATATCGAGGCGCTTATGAAGGGAGTGCCGCAAGGAACCGATTCAGCAGGAGTTAGGGGTCAGTCTCCTCAGGCGGCTCGCCGAGTCGAGGAGTCAGGGGTCAGGGAACAAAAACCGGAAGTCAGAAATCAGGAGCCAGTCAGAGAACAGGTATCAGAAATCAGCGTTCAGGTTTCAGAATCTAACACCCAAAACCTAAAACCTAACACCCAAACTATGGAACCTATAGACGATATTTCATTGTTGCAGGCAATCCTGGAGAAGATTGAAGACCCGAGGATTACATCAAAACTCGAAAAGGCAAAACCAGTGCTTAACAACAACACCCTGACACTCACATTCAACAGCAATGATGCTATGATATTTGCTGACGCGATAAAGAAAAATTCAGTCCTCATAGAAAAGATAGCAACAGGAATCCGCAAGAATCCCACAAAGATAGTGGTTGAGATAGATGCAAAGGCAAAAAAAACTGTGACAAGGAAAGAGCTGGAAGATAAAGCCAGAGCTGACCCCTCGGTAAAAGAGGCCATGGAGCTCTTCGATGCAAGGATTATAGATGTTAAACCAAAACAAAACGGAGGTGTATAGATATGTCCAAAAAAATGCTCGGTGATATTATGCGTCAGGCCCAGAAGCTTCAGGAAGAGATGATGAAAAAGCAGGAAGAGGCCAAGACTAAAACAGTTGAGGCAGCAGCAGGCGGAGGCATGGTCACTGCCGTCGCCAACGGGGCAGGACAGTTAATCTCGATAAAAATAGAAAAAGATGTTGTAAATGCTGACGATGTCGAGATGCTTCAGGACCTCATCCTCGCAGCAGCCAACGAGGCTCTGAGGCGGGCGCAGGAAATGGTCAGTGAAGACATGTCAAAACTGACAGGAGGCCTGAACATACCGGGATTAGGCGGAGGGCTTGGTAAGTTTTTCTAATTCCTCTTCGTCTATCTGAAGCTCTCTTGCAAGCGATTTGGTTGTTGTGCCGGTCTGCTTTATTACTTCTTTGACATAATCCTCATAACGGATATTTTTGTCCCAGCAGCCGTAGAAATGCTCCTTGAGGATTACAGCAAGCCCCTCGGAAGGTATCCTGTAGCCCTTCTTTGTTGCCTCTTTCTCGCCTGTGCTCTCAGGGATGCCGATAACAACAAGTTTTTCATCCACTACTATGTAACGGATATCATGCACAACTGCGCATCCGCTGTATCTCACTTCAGCGCCAGCCTTTGTATACAGATAGCCGATATGCAGCCTGTCAGGAAATTTCGGCAGGAGGTATTTAACGCTCACATTATTTTTTGCCAGCCGCTCAATATTGGCAGTAACATCCTGGGTCCTTTTCCTGTCATCTCCGGCAGGCAGCCTTCCTGTAATAGCCCCTATCACCTCGGTTTTTGCATCCATCATGGAGTCAGTGACTGTAAGAAAGTATTCCTGCCTTGTTAGTATTTTTGTTGCCTTCCCCACCTCCAGAAGAAGGCCTTTCCTGCCCCTGCCTTCTTTTATACTGTAAATAAGAAGTATAATTGTAACAATAAGCAGTATTGATTCAAGTATGAGAAGCCCTGTTTCTATAGTCATTTTATCCTCCTGATAATTTTACCATTTAAAAACAATTTTTATATAAAAAGTTGACTTTTATTCTCTTACGACTTATGATTCTTTGTGAAAATGCAGCAGCAGTATAGAAAACAATGTTATGAACAAAATTAAAAAAGAAAAGACTAACTGGAAACCTGTACTCGATCCTACCCAAACTAAGATGGAAACTGCGTTTGTTATTGGGCGCACGATTGCTATTGAATCTCTCATAAAACAAATACTAGTGCAATATATTTCTCCTCAGAAAGATCGCCTCCCGTTTCTAAAGGACATTATCTTGAATAATTCTATGTTAAATCTCGGAGCAAAAATAAAAGCGTTTCTATTTTTAGTGGAAACAAATAACTGGAAGAAAATTGATGAGAATCATTTTCATACAATTCTTAGAATTAGAAATTCATTTGCCCATTCTGACACTACTATTCTTGTCACACTCTCAGAGGTCTCATATCTTTTGGATTCTTTTCACTCAGGCAAGCTGAAGAAAGTCAAGAGAAAGGATGCACTCCATGAATTCACTCAGAGCTATGTTCTTGTAAAAAAGTATTTGCATGGAATTTTAAAAAGCATTGAAGACACCGGTTCATAACAATTCAATTAAGGCGACGGTAAATAAGCCTCGGCTGTTTTTGCACAGGTTTGTTGCCCCTGCGCCTCATTTTCCGCGTTATGCCAATAATCAAAAAGGAGAACAATATGTCTGAATGGTTATTTGACAGAAATGGTAACGCATCAGCGATTCTCGATCGGGACTGCGTCCGATCTAATTCCGGTGATGTTATTTCTTGGATATCAGATCAAAATGTATATTCTCTTAATGGTAATCACATCGGCTGGTTTGATCGTGGCGTTATTTATGATTCCGACAATGATGTTCTAGGGTTTACTCGAAATGCAACAGGTCCCCTACCTTCCCGCCCTGGCCTGTCAGAAACCCCAAGCATACAGGGTTTCTCAGGAAGACCCGGAAGACCTAGTTTCGGTGGAGTACCGGGACGGCCAGGTTATGGTGGTTGGTCAAAACATGATTTAAAACAATATTTGAAGCAAAACTAAGTGCCCCGTTGCATGGATTTAACAGTTTTTGTGCGTGTTATAGTAATACCCGTGCTGAAAGAAAAGAACGGAAGGTAAAACATGACTTGGAAAATTACTGAAACATGCAATCAATGTGGGGCATCATACGAAATTGATGTGTAAAGTCAAATAACCATGCGGAAGCAATTGGGCTTCAACTCTACAAAATACATTTTCAAACCCCCTTTTTCTTGCGACTTTTCCTTTAAAAAATACAATGTCTTGAAGATGGTCGGCAAAAAATATTAATTGATAAAATATTTTGTGTTATGCTAATAATGTAGTGTCAGCAAGGAGGGCAAAGATATGCCAAAAGGAATAACATTAGGCAAAATAGAAAAAGAAGTTGAAAGGCTTACGCCCAAGGATCAGTTGAAATTGCTGGAAAAACTTGCCCATCAGCTTAAGAAAACAGGTGTTGCCATGAAAAAAGAACTCGACTGGAAAGGGCTTTACGGTCTCGGAAAAGGATTGTGGAAAGGTGAGGACGCTCAGGAATACATCAACCGTTTAAGAGAGGACAGGGTGTGACCTTATCTGAAGAACTCGCGCAGCTAAGCTCTGTCTTTGTAGATACAGCCCCTGTTATTTATTTTATAGAAGCACACCCCCAGTTTGGCCCTCTTGCAAAAGAAGCAGTCACTGCATTTCAGTCGGGAACGTTGAATGCCTTTTCTTCTGTCATAACCCTTACCGAGGTTTTGCCAAAACCTATTGAACAGGGAGACGAAAAGCTCGCTAGAAAATTTGCAGAATTCCTAAAGCACGGGAAAAACCTTACCATGGTTGAGATATCAGAAGGGATTGCAGAGTCAGCAGGCAAGTTAAGAGGGAGATATACTTTCCTGAAATCAATTGATGCCATACAGATATCTGCGGCCATTAATGCAGGAGCAGACGCATTTCTTACAAATGACAGAAAACTGAAGCAGATAGAAGACATAAAGGTTTTGGTTTTAGCAGAATATTTGTAACGTAAGCAATTAGGCTTCAAACCTACAAAATATATTTTCACCCTCCTTTTCTTCTTCAAGCCTTATTATTTTATTTATTAAGTAGGCATAATCCTTTAAAATAACTATATGAAATTTTTCAGGAAATCAGAAGAGAGCCAGCCTGACTCGATACTGGAAGAACTGCGGAAGAAGATTGAAACTGCGCAGATGCCTGCGGATGCCAGGAAAATAGCAGACAAAGAGCTGGAGATATTAAACAGGATAGGCCCTGCCACATCCGAGTACACAATAGGCCTTACATATATTGAATACCTCGTTTCACTGCCATGGGGCAAAAAAACCGAAGACAATCTGGATATTGACAGGGTAGAAAAAATTCTCGATGAAGACCATTACGGGCTGCATAAGATAAAAGAAAGAATCCTGGAGCATCTGGCTGTCAGGAAGCTGAAGATGGCCAGGAAGCCGAGGATACTGGTAGTTGACGATGAAGAGGTGGCAAGAAAAAATCTGGCGCATATTTTGAGCAAGGAAAACTACACAGTCTCGACCGCAGCCAACGGCATGGAGGCCCTTAAAAAAATGGCACAGTCTGAGTTCGATGTGATACTTACAGACTTTAAAATGGAAAAGATTGACGGAATGGAAATCCTCGAAAGGACAAAGACAAAGTTTCCCGAGACTGAAGTCATCATGATAACAGGCTATGCCACGATAGATACCGCGGTAGAGGCCATGAAAAAAGGCGCCTTCCATTATATAGCCAAACCTTTCAAGCTGGATGAAGCAAGAGAAATAGTTGCGCAGGCCCTGGATAAAAAAAGCCTTCGGAAAGAATCCAAAGGTTCGGTCCTGTGCTTTGCCGGCCCTCCCGGAACCGGCAAGACATCTCTGGGCAGGTCAATTGCCCGCTCGCTCGGAAGAAAATTTGCGCGGATTTCACTGGGGGGCATAAAAGACGAGGCTGAGATACGAGGGCACAGGAAAACATATGCAGGCGCAATGCCCGGAAGAATAATCGAGGAGATAAGGCGGACAGAGTCACTTAATCCGGTTATTATTCTGGACGAGATGGATAAGATAGGTTATGACGTTAAGGGCGACCCTGCCTCGGCCCTGCTTGAAGTGCTGGACCCGGAGCAGAACTCTGATTTCATAGACCACTACCTTGACGTATCCTTTGACCTCTCAGGAGTTATGTTCATCATCACGGCAAACATTGCAGATAACATCATTGATGTCCTCAGGGACCGGATGGAGGTCATCCAGTTTTCAGGCTATACAGAGGAGGAAAAGGTAAAGATTGCCTCTCAATTCCTGATACCAAGGCAGATAAAAGAAACCGGCCTCTCAGATTATCCTCCGGAGTTCGCTGAAGAAACAATATATAAGATAATACAGAAATACACACGCGAGGCAGGCATAAGAAACCTTGAAAGAGAAATCGCCTCTGTATGCCGCAAGATTGCAAAAGACCTGGTCCGGCATGATAAGCATAGCGGCAGCATCAGGATTACTCCTGATATGACAGAAAAATTTCTTGGCCCGAGGAAATACTATTTTGAGGTGGCAGAAGAAAAAGACATGATAGGCATTACAACAGGCCTGGTATGGACAGAGATAGGCGGGGATATTATCTCTATTGAGGCAGTAAAGATGCAGGGGAAACAGAAGCTCATACTCACAGGCTCACTCGGAGATGTAATGAGAGAATCAGCACAGGCAGCGCTGAGTTATATAAGAAGCAATGCCGGAATATTCGGTATCCAGGAAAATTTCTTTGAAGGCCATGACGTACATATTCATGTGCCTGCCGGCGCAATACCCAAAGACGGGCCCTCTGCCGGTGCTGCAATTGCAATGGCGCTTCTTTCCCTGCTTACAGGACGGCCTGCCAAAAGGGACGTTGCAATAAGCGCTGAACTCACATTAAGCGGACGCCTTCTGCCTGTAGGAGGGATTAAAGAAAAAATTCTGGCTGCCAGAAGGGCCGGGCTTAAAACCGTTATCCTGCCCTCAAAAAACAGGGGGGAACTTGAAAATATTCCCGAGGATATTCAAAAAGACCTGAGAATTATTTTCGAAGATAAAATTGAGGATGTTGTGGAGCTGGTTCTTTCGTAATCCCCATGTCCTTCAGCCCTGACAGTTATTTTTTATTTCTGCGTTTTTAAAATTACGGAAAAGAAAGGATTTGAATCAAGATGAGCGCTGAACCAAATAAAGTAATTTACTCCATGATAGGGGTAAGCAAGTTTTACGATAAAAAACCTGTACTGAAAAATATCTATCTCTCGTATTTCTACGGAGCAAAGATAGGAGTCCTCGGCCTGAACGGGTCAGGAAAAAGCTCCCTCCTCCGCATCCTTGCAGGGAAAGATAAGGAATTTAACGGAGAGACAGTGCTTGCACCCGGCCACACCGTAGGCATCCTTGAACAGGAGCCGCAGCTGGATGACAAAAAAACAGTGCGCCAGGTTGTAGAAGAAGGTGTGCAGGAAACAGCAGCTGCCCTTAAGGAATATAACCTTATCAATGAAAAATTTGCTGAGCCTATGTCTGATGATGAAATGACAAAGCTTATCGAGCGTCAGGGGAAGGTGCAGGAGAAGCTTGATGCCCTGGATGCATGGGAACTGGATTCACGCCTTGAAATGGCAATGGATGCTTTGCGCTGTCCTCCCGGCGACACGCCTGTTAATATCCTTTCCGGAGGTGAAAGGCGGCGTGTGGCCCTTTGCAGGCTCCTGCTTCAGAAGCCCGACATCCTGCTTCTTGACGAACCGACTAATCATCTCGATGCCGAGACAGTGGCATGGCTTGAGCACCATCTGCAAGGCTATCCCGGCACCATCATTGCTGTGACCCATGACCGTTATTTTCTTGATAATGTGGCAGGCTGGATTCTTGAGCTTGACCGCGGTGAGGGAATCCCGTGGAAAGGAAATTATTCCTCATGGCTCGAACAGAAGAAAAACCGGCTGGAGCAGGAAGAAAAGACAGAGAGTGAAAGACAAAAAACACTTCAGCGCGAACTTGAGTGGATAAGGATGTCACCCAAAGGACGTCATGCCAAGGCAAAGGCGCGTATCAATTCTTATGAGGCGCTTTTAAGTCAGGACATTGAAAAAAGGTCAAAGGAACTCGAGATATATATTCCTCCGGGCCCGCGTTTGGGCAACGTTGTAATTGAAGCTGATAACGTGTCCAAGGCATATGGCGATAATATATTGGTGGAAGGCATGACCTTCTCACTTCCTCCGGGAGGAATTGTCGGCATTATCGGCCCGAACGGAGCAGGAAAGACAACCCTCTTCAGGATGATAATCGGCAGTGAAAAACCTGATTCAGGCTCTTTCAAAACAGGAGAGACCGTAAAGCTCGCATACATTGACCAGAGCCGTGATGACCTTGACCCAAATAAATCCATCTGGGAGGTAATTACCAACGGAGAAGATGTAATTCAGCTTGGGAAGAAACAGGTAAATTCCCGCGCCTATGTAGCGCGCTTCAATTTTTCAGGAAGCGACCAGCAGAAAAAGGTTCCGATGCTCTCAGGAGGAGAAAGAAACCGCGTGCACCTGGCAAGAATGCTTAAAGAAGAGGCCAATGTGCTTTTGCTTGATGAACCGACAAATGACCTTGATGTAAACACCATGCGCGCTCTGGAAGAGGCATTGGAGAATTTTGCAGGGTGCGCGGTTGTCATAAGCCACGACAGATGGTTCCTTGACCGCATTGCCACTCATATACTCGCATTCGAAGGCGAAAGCAAGGTGGTATGGTTCGACGGGAACTACTCTGAATATGAGGCTGACAGAAAAGCGCGCCTCGGCGCTGCCGCAGACCAGCCCCACCGCATCAAATACAGGCATCTGTCAAGAGGATAAGGCAGATGGGAATATCTTCTATATCCGCAGTTGAATCCTTTGACATAAAACTCACAAAACAGGAGCATAGGGCCATTGCACGGCTGGACACTCCGGACAGGATACAAGCTTTTCTTGATAAGCTTGCATACAGTTCTGAGGACAGCTATCGTTCTCCCCTTCATGTACTTCGCGAAAGAACCTGCCAGTGCTTTGACGGCGCCCTGTTCGCAGCAGCAATGCTGCGCCGCCTCGGACAGCCTGCCTTGATTTTGAATCTGCTGCCTAATAACCGGGATGACGACCACATACTCGCATTGTTTCGCATGGACAGCCACTGGGGTGCAATAGCAAAGTCTAATTTTGCAGGCCTGAGATTTCGCGAGCCTGTCTACCGCAGCCTGCGGGAACTGGTCATGTCATACTTTGAACTATACTTCAATGTCGAAGCAGAAAAAACACTCCGCGGCTACACATTGCCGGTCAACCTGAAGGCATTTGATAAGCATCACTGGCTGACAAAGCCTGAGGCGCTTGAACTGATTTCTCACAGATTAGACAGGACCCGGAGAGTGTCCCTCCTCACGAGGCGCATGATAGCAGGGCTGTCTCTTGCAGATGAGCGCTCATGCCGGGCCGGATTATTCGGGGCAAATAAGGCAGGCCTGTATAAGCCGCCGCGGAAAAAACATTAGCAAATACTGCGGTTAAAGAGGTTCCCTTCCGGCGTTGCTTTTTCCACTGACACTCCCTTGGCACCCTTCTCCTCCCTTGTCTTTTCACTGTTAAAATAGGTAAGCTGATTGAGGAAATTTGAGAGCATTGTTAGTTGCGGTTAACACTGGATGGCAGATGTTCATGATAAAAAAACCAGAAGCTGTAATATGTCGAGGATCAGGGGCAAGGGAATAATTAACTCAAAGTGAATAATAATCACAAAATAATTAAATGCGCATATTACTCTGATTCAATCTCCGATTTTCTGAAATCCCCGTGGGGAAATACCCGGCAGACTGGCATTAAACAGTGAATTCTCCGGCCGATTTCATGTTTCAGTTGACAGATAAAGAAGCCGATAACTTGAGATCGCAAATTGCGACCTCAAGTTCAGAGCATGGCGGACGCAGGTATCTTCCTTTTGTTTTTAGCGAGCAGGGCGTCGCTATGTTATCCAGTGTTTTAAATAGCGAACGGGCAGTGCAGGTCAACATTGCTATTATGAGGACGTTTGTCAAATTGAGGGAACTGATGGCTACCCACAAAGACCTTGCCCGCAAGCTTGCCGACATGGAGAAAAAGTACGACAGCCAGTTTAAAGTTGTTTTTGATGCGATTCGCAGTCTAATGGCACCTCCGGAGAAACCGAGAAAGAAGATAGGATTTCACAGAGAAGATGATAGCAAGTAACTCAGCAGGAAATATTTTTTATGGCTGATGTTCATGATAAAAAAACCAGAAGCTATAATATGTCGAGGATCAGGAGCAGGGACACAATTACCCGTTTGTTAGACTTGTAAATCATAGACGAAAGATTTTATTATTGAGGGAAAAATCGGGGAGTGCTATATAATTATGGGAAAAGATGGGGAAAAGAGGCATTGACTTTAGCGAGTACAAATATGAAATGTGATCCGCGGATGCCGGTATTGCCGAAAGACAAACCGCTGCTGAATATTTAAAAGGATTGAAAAAGATCGGCGTTCTCAAAATCCATAAAGCCGGCAAAGAAAACCTGTATCTGAATGTTCAGCTATACAGATTGCGTTCAAAGTAACGTGTCGACGATATAGACATTACAAATAGACGTGTCGAAATAGAGCCATTATATCGACACGTTACAGGAACACGTCGAAGCCGTCGACATGATGAGCATGGCTATTTTGTCGTATAATTTGGACACGTTATTGGGATATGTCCATGACGTGGACATGAGAAGAAATGGAGATAGTCTTACCGGAAAGATCGTGGAGAATAAGAGGAATTGATTGACTTGAAATGGCAGATGTTCATGATAAAAAAACCAGAAGTTATAATATGTCGAGGATCAAGGGCAAGGATACAATTAACTCAAAGTGAATAATAAACAAAAAACAATTAAACGCGAGTATTACTCTGATTCTATCGCCAATTTTCTGAATACTACACCAGACGAGATACTTGCTAGACTCGCACGAAGTAATAATTTTCCACTAGAGCAATCCCAGCGAGATGCATGGATAGAAGAAATAAACATTTTGCAGGATGTTCTGTCTCGTTTTCAGGGATCGATATATTTTGAATATTCGATACCTCGGATGGGAAAACGAATTGACGTAGTAATACTTATTGGACCAATAATCTTCGTCCTTGAATTCAAAATAGGCGAGAAAGAATTCACATCGTATGCCACAGATCAGGTTTGCGACTATGCTTTAGATTTAAAGAACTTCCACGAATCGAGCCACGAACAGTTCATTGCACCAATTCTTATAGCAACAAAAGCAAAAAACGTCACTCCAATTGTAGCTGCAACACCTCAAAACGACAAACTGCTTTTTCCTATTAAGTGCAACGTGGAATTGCTCGGCAAAGTAATTGCCGATGTTTTACAATTCATCGAAGGCAATGACATTGATCGTACACAATGGGAACAGGGGCGATATTGTCCTACCCCGACAATCATTGAAGCAGCAATGGCACTCTATAACGGTCACTCAGTTAGTGACATCTCGCGCAGCGATGCAAGCGCAATCAACCTAAGTGAAACATCCAACGCAATAGCAGATATTATTCGCTCTTCAAAAGATAACTCGCACAAATCTATCTGTTTTGTGACAGGTGTGCCGGGCGCTGGCAAAACATTGGTTGGACTCAACATTGCGACCATGCACATTGATAAAACCAACGACCTTTATAGTGTTTTTCTTTCAGGTAATAAACCGCTTGTATCGATTTTGAGAGAAGCATTAGCACGTGATAAGGTTCGACATGAGAAAGAACGAAAAGTTAAGATCAGAAAAGGTGAGGCAATGAGCGAAGTAAAGATGTTTATTCAGAATGTTCACAATTTCCGTGATACATGTCTTGTTGATTTAAAAAATCCACCCATCGAACATGTAGTATTATTCGATGAGGCACAACGTGCATGGAATATAGGAGAGACATCCAGTTTCATGCTTCGGAAAAAGAAGACACCCAACTTCAATAAGTCCGAGCCAGAATTTCTGATTTCTTGTCTTGATCGCCATTCAGATTGGGCAGTGATTGTATGTCTGGTTGGTGGTGGCCAGGAGATTAACAGGGGAGAGGCGGGAATCAGCGAATGGATTGAATCACTAACCCGATCATTTCCGGATTGGCATATATATATATCTTCTCGGCTTACCGACAGCGAGTATGGTGCAGGAAGGGTATTGGAAGAAATAAAATCGCGTCCTAATGTGGTAAATAAAGATGAATTACATCTTGCGGTATCAATGCGGTCGTTTCGAGCTGAGCATGTCTCCTTATTGGTGAAGCAATTGCTTGACCTTAACACCAATGAAGCGCGTAATACACTTACCACCATTGAAAAGAAATACCCAATTGTCATCACGCGTGATCTTTCCAAGGCAAAACAATGGCTGAAAGAGCAAGCGCGAGGCTCGGAACGTTATGGGATTGTGGTTTCTTCTCAGGCGGAGCGTTTAAAATCTCACGCGATATATGTTAAATCACCGATGGATCCGATTCATTGGTTCCTCGATGGAAAAGAAGATGTGCGTTCATCGTATTATCTTGAGGATGTTGCCACAGAATTTGCTGTGCAGGGACTTGAACTTGATTGGGCCTGCGTAACATGGGATGCTGATTTCAGATATTCAAAAAAAGGTTGGGAACATCGGTCTTTTTGCGGCGATCGCTGGAATCATATTAAGAAACCAGGACGGCAAAACTACCTCAAGAATGCCTATCGCGTTCTTCTGACACGTGCTAGACAAGGCATGGTAATTGTAGTTCCATCTGGTGATTCAGAAGACCCGACACGTAACCCACTCTTTTACGATGCGACCTTCGCGTATCTTAAAGAAATTGGGCTCACTGTACTTTAGAAAGGAAAAGGAGACACCACCTTGTCTACCATAACAAACAGCGGATATGAAATCTTACAATATTCTCTGTGCGAGGGATGGATTAATAATCTATACGATGGCAGTGATAGCCCTTATGTTTTTACTTCTATAGAAGAGGCAATTGCAGAGCTACAAGGAGAGTTCGATGATTGGCAGACTGAAATTGAGGCTGGTGAGCGTGACGAAGAAGATGGATATGACATCTCCACTTTTCAAATTGTTTGCAATAAAACCAGAGTTGCTTATGAGCTTGATTTAGTTGCAGGAAAAGTTGTGGTTATTAGCGGCATAACAAATAACTGACAATACCGCTTGAGTCTTCATCGCGGGCACCCGCTGTCCAAAGATATTCCTGAGCCCTCAAATCTTCTTATTCTTTTTCAAATAATCAGTAATCGCTTCCTCCAGTAACTTATACACCTGCGTTTCCTTCTTCACCGCAAGAATTTTCAGCTTCTTTGCCAGCTCAGGGTCCATCCTGGCACCAAAAACCTTGTTGGGTGATGAAGTACTGGCTGAGGGAGAACTTTTTCTGCCCATTCCGCTGACCTCCTTTTTTTGTTAGGTTACCTTAAAAAAAAACATCGTGTCAACAAAATAACATATTGACAAGCAATCAAGCCAATGTTATTATCTTAATAAGTTAACATATTAACAAAAGGAGGTAGTTATGTTTGTGGATGCTCAGGAAATGCACAGGAAATACCCTGCAACATTTGAAGTTCCGCCGGATGATTCTCTTTCTCTTCTTTCATCAGGCGACAGGGTGAAGGTCTCGCATAATGGTGAAAGGTTCTGGGTTGCCGTCAAAGGCATCTTCGGAAATATTATTGCAGGCACGGTTGATAATTTCCTGACATGCGATCATCCTTTCGGTCAAGGAGATGTAATCACATTTGAAAAACGTCATATACATTCTGTTTACAAAGGAGAATAAACACAATGAGCAGTAAGAAAAGTTACAAGAACTGGAATATCAAAGGCATAGCTGAAAGTGTTATTAAAGAAATTAAGGAAGACAGAGAGGACGGAGAAGACAGAACTGACGAAGACGACGAAGAATATCTTGATAACGTGCTTGATTATTATTTGCAGGAGACGTATTGGAGTATTTACAGCAGAGAAACTAAAGATGCAAGGATAGTCGTGGAGTTGGTAAAGCAATATATCGAAGAAATGGAAAGCGAGTGAGCGGGAAGGATAGCTCGCCTCGGCGAGTCTACGCTGCGCTTCGACAAGCCCGGGAGAACAATAGAGCGGAAGTTCGGAAGCCTGTAAGCGGGAAAGGCCGCATGCAAAGACGGCAATCTCCTCAAAACATCATCCTTAAAAATGCTATAATTCCTCAATGAAAAAATCACGGCGATATGATACTTCACATCTTATTGAAGACCAGTTCGAGCCGGGGTCAAACGAACAGACACTTAAAAACAAGTTAGGAATAATAAATCCTGCCGAAATGGACAAACGCGAAAAAGAAGAACAGCTGCGTGCGATGGATGAACTAACCGATCTTTTCGACAGAGACCATCGCTTCACTGCCGCCGACATCTGTAATATGCACAAAATATGGCTTGGAAATATCTACGAATGGGCTGGCAAATACCGTCAGGTGAAGATAAGCAAGGGAGACTTCTCTTTTGCATTTCCAGAACAGATTCCCAAACTCATGGCTGAGCTAGAAAAAGGTCAGCTTCATGAGTTTACGCCATGTCATTTTAAAGCTCAGGATGATATCGCAGAGGCATTAGCTGTGGTCCATACGGAATTGGTGCTCATACATCCCTTCCGCGAAGCCAATGGAAGGGTTGCAAGAATGCTTGCTATATTGATGGCCATTCAGGCAGGTCTGCCGCCACTTGATTTCAGCGATATGACAGGTGCGGGGAAAAAGGAATATATCAAAGCAGTTCAGGCAGGGATGGATAGAGATTACAAACCGATGGAAAAGGTACTTACTTTTGTGATTCGTAAGACGCTGAGGATTCGTTGACAGAAATAACTTCCTTCAGCTTTTTTTCCATGGATTTGGAGAGCTTGGGATATTTTGTAATCACCCCTTCAACTGCTGTTGAGGAAGAGACAGATTGATAGAGCAGGGCTTTGCTAAGAGAGGGATCTTTTAAGTATGGATTCGTCTTTTTTAATGACTTCTTTAACATATAATATTATACCATTTAATAGTTAAACATCGAAAGGCAAAAAACGAGGAATTTGAGGAGCGGCAATGGGCCCGGCAATACCTGCACTACAGTTTTAGCCCCCTGAGCACTGATTTTTTCCCGCCAAAACCAGGGCGCTGCTCAACAGAAAACCCCCCATCAATAAGTCCGCGCCTTACAGCTCCGGCAACCGTAAAGGTAGCACAGGCCCCGTTGGCCTTTGTTTTTTCTCCAATCGCCATAAGAAGCTCATGCCGCCACATGTCAGGATTTTTCTTTGGGCCATGGCCATCCAGAAACCATACGTCACAGGGAATTGTGAGGGCACGGACCATTTCGAGGGCCTCCCCTATCCAGAGATTCAGGGTCAGGATGCCAAAAGGCCGTGTGAGTTGTATCTGGTGCCATCCCGGTCTGAAAATTTCTATGCTGCTGTACGCCCGGACAAGCAGATCAATGAGCGGGCCAACCTCTGTTCTGAATCCTCCGAGAATGGACGCCATTCGCTCAGAAGTGATTGGATGCAGTTCAACGGAATTGTAGGTGATATCTATATCTGTGATGCCGGAATTGTCCAGAAAATCCATGAGGGCAATGAGCAGACGGCCTGCGCCGAAGCCTGTTTCACCTATTCTGAATTCTTTCTTCCCCGGCCCTGCGCCGGAAAGAATATCCCTGATGCCGGTACCCTGAAAAAAGATGTGCTTCGCTTCTTCGATGGCATTGACAACATCAAAATAGCGGTCGTCATAATGTTCGTTCACAAGATAGGGAGGGATATTCACGTCAGCTCAAGGCAGGGTTTAAAATTAGATTGCATATTTAAAGTTTAGTTATGGAATTAAAATAAGGCAAGCAAAAAAGCGAGTAAGCGGGGAAGCGGGAAAGCGCTGTCACTTTCAATAGTTTTGTTATAATACTGCAATCATGCATATCCCTGTTTTTGAACGCGGCATTATACCGCCTGATCCGGTTGCCCCTGATTCACTTAAGGGCATCCCCCGCCAGAAAACTAATCCTTCCCGGTGGCAGGGTGATAACTGGCAGGATTTTGTGCGGGATTTACAGTCAAGAGGAGTTACAGTATGCGAAGGCCGGGCTGACTGCTCTGTATTCATGACAGACGCAGGCGGAGTTGCATACAGCCTGCCTCACGGAGTTGTAAGGCCAAACTCAGCAGAAGATATTTCAAAAGTTCTCAGGGCTGCCCAAGCACACAGAGTACCGGTGACTACAAGAGGCGGCGGGCTTACCACTGAGGGCGAATCAGTTGCATTCGGGGGGCTGCTTCTTGATATGAGTTCCATGAACAGGGTCCTTGAAATAAACTCTGATGCCATGACGGTCCGCACACAGGCAGGTATTTTCTGGCATCAGCTTGCTGAAATTCTAAGGCGCGACAACCTTGATTATCTTTCGGCACCTCTCAATCTTACAGCTTCTGTCGGAGGCACTCTCGGCGTGGGCGGTATTGATGTCAACTCCCCGCGCCTCGGTTGCAGCGCTGACCAGGCAGTTGTTCTTCAGGTCGTGACGCCTACAGGCGACATCGTCAACTGCTCAGAGCGGGAAAATCCCGATCTCATGGAGCGTGTACTGTTTGGTTACGGGCAATTCGGCGTTATCACTGAGGCCACACTTAAAATACGGAAATTTACCCCTATTACCATACAATATTTTTATTATTCTTCTTTGCGCACTGCTATAGAGGATTTGCAGTTTATAGCCAGGGAGGATGCCTCGGATTATTCAGGAATACTTACGATCCTGGACCGTGCAATAACCCTTCTTGTAGCTTTCGACAGCGATGAAAGGGAACGCGAGTTCAATACACGCTGGAAACGCAGTCTGCGAGGACACGGCGAAGCAGGGTTCGGCCTGCGCATGGCAGGGCATTATACAATGCATCCCTGGCGCATTAAGGAGGCGGCTTACATTATAGGCAGACGTTTTAAACTGTTTCCTGAATTCTGGCGGCCTGAATTTATGCATCACGGAAAGATTATCGACCGTACGGTGGTTTTCTCACGGGCCGTATGGAAGTTCTGGGGAGGGCCTCAGATGGTTATCCCTGACCTTTCATCAAAAGCAGAAAAATTCGTTGAGGCTGTTGAACGCGGCAATGCAGTATGCAGGAAGTATTTCAGGCATTACACCCTTTATTGTGTAGGCATCAAACTCAGGGGGAGGCTCCCCCGTTATGAGATGTCATGTATTCCGCCTGATGCATCAGATATAGCTTACGGCTGCGAGTTTGAGCCGATGCTCAGAGGCACAAATTACAGCCGTGATTACCTGCAATCCTTTAAAAATGAAATATATGATATCGGGGTTGATATGGGCCTCAGTTATTACCGTTTCGGAGGGATGATGAAAGGTTATATCCGCCGCGCCATGGGAGATGAGCTTGTTGATAAACACCTGGCAATGAAAAAGGCGGCTGACCCGGCCATGGTACTAAACGCTGAAGTTATATTCTGATGGATGGGGCATAATGTGAATAAAAAGGGTTATGAACACTGCAGCGGCTGCGGCATTTGTCTTCTGGTCTGCCCTCTCTGGAGGAAGACCGGGTCGATGTCCCATACGCGCAAGGGCCGCGCAAGGGCCCTGCAGGGCGGTGCAACTATTGAAGATATTGCCGCATCAGTAGATGCCTGCCTCCTGTGCGGTTCGTGCGAACCGGTTTGCCCCGAAGGCATCGGCATTGCATCAATGAATATGGAACAGCGCAGTAAACTGAATAAGTTAAGGACAAATTATCCGCCCTGGTATCCGAAACCATCAGGTATAAATACCCGGATTAAAGACAATGCCCTGCACAATTCAATAATTCTGATTGCAGGTGAATATCCGGGTTTTGATATTAAAGCTCACAGCAATGTAATTAAACTTCTTGGGGGAAATAAAAAAGTATCTCTTGCAGCTGATGACGGCAGGGACATAGCCGGTTTGCTTGAGGCCGGCCTGCCGGTATCTCAGGACAGGATAGATAATTTTATAAGGCCTCTGAGGCATGCGGACAAGCTTGTAGTGCCGGAGGGATTGCTTCATGTTCCCCTCAGAAAATGGCTTTCCGGCAAAAAGGTTATAGGGATAGGAGAAGCTCTTTTATCCTCAGCGCATATCAGAAAGGCCCTTGGCCCGGAAGACCTCTATATTATTGAATGCAGGGGTTATCATTCTGATTATGAGAGGCTGGTTAAATTTTATGACCGCCTGCGGAAAGAAACCGGATGCCAGACAAACCTGGACCTCCAGCGGATAGCAATCCCGACAGGCGCGTCGAGCCTTCAGGCAAAGAAAGACGTTGAGGCAGCAGGTTGTCTGGAACAGGCTAGGTGGATAATAAGAGGCCGCAGCATGAAACGCATAGTGGTTGAAGATATTGCCGATCTCGATGTTTTTCAACGCGTTGCCGATGTGCCTGTAATACATATAAGCCAGTTTAGCGGAGACAATTCATAAGCTATGATACAGGGAAAGGATATAGTATTTGAGCGGTTTTATTTGCCCGATATTCAAAAAATATTTATTTTGATAAATAAAGAGGGCAAATTCCTCGGAGGTCGAAGACCGAGAATGAGCGAAAGTGCTATATCCTTTCGCCATCCTGGAAAATTTATGAATTAAGCGGGATAGGTTTAAAAAAATGAGCGAAGAAAAATATGATGTTTTAATTGTAGGCGCCAGCCTTGCTGCATCTGCAGCGGCAAAAAGGCTGGTGGACGCCGGCCTGGATGTTGTGGCCCTGGAGCGCAAAAAACTTCCCAGAAATAAAGTATGCAGCGGAATACTTTCGCCGAGGGGTCACCGCTTTCTTATAGAAAATTTCGGCCCCCTGCCCCGTGACATCCTGCACGAACCTACTTCCTGCAGAGGGGTCACCTTCCACTTCCCGAGCATGATATCCATTTCAATGGATTTTGAAGGCGGGCCGACACCGCATCTGAACCGCAAATTCTCGGATTACTGGGCTGTTAAAAGCAGCGGCCTTAACGTACATGAAGAAACATCTTTTATGGGCCTTGAAGATGACGGAAAGGTCGTGCATGTCAGGGCAATGCGTGCCGGCATTGAACTCAAATACACGGCGCGTTATGTTATCGGGGCCGACGGCCCGAAATCACGGGTCAGGCATTCTATTTATCCGGATTATATGAAGAGCATTCCCTGGTTTATGGTAGGGCAGAAATTTCAGAGAATAATCGAATGCCCGCTCGACGAGGATTATTTCCACTTCTGGTTCCATCCTGCTCTGGGGCATTATACATGGAGCCATGCGCGCAACAGGAGGCAGATCGTTGGTGTGGGCTTCCCTTCAGGCGGAAATCTTCATGAGTATCATCGTAATGTTGAGACATACCTGCGCGATAAACACGGGGTGAAACTTGAACCTGCCGAAGAGCTGGAAGGCTGCGCGCAGAACTTCGGCCCTTCCTTGATAAACCGTTATGTTTTCGGCAAAGGCAATGTTCTTATCACAGGGCAGGCCGCAGGGTTCTTCAACATGCTGGCCGAGGGGATGAGCTGCGCGCTTCATTCAGGCGCCATAGCCGGAGAGGCAGTGGTCGGGGCAATTCAGAGGAACAGGCCGGTTCAGGAGGTCTACCGCAGGCTGATAACTTCTGAGGCAAAGCGCTGCACTGACCAGTGGAATCCCTTCCGGATAATTTTCGGCAATCCGCACGAAGCTGATTTCAAGGCAGGTATGCGCAAACTAAGCAAAAGAGAACAGCTTGCTGTTATACGCGATATATTCAGGTTCATGAAGATATATGCTCCATACGGATGGGGCAGACAAATCCTTTCCCAGTCTTTGATACGCCTGGTCCGAAACAAATATCCTTCAGGCCGCTGGCTTTAACAGGGCTATCTTTATCAGCCTCAAATTTTCGTACTGTTTGCTTTACGTACCGACGAGCTTTTCTGATATAATCTGAATATCACCGATGCAGCTCGAAATTATTTTCGCAAAGGGGTATATTTTTATAAGCTATTGCGGCACGGAAAGGCGTTTCAATGATTGAATATCAGGACAAAAAGCTCCAACAACTCAACGCTCTTATAGAGATGACCGCCCTTATAAATTCAACACTGGACCCTTTTCTTATCAGAAAGAAGGTAATTGAGGCAGCCACAAAACTGCTTAATGCAGAGGCCGGCAGTCTCCTGATCTTAAACCATAAGACCGGTGAATTGTTCTTCGAGGTGGCCATAGGCGGGAAGAGTGAAAAATTAACAACAATCACTCTTGAAAAAGGGGTGGGCATAGCAGGATGGGTTGCAGAACACGGAGAACCTGTTATCTCAAATGATGTCGGCTCTGATACGAGGTTTTTCAAAGGGGTTGATGAAGTCAGCGGTTTCATAACAAAGAGCATGATATGCGTGCCGGTAAGAACAAAGGAAAGGATACTCGGCGTGCTTCAGGTTATCAACAGGATTGAAGGAGGTTTTGAATTTGATGATATGGTCCTTTTATATGCCTTTGCAAACCAGGTGGCAATAGCGCTTGAGAATGCACAGTTGTATCAGGAATCCGTAACCGACAGCCTTACAGGGCTATATCACCATAAATATTTTGAGTTGAGGCTAAAAGAGGAAATGGACCGCTCAAAGAGATACAAACATCCACTGACGCTGTTAATGCTCGATATAGATTTTTTTAAAAAAGTGAACGATACCTGCGGCCATCTCGCCGGAGACATGGTACTGCGCGGGATTGCACAGATATTGAAAGACGGCACCAGATTGAGTGACGTAGCAGCCAGATACGGGGGAGAGGAATTTGCCGTTGTGCTGCCCTATATCTCTTATAAAAATGCCCTGAATGTGGCTGAAAGGCTGCGGAAAACAACAGAAGACATGAGCTTTGAAAATATCAGGATTACTATCAGCGCAGGCGTAGGATATTTTGACGGAGAGGATCAGGACGCCGGCCACAAAGAGTTGATAGAGCTTGCTGACAGGGCTTTATATAAGGCCAAAAACAACGGGAGAAACAGGGTCGAAAGCATGATTCTCAGGCCTATCGGGAATGGATGATTCCGGGAACAGCAGCAGCACCAGAAACAACATCATAAGATAAGGAGCAGTTATGGCAAAATACACAGCAGCAATTGACGAGGATACACGGCAGAGGATCCATGCATTGCCTAGGGGCATAAACTTCCCGGCCTTCATGCGAAAGGCCATCAATGCCTTTGTTGAGGAGCTTGAGAAAAACCCTGACTTAGAGCCTGAGAACTTCATCATCACACTCTCAGCCCGGAAGGATGCATCGGATAAAAAAAGAAGATAAGGATTATGAAAAAAAGCAGGATACTGATTACCTGCGCAAAGGGAATAACGCCTTTTTTAAAAGAAGAGGTCCTTCAGCTCGGATTCCCTGTGCTGTCAGAAACAATTGCAGGCATAGCAACAGAGGGGACTATTGACGATACCCTGAGGCTTAATCTCCATCTCCGCACAGGGCACCGTGTACTCTTTCTCATAAAGGAATTCGTTGCGCGCGATGCCGAAGCCCTTTATCTCTCGCTGTCAGATATACCATGGGAGGATTATATTGCTGAAGATGGTTATGTCTGTGTAACATCAAGCGTTGATAATCCGACTATCAGGGACTCACGTTATGCAAATGTAAAAAGCAAGGATGCAATTGTGGACAGGATACATAAAAAGTACGGACAGCGTCCTGATTCAGGCCCTGATAAAAACAGGGCTGTTGTCAATCTCTACTGGAAAAACGAGAATTGCTCTGTTTATTTTGATACCTCAGGTGAACCCCTGTCTAAACGCGGCTACAGAAAGCTCCCTGTGACAGCGCCCATGCAGGAGACCCTTGCAGCTGCCGTTATCATGGCAACGGGATGGAACCGCAGCAGTCATTTCATTAATCCGATGTGCGGAAGCGGAACACTGGCGATTGAGGCGGCATTAACCGGGCTCAACAGGGCGCCGGGCCTTTTTCGGAATAATTATGGTTTCATGCATTTAAAAGGGTTTGATGAATCGCTCTGGGATGAGTTGCGTACAAAAGCAAAAAAAGAGGCAAAAAAGGCCCTGACTTGCAGGATTATTGCAACTGATATCAGCAAGGAGGCAGTAGAGGCGGCAAAGAAAAACGCTGCTACTGCCGGCGTGGAGCACCTGATAGAATTTGATGTGTGTGATTATGCTGAAACAACGGTACCTGAAGGCAAAGGGATTGTAATACTCAACCCGGAATATGGAGAAAGGATGGGGACTCTTAAGGAGCTTGAGTATGTCTATAAGGGGATAGGAGATTTTTTTAAGCAGAAGTGCAGGGGATATACAGGATATATCTTCACAGGAAATCCCGGCCTTACAAAGAAGGTTGGTTTAAGGGCTAAAAGAAGGACTCAATTTTTTAACGGTGCGATAGAATGCAGGCTCCTTGAGTATGAGCTGTACGAGGGCAGCAGAAAAAAATAACTGAGCGGAGAAGAAATTCATGGATGGAACAAAACGTTCTGATATAAAACGAGGGCTGCGCGTTTCGGTTGTACTGAAGAAGGGCCAGCAGACAGGGAAGCTGACAGAGGGAATCGTAAAGGATATTCTGACCAATTCAGCCGTACATCCGCACGGGATTAAAGTACGCCTGGAAAGCGGAGAAGTAGGGCGTGTAAAAAAGATACCTGCCTAACCTGCACTGAAATCCGGAAATTTTGAAAAATTGCAGTTTGCGGCGTTATAATATTGAATCAATTATTGGCTACTGTTATTTTCAGGCAAAGGGAAACTTTTGAAGATGCAGAAAAAAGACGACAAGCAGGCAAGGCAGGATTTTGAAGTACGGCAGGGCCGTCAGATACTCGCTGTGGCAATAGCACTGTTTCTGGTTTTGTTTCTTGCAGTAATTTATAAACGCCCTGACCGTTTCGGAGAATTCTCAAAGGATACTATCTTTGGATTGCAGGCTCTGATTATCGCTGCGTTTATCGGTTTTAGCGCGTTAAACTGGAGATGCCCTTCATGTAAAAAATATCTTGGCAGGGATATCCACAAGCGTATGTGCAGAAAGTGCGGAACCAGGCTGCGATAATCGGGTCATTTTGCCCTTTGACACCCCGGGATTTCTTAATCCAGCGGCGTGCCGTCACGAAGGTCTTCATAGAATTGCTTCAGGTTGGGCAGCTTTTTTGATGCCATCATCTTCATCCCGCTTCTCGGATGTTCATTCAGAATGCCGGTAATCATATAGGGTATGTGATAGCCCCACTCAACTTCTTCTTTCATAGGGATTAATGAGTCCTGTATTATCTCAAGTATCGGCCTTATATCGAATTTCGGGTTCTTAAGAAAATTAAGCAGCAGTTCAAGAGGACAATTGCCTGCTCCCCTGCCCATGCCGTACAGAGTTGCATCTATGCGGTTTATACCGGCAATAATCGCCTCTATTGAATTGGCAAAGGCCAGCTGCTGGTTATTGTGGGCATGCATGCCAAGCTCCTTCCCGGGCAGCGCCTTAAAGTATTTCTTTGCAAGAAAATGAATCTGCTCTGAATACATGGCACCGAAACTGTCTACAAGATAAATAACCGGCACCTGGCTCTTGGCAAGGTCCTCAAGCGCTTCGTCAAGGTCTTTTTCCAGAACCTTGGAAACCGCCATAAGGTTTATGGTTACCTCGTAGCCTTTTTCCATACAGTGATGCGCAAGGTTTATGCCTTTATCCACCTCATGTGCATAACAGGCTACCCGTATCATGTCAAGCGCGCTGTCTTTTTTGGCAGGTATATCTTCAAAATCAATCCGGCCTATATCAGCCATGGCCGAAAGTTTCATCTTCGTATCAAAGTTCCCGACGATTTTTTTCAGGTCGTCTTCTGTGCAGAATTTCCAGGCGCCATGTTCACCCCTGGAAAAATATTTCTCGGAGGATTTATATCCGATCTCCATATAGTCAACACCGGCGCGTGACAGGGCCATAAAAATTTTCCTTACAAAATCATCGCTGAACTGCCACTTGTTTATCAGGCCGCCGTCACGTACAGTGCAATCTAAAACCTTAATCTTGGCGCGAAACATATATTAATAACCTCCGGAAATATTACTCCATTCATGTGACGCCACACAAAGGGGATATTGAATTATACACAATTTACTGATTTCAAGGAAAGCTTGCAAAATCCTTAATTCTGATTATTTATAAACCTTGACAAGTAAGATGCAGGATACGGCATTCTCGCTCATTCCCGGGCTGCAAGATATTCGGCTACCTCCTGTAAGTAATTTATTTTACCTGACTGCCATAGACTTTGTAACTATGGCAGCTTTACTTCAAGGCTTTCTTGACATTATCTTTGTATGTGATAGGCTTAATTTAAGAGGAAATGTTTCTTTCAACAGGGAGGGCATTATGAAAGACAATGCAACAAAGATTGGCGGAGCTTTTTTGCTGGGTGGACTAATAGGAGCTGCTATTGCTCTTCTATATGCACCCAGGTCAGGCAGAGAGACCAGAAAGGATATCTCCAAGACAGCACGCCGCATAAAAAATAACGCGGTTGATTTAATCGAGGAGACCATTGAGGATGTGCATGGATTTGCTGATAATTTGAAGGAAAAGACTGAAGATGTTATTGAACAGGGGATGGACCTGTCAGACAAGGCTAAAAAAGAGATTGTAACAGCACTCGAACACGGGCAAAGGGTAATCGAAAAACAGAGGAAAAGGTTGACGCAGGCCCTCGGGCTTTAAGGCGCTTTTACCTGTTAGAAGAACGAAAGTCTTCTAACGGGTTTACAGGGGTATAAAACTCAGGAACCTTATAACTGATAATGGATTGATGTTATAACAAAAGAAGCCTTGCCATTTGGCCTGGACACAACAACTTCATCACCCTCTGTCCTGCGCAATAAAGCCTTTGCCACAGGTGAATCAATGCTGATAAAATTTTTTCCTGCATCACTTTCATCAGGGCCGACAATGCGATACTGCTGCACATTCCCGCCGGTATCCTCTATTTCAACCCATGCTCCAAAAAATACCTTTGAAGTATCATCAGGTATCCTATCCACTACCACCAGCTCGCCCAATCTTTTTTTAAGAAAATGCATGCGGGCATCAATCTCCCTTAACTGCTTTTTACCGTAAATATACTCTGCGTTTTCAGAACGGTCGCCCATGGCAGCAGCTTCTGAAACTGCCCTGGTTACCTGCGGCCGTTTCACCTTCCTTCTCATATTTCCTTAGCTTAACTTACAATACGTAAAAACAACGATTAAGCGCAACTCCCCCCGCTACAATGAAACCATACACGAATAAAAACCAAGGGTAACTGTTGGTTTGACACCTCTGGATTTTCCTTGACTAACTCTTCGGGGACATGTTATCCTAAAGCCAGAATTTTAGAAGTTTTTGCGATTGCACAAGGCCACAAAGACTTTTGACTTTGCGGCCTTTTTTTATTGATGCCTTCTGAAATTTCAGTTCATAAAAAAGGAGGTAAAAAAATGGCTAATGGAACAGTGAAGTGGTTCAACGAATCCAAGGGTTTTGGTTTTATTACGAATGATGACGGAAGCGAAGCTTTTGTACACCATACGTCAATCCAGGGCAATGGATTTAAGACCCTTGCCGAAGGTGACAAGGTCAGCTTTGATATTGAAAAGGGCCCAAAAGGACCCAAGGCAATCAACGTAGTTAAACTGTAATTAGATAGGAAAGGCCCCCTCGCATTGAGTGAGGGGGCCTTCTCATTGGGAGGGACATGAACAACAGCATGAACAGCAGAAAGAATGTGGCAAGGGCCGAAAGGCTGCAACGAAGGGTTGATGCGGGCTTTGTGGCTAAACAGTTCCCTGAAGTTGCAAGCATTGTCATTAGCATGATGTACAATCAGAAAGGGATACAAAAATCTCTACCGCGTACCGTAAATTTCTTTCCCAGCAGTTATGCTTTGTTCAGGGTAGACTGTTTGAGCAAGGATTGCGCCGACGGCGGATTCGATCTGACTCAGGTTATAACCTCAATGATCAGAAACCACAGGGAGGCAACAAAAGGAGAACTCAGTTGTGAAGGCAATAGCCCTTCCGCTGACCACTCAGCTATTGCCTACGAAGTTGCAATACAATACGCGCAAAATCATGTTTTAGCATAAATCAGCTCCGGGCAACGGAAAGATCCGGAATAACAAAAAAGCCCCTTTCTAAAACAGGGGCCTTTTCATTACAAAATCAATTTCTTATTCACGATGCCCTGAGTCCGGGCCTTGGCCTCTGAGTTGGCCTTGCATCATCTCTTTTATCGCTGCGTTTTTCTTCTTCCTTCATAATCTCTCTTGCGGTCTCGTGTTCTCCTGCCTCTGCAAATGTTGCAGCCGCCATCAAAGTCTCTACCTTCCTTATCAGTCTCTTCATAACCCCTCCTTTCATTGTTTATACCTTAACAACAAGCACCGGACACGGTGCATAACCAATAACCTTTTCAGTAACGCTCCCCATCAGGAGCCTGTTCATCCCTGTACGTCCGTGGCTTCCCATGACTATAACATCGGTTTTATGTTCTTTTGAGAGGTCCGTAATAACCTTAAAGGTCTCTCCTTCCCTGACAAGGGCCTCTGTTTTTATTCCCTGTGCCTCTGCTTTTTTCCTGACATCATCCACAAACCCTTTTGCCTTTCTGACAAGCTCTTCAACAGCGCCCGGCGCTTCAGTCTGAAATTCCTCTGTAACATCAACAACAGACAATGCCTGTAACTGGCCACCGTAGGACTCTGCAAGGTCAATTGCCTTTTCTGTAGCAGCTGTGCTGTATTTCGAACCGTCTGTTGAGATAAGTATATTGTTCCAGCCGATAGAGGCATTCTTCGGGATAACAAGGACATCTCCGCGGCTGTGGCCTATTACACGGGCTGTGACGCTTCCGACCAAAGCCCTTTCAAGCTGGGACTTGCCGTGCCGGCCCATAACTATCAGATCAAAATTGTTCTCACCGGCAGTATCCACAATGGTGTTGACCGGACTTCCTTCCTCGATAACCGGCCTTATGAAGGCATCTTCCTGATCTGCAATTTTTTTAATCTCTGAGATCACTTTCTCTCCGTCTTCTCTCAGGGTCTTGCTCACTTTTTCCTGTATGCTGGGCATTTGAAATAGGTCCTGATAAAACGGGATTGTCGTAATAACCGTTATCCAGCTCGCATCCTGGCGGGCAATCCTGCATGCCTGCCTGAAGGCATTCTTGCTTGAATCCGAGCCGTCAACAGCCACAAGTATTTTTCTGTATCTCCCCATATCAGCCCTCTGCCCTGTTTCATCCGTCAGAATCAAAGCAGCAGGACATAGCATTTTCGCTCATTCTCGGGCGATTGCCCTCCGAGGAATTTTGCCTCTTGACTTTCTTATTTTTCACTATAAGAATATCGGCAAAATAAAACCGCTCAAATACCATATCCTGCTGCCTGAACATTTACACTATACCTCTTTCCTGACCTTTGCCTTTTTCATGGTAAGGCCTATCCCTTCGAACATATAAAATATGGCAAATCCCCACCACATTGTATAAGCAACGTAAAAGATAAGGAGGCCTGACATCATACCGGCATGGTCTGCCACTTTATTCGCGTCAACCTGATAGAAGTTATAGGCAGGTTCCACAGCCTTTTTAGTTACCTCAGAGACAATGCCTGCCTCTTCAAACTTCTTATCTTTTTTGAATGCCTTGTCTATCTTAGTCAGAGTGTTATGCCATTGCCTGAACATCTTTTTCTCATCGTCAGTTGCGTATTTGGCCTTGATCTTTTCTCCTTCATTCTTAAACATGGCATCAGAATCCTGCAAGGCTGCTTCAAGGACTTTCCCAAGGTCTCCTTCGATCTTTAATTCAGCGCCTTTAATCTCTGTTACAGCTCCTGCAGTTGTGTATACCCTGGAAGCCAGTTCCGCCCTCTTTTCAGCATCTCCTGCCTTATCACCCTCTTTGCTCATATTGATGCTTACGCTGAACGTCTTTCCCACGAACTTCTCATTGCCTTTGGCAACCTTAGGGATAAAATAAGAGGAGCCCTTTGCAAGCTTATTAAAGCTGTCGTCTGCATACTGAAGGCCGTTCAGGCCATTCCCGAACAGGGGTGAAAATATCAGAAGCAGAATACCCAAAAACGATATTGCAAAAACAACTCCCACACTGAATGGTTTTTTATGTCTTATTATCATTTTGCCTCCTCTTTCACAAGCACAGGAGCTACATAATCTTCCTCGCTCCTTAATGTACCGATATTTGCTATAAACTTGCTGATAATCCAGAAACCAAAAGCAGCTACAACAATCCAGAATATGATATTGCCGACATTCTCTATTGCCGTAGTAACAGACTTGGGCATATTTATGACCTCAAGCTCGGTCATCTTCTTGGGCAGCGTTGTAACCCTGTTTATAAAGCCGGCAATAATAGACATGGCGTAAAATCCCCTGATGTGAATGCCTTTAACAACCTTTGTTGTAAGCGCGCCTACCTGAATGCCGATAAGCGAGCCAAGCAGCATTCCAATAGCAAGCGTATAAAACACATATCCGTAAATAGCATATTGGGCTATGGATGCAAAGCCTGCCGTAAAGATAATCTGAAAAATATCTGTTCCGACTGTTGTTGCTGTTGATACACCAAAGATGTAAACAAACATGGGGAAGGTAACAAAACCGCCGCCGACACCCATAATTGCAGCCAGCATTCCGACAATCAGGCCGCCTATTGCCACAAAAAGCCATGATATCTTTCTTCCGCCAAAATCTTCGTCAAAAGTTATCATAGGCGGAATATTTACTTTTTGTAATTTAAGCGCAAACTCAGTTGTGCCTGTTGGCCCGCCGTGCGCATCATGGCCGCCGCTGCTCGCGCTGCTTGAGGCCTTCCTGGATTTCAAAAAGTCAGCTAATGCATAGAAACCAAGAAACCCGAGCAATACAGCGTAAACTGTACTGATAAATGCCTCGCTCAGCAAAGGGTCTTTATTGTATAGCCCTTTGTTTATGGCGCCGCCTATGAATGTGCCGCCGACAGAGCCTACAAGAAAGGCTGCAGCGAGCTTAACCGAGACATTGCCGAGTTTTTTATGTACCGTGGTTCCCATAATTGCCTTGGCAAAAATGTGAAAAACATCTGTCCCGACTGCAAGTATTCCCTTAACACCGGCTGCCATCAATGCAGGCGTGATAATAAAGCCTCCTCCTGCACCTATACAGCCTGTTATAAGGCCGGCAGCAAGGCCCACTGCTATTGAAACAACAAATATCAGGTTTGAATAATGCGCAGGGGCATAAGCGGTTTTCCCGCCTATCATATCTCCTGCTTCAATCAGGCCTACTGCAAGAACCGGCAAAAGCAGAGCCAAAAGTATCAGCATCTTTTTCCGGTTCTTTAAGATACTCATCGAGACTTCATAGTCCCATTTGGCGTGAGCAACGGACGCCATCTTCAAAAACTCATACATACGTCTTCCAAATCCCATTTGATTCATCCTCCTTTTAATTTTTGTTACTTTTTCCATTGTCATGCTGAACTCGTTTCAGCATCTCTTTTAGACCCTGAAACAAGTTCAGGGTGACATTTTTATTTATGCCATCAAAGGCATTTCGCCTTTTGATACAACCACTAACGGGCATTTCAATCTCTTCCATGCATCCGAAAGTGATTTTTCAGACGTCTTGCATTCAATCTCAAGCTCAGGCGTTGAACCTACGATTACAAATAATATCTCCCTCCTTTTTTCCGTATAATCAAGAATTGCTTTTTTCATGCACCCGTCTTTCTTAACAACGCTGCATTCAATCCCTTCTTTTGCAACTTCTGACATGAACTCTTTCAAGTCTGTGTTTTTAGCATCAGCCTTTGTCAGATAGAGGATATCTATGCCTGCCTCTATCCTCTTGCTTATGCTCAGCGCATATTTAAGGACATTCCTGTCAAACATCATGTCGGAAATTGCAAGCAGCACTGTCTTCCTGCCTTTCAGGAGTTCCTTTGCCTTTTCATGCTCTCCTGCTTCGGCAAATGTGATTGCCGCCATTATGTCTTCAAACCGGTCCATCTTCATGGGGTTAATCTCCCACCAGCCTGCTTCTCTTTCCAACGCTTTTCATTTCTGCACCTCCTGATATTTAAAAAGTTACAAGCCGCAGTGCCTGTTTTGCTGCGATAGGTAATTCAATATCCATGCCAAATCTGCGGATTCGTATAACCCATTGAAATGATTGATTTTTTAGAGAAGCACTTCTGTTGCAGACAATTCAGTTACGTTGCATTATGCACCGCAGTATTGGAAATTGCCCTTGGCTCACTATGGGAATAGCGCTGAAAAAAGTGTTGCAGTAAAATATCGTTTATTGCATTTTGCAATGGAAGAAAATTTAGATGAAATTGAAACTCAGGGTTTGCCTTTAGACCTTCTCTTAGGTTAGCTTTATCGCTACCTGATTCTATAGAGCAGCATCAGGTTGACTATATACACAAACAGGATGCCTATCGAATCCCACGCGAGAAACAGTTTTTTCTTTTCAGCACGGTAGGTCAAACCGATAATCGCAACAGCAGTCATTACAATAGCGGACAGCGCAGAGATTATATGACCCGAATTGACAAAGGAAAGCAGCGGGCCTTTAATGAAAAAGATATCGTCGAGGGCAAGGATGAGTGTATTGAAGATATTACTTCCGAACAGATTGCCAATTGCCAGATCTATCGCTCCCATCCTTACGGCGGCAACAGAGACCACGACCTCCGGCAGCGACGTTGAAATAGCTATAAAGATATTGCCTACAAAGGTCTGTCCAAGTCCTGTTATTTCTGCTATGCCTTCACCAATCCCGGGCAGAAATATGGCAGCTATAATGACAGCAAATGCATTAATACAATAATTTAAGACAACGGTTTTTGTAGAGATGTCTTTATATTTCAAGTCAACAGCCATTTCCTTTACAAATTCGGCGATCTGTCTTTTCTCGTAAGAGTAGACCAGTTTCATTGCTATAAAATAGATAAAAATAAAGAAGAGACTGTATGTCCCAATCCATCCTATCTGAGGGATTTGGTTTCCTAAAAACAGGCTTATGGCAATCATACCGAGAAGAAGTATTCCGAAACCGGCAGACAGGATATGCCCGTGATGTGCCTTTGCAGAAATCGGCATAGGATGGTGAATAGCATCGAGAAAGGCAAGTATGAGCATGTTAAATACACAACTTCCAAGCACATCCCCTGCCGCGATGTCAGGCACATCCGCGTAAGTAACAGAGCTAATCCCGGTAACAAGCTCAGGGAGAGACGTCACGGATGCCATGAGCACAACGCCTATCCACGTCCTTCCGAGCCCCGTCTTCTCGGCGATTATGTCGCCGTATTTGGAAAGCTTAGTGCCTGAATAAACGATTAAAGATGTGCAGACTATGAAGCCAAGCCAGAGAAACATATTCTCAGATTATATTAAATTGACTTAAGAAAGTCTATTCTGTTGTTTTTGTCTTGAGGCAATGGGGTTCGTCGTTAAACTATGAGGGTGGCGCTTCGCCTTTTGAAACAATTACCAGAGGACACTTCAGGCCTTTCCATAAATCCGGCAAGGCCTTTTCGCCCTCGCATCCGATTTCAAGCTCTGTCTCGGACCCGGCTACGACAAAAACTATTTCATTCCTTTTATTTGTATAATCGAGAATCGCCTTTTTCATGCAGCCTTCTTTCAGAACCAGGCTGAACCGGAAACCCACCTTCCCGACCTCGGCCCTGAAGTCATTCAAATTTTCTTTTCCTCTTCCGGGCTCGCTGACATAGAGGATTTCCAGGTTCGCCTCGATTCTGTCGCTTATATTTATCGCATACTTTAAGCTGTCCCTGTCAAAAAACCTGTCTGAAATAACCAGCAGCACTGTCTTTCTGCCTTTAAGCATCTCTTTTGCCTTTTCGTGCTCTCCTTCTTCCGCAAAGGTTATCGCCGACATCAGTTTCTCAAATACGCCCCCGTAAGAAAAACCCTTGCGTTGTTTCATGAATCAGGTTATATCCTCAACACATAATACTCAGCCATATATCAGTGCAACAGCCTGTATTGGATAATGTAGGCAGCCACACCTGCGAAATACCCTGCAAAGGCAAGCGGCCCAATGCGCCGGGCATACCAGAAGAACTCTATCTTCTCCAGTCCCATAGCAGCCACACCTGCGGCTGAACCAATGATAAGTATCGAACCTCCTGTGCCAGCGCAGTATGCCATGAACTCCCAGAGAAAGGAGTCCGCAGGAAACTGGCTAAGCGGGTACATGCCCATCGAAGCTGCCACCAGAGGAATATTATCTATGACAGCAGAACAAAGTCCGATGATAATAACGATTATAGACTGGTTGCCGATCTTAACATCGAGCCACTGCGCCAGCGCAGGGAGCATGCCATTGGCAGAAAGTGTAGCCACGGCAAGCAAAATACCGATAAAGAAAACAACTGACGCCATATCAATGCGCTTGAGGGCCTTGGTCAAAGTGAGATGTTCCTTCACTTCCGCAGGCTTTTCGCGATGAAGTATATTACCAACAAGCCAAAGCACACCGAGCGCCAGCAGAATACCGAGATATGGAGGCAGATGCGTAATTGCCTTGAATATCGGAACGAATATTAAGGAACCCATGCCCATAAAAAACATCAGGGTCTTTTCGAATTGAGAGGTGTTGGTGGGTCCGCCGTTCTCGACCTTGTCCGGAGGTACGACATTTCCCTTGAGGAAGAAAGAGGCGATGATAAGAGGGACCAGTAAATTAATCATGGAAGCAATCCAGAGTCCCTTCATGATAGCTCCTGTTGTGATCTGTCCTCCTATCCAGAGCATTGTTGTTGTCACATCACCGATAGGGGTCCATGCGCCTCCTGCATTGGCAGCGATTACAATAATACCCGCAAAGAAGAGCCTCTGTTTATGTTCCTTAAGCAACCGCTTCATCAAAGCGACCATAACAATTGTTGTTGTCATGTTGTCGAGAATGGAAGACAGGTAAAAGGCGATAAAACCGATTATCCAGAGCAGGCTCGTTAGCTTTGTTGCCTTAATGCGAGAGGTGATGACCTCGAAACCGCCGTGCGAGTCGGTTACCTCGACAATGGTCATGGCGCAGATAAGAAAGAATACGATTGCCGCTGTCTCGGCCAGCTTTTCTGTGAGTTGGTGGGTTACGCCTTCTGCTCCGAGCGGGCTTGCGAAAGAGTACAGAGTCCACATTATGCCTGCGGCTAACAGCGCCGTGGCAGATTTGTTAATTTTAAACGGGTGCTCGAGAGCGATAGTAGCGTAGGCGAGCACGAAAACAACTGCGACCATGGTCATCATGATTTGAATCCTCCTTTATTCCTTTCTGACAGTCTCCACCTAAGATAAACCCGATAAAATCGGGTTTGCTCAGCAAAGCTGAGCGTTAATAATCTGACAAAATTATACTTTCAATACATAATACCTAAACTAGACAAAAACCTCAGTGCAACAGATTATATTGTATTATGTACGCTGCCACACCCGCAAAATACCCGGCAAAGGCAAGCGGCCCAATACGCCGGGCGTACCAGAAAAACTCTATCTTCTCCAGTCCCATCGCAGCTACACCTGCGGCTGAACCGATGATAAGTATCGAACCGCCTGTGCCAGCGCAGTATGCCATGAATTCCCAAAGAAACGAGTCCGGAGGGAACTGGGCCAGCGGGTACATGCCCATTGAAGCCGCTACCAAAGGAATATTATCAACTACTGCAGAAACAAGGCCGATGATAATAACGATTACAGACTGGTTGCCAATCTTGACATCGAGCCATTGTGCCAAGGATGGAAGCATGCCGTTGGCAGAAAGTGTAGCCACAGCAAGCAGGATACCAATAAAGAAAACCACTGATGCCATCTCAATGCGTCTGAGGGCCTTGGTCAGAGTAAGATGTTCCTTCTCTTCCGCAGACTTTTTGCGATGCAGGATATTACCAGCAAGCCAAAGCACTCCGAGCGCCAGTAGAATACCAAGATACGGGGGCAGATGCGTAACAGCCTTGAATATCGGAACGAAGATTAAGGCGCCTATCCCCATGAAGAACATTAATGTCTTTTCAAACTGGGTGGTGTTGGCGGCCCCGCCGTTTTCAACCTTATCCGGTGGCACAACATTGCCTTTGAGCATAAAGGAGGCAATGATAAGAGGGATCAGTAAATTTATCATTGATGCGATCCAGAGTCCCTTCATGATAGCGCCTGTTGTGATCTGTCCGCCAATCCAGAGCATTGTTGTTGTCACATCACCGATTGGAGTCCATGCGCCGCCTGCATTGGCTGCGATTACGATAATACCCGCAAAGAATAAGCGCTGTTTATGTTCCTTAAGCAACCGCTTCATCAGGGCAACCATCACGATTGTTGTTGTCATGTTGTCAAGGATCGCAGAGAGATAAAAGGCGATGAAGCCGATTATCCAGAGCAGGCTCGTGAGCTTTGTTGCCTTAATGCGCGAGGTGATGACCTCGAAACCGCCGTGCGAGTCTGTTACCTCAACGATAGTCATGGCGCAGATAAGGAAAAATACAATGGCTGCTGTCTCGGCCAGCTTTTCAGTAAGCTGGTGGCTTACGCCTTCCGCGCCGAGCGGGCTTGCGAAAGAGTACAAAGTCCACATCAAGCCTGCGGCGATTAGAGCTGTAGCAGACTTGTTGATTTTAATAGGATGCTCGAGAGCGATAGTAGCGTAGGCGAGCACAAAGACAACTGCGACCATGGTCATCATTGTTTTAGTCCTCCTCGTTGATGTATTAAATATTTTGTTTTCATAATTCCTCCATTTATTCCTTCAAAAAATGATTTTCAACTATTCAACCTTCAGCTGTATTTGTTTCCCATTTACAATCGCATAACATTCTGCAGGCCAGACATAATTGTTTTCCGGGCCGTGTATCTGAATGCCTGTAATTACTGCATAGTTGCTTCTGTCCTTATTTACAACCTTATTAAGTGTGCGCTCGAGGTCTGCCTGAATAGCTGTCTGGGTTATCTTTGTCAGCTCAATGAGATCCGGCACCTTGCCATAGGGGATTTCTCCGAGCAACCTCGTTTTAAGAAGGCTCTGCTCAACATCCTCATTGTCTAACGCAAGATTTAACCTGCCCCCTGCCATCTCTTTCTGAAATGCAACAAGCGCGCCGCAGGCAGTAGATGCGCCTTCCCTGCCTTCACGCCTGCATACGCCGGGCTTACCGTCAGAGGCGATTGCAATATGAGGCAGGGCGTAAAAAACATATCTTTCTTTTCCATCTTCAACAGGCGCATGATGCATTGCAGCAGACAACCCTGTCTTGCCTGCAAAGAACATCCCGGCAAGGCTCGATAGGTTAAATGCCTCTCCCCACATATGCTTGATTATGCTCCTTAGAGTTTGTGATATCTCATCCCTGCAGATGCATGTAGCGGCAATTGTATTGTCATCATTAAAGCCTAAATCTTTCAAAGAGGAATATGTTTTTTTGACAAAATCCACTTCTGTATATACTCTGTCAAAATACTTTTTCAGGACATCATCAAATTTCACAAAACCTCCATACTAGTGTCTGTGTCAAAAAGTCTTACTTTTTGTCATGCTCCCCGCCTATTTTAGGAGGGGAGTCGGAACTTATGGCAACTTTTACTATTCTCTATCACTTAGGAATCAGTGTCGCCATCCCGAACATCGGCCAGAATGTCTTGATCGCCAATCCAAGAAATGCAATCAGGATAACGCTTAACAGAAGCCCGTGTTTGAAAAACTCCCCTGATGTAAATTGTTTTGATTCATAAGCTATTGCATTCGGCGCAGCGCCGATAAGAAGGACAAACGGCATTCCGGCTGTAACCAATGATGCATAAAAGATTACATCCGGCGCAACACCCAGATATTGTGCAATAACCAGGGACACAGGCAGCGAAATCGCGATTGCCGCAACATTCATGATAAAGTTTGTCATGATTAAAACAAAGGTTGCTATGCTCAAAACAAAGACCAGCCAGTGTGCGTTCTGGAACATGATAAGCCAGTTGACTGCCATCCACTGGGCAGCTCCTGTTTTCCAGAGACAGAAACCTATACTCATAGCGCCGCTGAAGAGGAGAATGATATTCCATGGAATCTCTTCAAGCTCTTTTACGGTCAATATCTTGAAAATAAAGAACATGAGTGTTGAAATGAGTATTAAGGTTGCCCTGTCCATCGTCTTTAAGGCAGGCACGAAAGACTGCATTGACATAAGAACTACAACAGCCAAAACAGTAATGATGACGAACTTTTCGTTTCTCGTCATCGGGCCAAGTTCTTTGGAAAGCTTTTTAACCTTTTCCTTCAGCCCTGAGATGACCTTCTTTTCCGGTTTCAGGAATATCATCAGGTATCCCCAGATTAGAAGTACCATGACCCAGCCGATAATGAACATATATTTTGTAAGTTCAAAGAAACCAATGTTCCTGCCTGTGAATTCTGCAAACATTCCTGCGCCTGCTGCTGCGCGGGCAGAGCCTAAGAATGTGATAATGCTTCCGGCGCCTGCGGCATAGGCCATACCGATAAAGAGCGCTTTCCCGAAGTTTGTCTGCTTGTCACCTTCGCCATAAAGGGCATAAATTGCTAAGAGTATTGGAAAAACAGTTGCTGCTGCTGCTGTGTGCGCCATAAGATGCGCAAGCCCTGCTGTAACCACAAGCGCTCCGAGCAGAATCATGCTTGTTCTTTCCCCTACCACTGCCAGCATTTTATATGCAAGCCTTTTTGTCAGGCCTGTGGTTGAGAAGGCAAGCCCCACAACAACAGAACCAAAAATGAACATAACAGAGGGATCCATAAAATCCTTAAAGGCATCCTTTGCAGAACGGATACTGAACAGTGCCTGGAAAACACCTATAGCAATAGCTGTTACGCCTATAGGCAGGACCTCAAATACCCACCAGATCCCTGCCAGTATAAAGAGCGCTATGGCACCTTTTCCCTCTCTTGATAAAGGAAATGCTTTACCGCTCGGATCAACAGCATCACTCCAAGCAGGCATAAAGTAAATCCATACGAAAATGCCTAATCCCAATAAAATAAACATTACACGTTTCCAGTCAAATGGAATTTTTGATGGCGCTGCAACTAATATTTCCGGGGGCGGTTCAGGCAAGCCCTGTGAAGTTTTTATATCTTTATCTGCCATTGTGATATCCTCCTATCCTTCCAAAATTGAGCTTGATAGTTCATCGAATACTTCCCTTATCCTTACAAGCCCAACAAATTTTTTCTTGTTTTCCAAAACAGGCAGCAAAGCCAGATCATTGTGGACCATCAGATATGCGGCCTTTGTAATAGGCTCATCCGGCTGAACAAAAAACTTTGCCGGGACCATCACCTCGCTGACAGGTTTTTCTGCTGCCTCTTTTGCTCCTTTGTCAAAGAGAGTGTCCCACAGCAATGAAAGCCCAGACTCATCTTCTGCCGGAACCTGTGCCTTGGTAGTCGGCTTTAAAAACTTTGGCTCAAGGCCCCTCAGGATATCCTTCAGGCTTAAGGTGCCGAGAAGGTTATACTTCTCGTCAAAAACCAGCACTGCCATCGGGTGATGGCACTTCTCACTGCTTAACAAAGACTTTTTCGCAATCCCTATGGCCTGGCGTATTGAGAACCAGTAAGGGATATGCGGGAACTCAAAGACATCAATCATTACATCCTTTGCAACTTTACCTTTTGACATAAACCCTCCTTTCTAAATTATGCTGCTCTTCTTTCAAGCTCTATTAAAAATCTGAATCTATCCGGCCTTTTAACGGAACGCATATACATTATCTGGGTGTCTCCTGAATAAAAATGCTGTTCAAGAAGAAGCGCTCCTGAGCAGCCTGAAAGGCCCAGAAGCTTTACTTCATCAGCAGCGGGTGTTGTAACTTCAATATAATCTTTGATTTTTGTTATCTTGATTCCATATTTTTTCTCAATAAGCTCGAAAAGGGAATTATTTTCAATATCTTCTCTTAATAATTGGGGGCAAATATTATGCGGGATGTAAGCTTCCTGAAGCAGCACCGGTTCATCTTCAACCAGCCTTAATCTTTTTACGTAAATGAGGTGCGTATCTTCAGGGACATTAAGCTTAACATCAATATCATCTACAGGCATCATCACTGTCTGCGCGAGAACCTTTGTTGAAGAACTCACGCCTGCTTCAAGCATAAGTTCCCTGAAACTTGTATGCATCGTCAATCCCTCGGATATGATGCGCTTGCATACAAAGGTGCCCTTGCCCTGCTGTCTCATTAAATAACCCTGCCGCACGAGCTCCAGAATGGCCGCCCTCACCGGCGCCTTGCTCACACCATAAATCTTGCAGAGTTCTTCTTCTGTAGGTATTTTGGAACCAACGGCCCATTCTTTATCCTCAATTTTCTTTTTGATTATTTCCTCAAGCTGTACATATAACTTTTGAGGGTTTTCTCTGTTAATTATTTCATCCATTTGCATATCCTTATATCATTATAACCTTATTTGGAAATTATTATAATGATATTATATCTACTTGTCAAGAGTTTTTTTTTAGTTTATAATCAGGCATGCGTAACCTTTTAAAAATATTCAAAAAATCCTCTAAAAAAGACTCTAAGCGCAGCAAATTCAGAGAAGCCATTAAAAAAAAATATGACACATTTCAAAACCTGCTCACAAAAAACAACAATGTCCTTGAACTTATGGCAGACATGGAAGAAAAACTTTCAGGGGAATATCTGTTTGACCGGCATTATCTTGAGACAAACACTAAATTAATTGCTGATGGCGTCCTGAGTATTATTGAAGATCTGAACACCCTTGCTCACGGCAGATACAAAGAACTTTACAAAACCTATGATGATATATATAAAGAGATAAAAGAGAGCTTAAACCGCAGGCCAGTTGTCCCGGCCAGCGGCCTTACCATACCATTATTGAATCTTACAGGCAAGATGTCAAACATAGCAGGCGGCAAAATCGCACATTTAGGGGAAATTAAAAACCGGCTCAATCTTCCAACCCCTGACGGCTTTGCTATTACCACATATTCATTCAAAAGATTTATGGAGCATAACAGGCTGATTGAGAAAATAAATAAAAAACTATTGCCGCTGGATATAAATAACATCGAAGAGCTTAATGAGGTGAGCAGAGCCATACAGGATATGATAATAAAGGCTGAAATGCCGCAGGACCTGGAAAATGCCATAAAAAATGCAGTTGTAAGTTTGAGCTCTCAGCCCTCAGCCCTCAGCCCTCGGTCTTCAGGATTAATGGTGTCTGTGAGGAGCAGCGCTATTCACGAAGACGGTGAATTCAGCTTTGCAGGGCAATATTCCACCTTTCTCAATGTGCCGGCAGATTTAATCACGCAGAAATACAAAGAAGTTATTGCGAGTTTATTTACACCACGGGCAATATTTTACTACAGGACAAAAGGATTTTCAGAAGATGAGATGGTAATGGCTGTTGGTATTTTAAGAATGGTAGATGCCCTGGCAGGCGGGGTTATGTATACAAGGGACCCGAATGACCCCGGAAAAGATATACTCATAATCAATGCTGTGTGGGGCCTTGGGATGTCTGTTGTTGACGGGTCAATAACCCCTGATTCCTATATTGTCTCACGAGAACCCAGGGCCATCATAGAGAGAAGAGTGGCCGAACAAAATACGATGGTAATATGTTCTTCTGAAGGAAATATCAAACAGACAGATATCCCCGGCAGCATGAAGAGCAAATCATGCCTGCCCGTTGAACTGATAAATATTTTATCCGATCATGCCGTTGCTTTGGAAGACCACTATGGCAGGCCCCAGGATATTGAATGGGCGGTTGACAGGGATAATCAGATATATATCCTGCAAACCCGTCCGTTGAGAACGTGTGATATCCAGCCCGCAGCATTTAAGCTTCCCCGAAGAATGCAGGGTTATAATGTCCTTTTAGATAAAGGGGTGATTGCATGCAAGGGAATTGGCTTTGGCAGGGCCTTTGTGCTTAAAGATGATGAAGGATTAAAAGATTTCCCTGACGGCGCTGTGCTGGTTGCAAAACATACATCAACCAAATTCGTAACTGCCATGAATAAGGCCTCTGCTATTATTACAGACGTCGGCGGAGTAACAGGCCACATGGCATCGCTGGCAAGGGAATATCAGATTCCCGCAATTCTTGATGCGGAAACAGCAACATCCGTCATCCGTGACGGGCAGGAGATAACAGTGGATGCAATAAACTGCAATGTCTACGAGGGCAAAGTCAGGGAACTCCTTGAGTATTCTTCAAAGAAAAGAGAGCCCTTTAAAAATACCCGCCTGTTTATGACGCTGGAAAAGACATTAAAATGGGTTGTCCCTTTAAATTTAATAGATCCCGATGCTGAGAATTTTAAGCCCGGGCTCTGTAAAACTTTTCATGATATAACCAGGTTTGCTCATGAAATGGCAATGGCCATGATTTTCAGGACAAGCAAAGGGCATGATATTACCTCATTTGAAGACCTGATGTCCGCTGTTGCCTTTGCAGAGTCAGGCGAGGAAGCATGGCCGCAACCAATTGCTCTGAGAGCAGGGATCCCCATAGATGCAAACATGATAGATATTGACGGCAATGGCATCAAAGATAATGTAAAAAAGGCTGCTCCGGAGGATATATATTCGATACCATTTTCTGCATTTCTTAAAGGCATGAAGCGCATGAAATGGCCTGAACCAAGAGCTGCTGATGTTAAGGGTTTTATGGGAATGGTTGCGCAATCAGCATCAATACCCGAAGGGCAACTTTACGCAATGGGAGAAAAGAGCTTTGCAATCCTGTCAGGCAATTATATGAACTTCAGTATAAGGCTTGGCTATCATTTCTCGATGGTAGAGGCTTATGCAGGAGAAAACATGAATGACAACTACATAAAATTCTTCTTTAAAGGGGGAGGCGCTGTCAGGGACAGAAAATTAAGAAGGGTGAGGCTGATTAAAGAGATTTTAAAAAAGATGGATTTTAAGGTCAATGTTACTGAAGATGTAGTAAATGCAATAATTACCAAATATAAACAGCCAACCATTGAAGAGAAATTAGAGATAATGGGAAAGCTGACAGCTTACACAAAACAGCTCGATATGGTCATGTATAATGATGACGTTACCGATATGTTTATTGAGGATTTTATCAGAGACCATATAAAGACAGTGAACAGTTGTCAGTGAACAGTTGTCAGCAACTGCTTTTTAAGCCTCCCGTTTTCTTTTTTAAGCCTTACGGAATCCAAAGCGTTTTCTATCGCAAACAGTATCTGCTCCTTCCTGAACGGCTTTGCTAAATAGTCAAAAGCTCCCTTATGCATTGCCTCGAGGGCTGACTCAACATCACCATATGCAGATAGAATAATAACAGGGATGTCTTCGGCGATATGCTTTACAGCCTCAAGGATTTCAATCCCATCCATTACAGGCATTTTCATCTCTGCAATAACAACTGAAAAACCGTCTTGTTTGACCATTTCGATTGCTTCCAGCGGGTTATTCGTAACCTCTGTTTCATAAGGGGTCTTTTCCCTGATGAGCATGCTTAAAAGCGTCACCATATCAGGGTCGTTATCTATAATTAATATTTTTTCTGACATGTCCCCTCCTTTTTAAAGTTCTTTTTGAATTTTATATAGATAAGCGCAAGAGACATGCCAACTTACAACTCATTGAAATTAAATGATAAAATTAAATGCGCGGCAGGGGTTCCTGTTTCAAATGTAAACAGGCATGAACAGTTTACCGGACACAGGATTTGACGAAGCGTACTTTTATTTCTCTTTAGCCTTTAACTGTTCCTTCAGCATCTTGTTTTCTTTGTTGAGCTTTACCATTTTCAATGCCTTATCTATGGTATAGAGTATCTGCTCTTTCCTGAACGGTTTTGTGATAAAGTCAAAACCGCCTTTTTGCATGCTCTCAACAGCAGATTCAACTGTGCCATAAGCAGTTATGATTATTACCGGGATGTCTTTATCCATGCGCTTAATAGCTTCAAGGAGTTCCATACCGTCAAGCCCCGGCATTTTTAAATCTGCTATGACAAGGTCAAACCCTCCCTGTTTTGACAACTCAAGCGCTTCTAAAGGATTATTGGTTGTTATTGTTCCATAAGGTGTCTTTTCTTTAATAATCATGTTCAGGAGCTTTAACATATCCGGCTCATCATCTACGATCAATATCTTCTCAGCCATTTCCCCTCCATCTTATCTGTCATTCCGCACTTGATGCGGAATCCAATTTATTTGCTCTCTGGATTCCCGCTTTCGCGGGAATGACGCCTTTAAAATTTATACCAAATGCTTTTAATTTCACTGTTCACTATTCACTGTCTTTACTGCCGGCAAGGTTATTATAAAACTTGTTCCGGTCTCCTTTGCTTCCTCAGCAGTCCTTGTTTCGAAGGTTATTGTACCACCATGTTTTGTTATAATTCCATAAGAAACAAAAAGACCCAGGCCTGTTCCTTCGCCGACCTTCTTTGTTGTAAACAAGGGATCAAATATTTTTGTGCTATGCTCTTTTTTTATTCCGATGCCTGTATCCGAGATTTTTATTTCAACATTTCTGCCCTCATCCACATACCTTGTAGAAATGGTCAAATCCCCGCCGCCTTTCATGGCTGATACGGCATTATTGATTATATTGAAGAAAACCTGTTGTAATTCTCCGGCATTGCCTTTGACCTGAACCGGCAAATCTGATAATTTTTTTTGCACTTTAATTTTGTTAATAGACAGGGTATTCCCCACAACAGCCAGCACAGCTTCTATGTTCTTATTTATATCCATATTTTCTTCTTTATGCTCTGAAAATCTGGTAAAACTTAACAGATTTTCCACAACTCTCTTGGCATTAAGCCCCTGTTTCTCTATAGTCTTCAATGTTTCATATGACTCAGAGTTTTGGGGTGTTTTTTCAAGCAATAAATCTGTAAACCCGAGTATTATTGCCAATGGATTGTTTATTTCATGCGCCACACCTGCAGATAGAGTGCCTACAGAAGCAAGTTTTTCTGTGTGAAACATCTGTTCCTCCATCTTTTTTCTCTCGGTAATATCTCTTGAAATGCCCAATACTGCATAAATATTGCCCTCTTCATCCCAAAGCCTTCTGAGATTGGTATTAAGCCAGTATACATGCTCTCCGATTTTAAGAGGATGTGTAATCTGCCTGCTTTCCTTAGTATTAAATACCTCCTGAATCATTATTGCCAGTTCTTCTGCAGTGGGCCATGAAAGTATTTCTGACATATTTTTCCCAATGATATTCTCGGGTTTCTTATTAAAAAACCTGGCGCCGAATTTATTTATGGAAAGGTAGTTCCCATGCTGATCCACCGCAAAGATGATGTCCTCGGCATTTTCTACGAGCGACTTATATCTCTGCTCTGATTTTTTAAGTTCTACTGTTTTCCTTTCGACTTCCTGTTCCATTGCAGTTGACCAGTTAAGTATCAAAAAGATAATCGTTACCCCCCCGAGTAAAATGACAACGATGATTATCGCCTGAAGTGAAAATTGGCGGATCTGGATTGAATGGATCGCATCTTCCACTTCGCTTACCGGAGCTACAACTGCAACCGACCATAGCGGCTTTTCTGATACTGTAAGGTGAATAGGAGTATAGGCAATTAATTTTTTCATCTCGCCTTCCTGCCCTCTATGCCATCCGGATATATACCAGCTCATGCCTTCTTTCCCTGTTAGCATCATCTCTTTTTGTATCTCATTAATCCGCGCAAACGATATGGTAGGCTTTTTTGCCTTTCGCGCTTCAAAGGCATTTTTCCCTATAAATTCCATTTCAGGGTGATAGAGAAAACTTCCCTTTTCATCCATAACCCAGGCATAACCGGTTTTCCCTGATTTTATTCCTTTTGTTATGTTCTCTATCAAACCAGTTGCATCAACAATAAACAGCAGTACCCCGGAAAACTTATTGGTTGCCACCGGATTGGTCTCATCAACAGAAATCTGCCGGACAGGCACCACCATCTTCATTATAAGCTTTTGGTAGTCGTTCCCATGGATAACAGGAGAAACTTCACTTATCAACGTATTGTTTTTATTTTTTATTTGACGCGCCCATTCAAGATAAGACAAATCTTCAGGGTACATCTGTGCAGTCTGGTATCCATGACTATCCACCAGATGCATCCTTGAACCTTTGGATTCAATGTATCTTATCTCTAATATCCCTTCCTCTTTGATGCGCGAGAAAGTGATTTCCATCCTCTTGCCTAACCAGACTTTTTCAAAATACTGTATGGACGGAGAGAGGCCGAGCAATGATAATTCTTTTTTAAGAATATTCAGATTACTTTCTATCTGCCTGGCTGCGTGCTGCGCGAGGACTAACTGCTGCTGGTTAAAGTCTTTAGTCACAACCTCCCTTATCTTTTTAGAGGATGTCCAGCCGAGGACTAAAACAGTTCCCAAGAGTATTGCGGTAATTATGCCAACTAATATCTGGAAAGTCTTTATATTGAAGGGGCAATATTTCTCCATTACGTAGATAAATAACCGCCTGATGCCCGGGAAGATAAATTTTTTTTCTTCCAATTTTTCAATCCTTGCCCTGTTAGAAGTTTCCTGTTTCTGACAGGGTTTACAATTTTTTGCTATTTTAACAGATGTTGACAGGATTATGATTGCCCTGTGCCTGTTTTATAAATATAAAGGCCGGCCTGTTGTTGCAGCAAAGCAATTTACCATTGCATTTTGCAATAAAAGAGTTTTACAATTGTCCGATGTTTAGACTGCAGCCAAGCATTCAGAACAAGGTCAGGGCCGGATATTACATCTGCCTTGCCCTTATAGTTGTTGTCTCTATCTTAAATTATCTTGACCTTAAGAGGATTGATAAAAAGATTGCCTTCAGCCTCATAATCTCCGACCTTTTTGATACAACCCTTGAGATGAGGAGGTTTGAAAAGAACTATTTCCTTTATAGAGACAAAGAAGACTATGCAGAGAATTTGCGCTTTACAGAGAAGGCAGAGGATATTATCAGGCAGAACAAGGAAGCAATAAAAGGACTCTCGATCAAGGCAGACGTATATGCCATGGAGACTGACATCAGGGAATATAAATTGCTGATGCAAAAATATTTCAGGCTGGATAAAACCCTCAACCCTATCGAGGCCTACGACATGGAAGGCAGGGTAAGGGTAAAAGGGAAGAAACTTGTCACTGCCACAGAGGCCATATCAGTGGCAGAGCGGAAATATATTCAGTCCCTGATAGTATCTTCAAGGAGGGTCCTTATTGCCTCGGTCATTTTTCTGATAGTCGTAGGGTTAATCACAGGCCAGTATCTGTCCCGCATGGTAGTGCGCCCCTTAAAGCAGGTGGAAAACAGCATGCAAAGGATTGCCGAGGGAAGATTTGACACCCTCTCCATTGAATCGCCGGACAGGGAAATAGTGTCCCTCAGCAATGCATTCAGCAAGATGATAAAGGAGCTGGAATTAAGGCAGATGAAGGTTATTATTCAGTCTGAGAAACTTATTTCCCTCGGGACAATGGTCTCGGGAATTACCCACCAGCTCAATAACCCATTGTCCAACATATCCACCTCCTGCCAGATATTACACGAGGAGATAGAGGAGGCTGATATAAAGTACAAGAAAGAACTGCTGGAACAGATAGAGGGGCAGGTCGAGAGGGCAAAAACCATGGTCCATTCCCTGCTTGAATTTGCAAGGAAGAAAGAATTCAAGGCAAAGCCGCTTCCTCTAAAGGACTTAATAGATGATACTGTCAGGCTTTTGCAGGGAGATATCCCCACTAATGTCGAGATAGGAACAGACATCCCCGAAGACGTCTGGATAATTGCCGATAAGCAGAGGATACAGCAGGCGCTTTTAAATATTATTAAAAATAGTATTGACGCTATACCTGATGAAGGGCAAATCTTTATTTCTGCAACAGAAAATAATGAAACTAAAACTGTAGAAATAAAGATTCAGGATACCGGCACAGGGATAGAACCTGAACATATCGCAACGATATTTGAGCCTTTTTTTACAACCAAAGGGGAGGAGAAAGGCTCAGGGCTCGGATTATTTGTCGCACGTGAGATCATCGAAGAACACAGTGGCGTAATAGAGGTAAGCAGCGCGCCAAACAGAGGAACGACCTTCTCGATAAAACTACCTTTAAAGGAGACTTAATGGAACAGAAGGCAAAAATACTGATTGTTGATGACGAACAGATTGCTTTAAGAAACCTGGAACATGTTATGCAGAAAGAGGGGTACACCGTTGTGGGAACCCACAGGGGCCCGAATGCCCTGAAACTTATTGAAGAGCAGTGGTTTGATGTAGTGCTTACGGACCTGAAAATGGAAAAGGTTGACGGCATGCAGATATTGAAAAAATGCAAAGACCTTTATCCCGACACAGAGGTAATAATGATAACAGGATATGCAAGCATTCAATCGGCAATCAATGCTATTAAAAAAGGGGCCTATGATTATATATCAAAACCATTCAAGCTCGATGAAGTAAGAAAAGTAGTAAAAGAAGCAATAGAAAAGGTAAGGCTCAAAAAAGAGAATGCCCAGCTTAGAGAGCAGATAGAAAAATTTGAGGGCAAGGTGAAGATTATGACACAGGACCCCTCAATGCAAAAACTGCTTGAAACAGCAAGGCAGGTAGCTCCTACAGACTGCAATATCGTTCTTTCGGGAGAGAGCGGCACAGGGAAAGAGCTCTTTTCAAGGTATATACACCTTCACAGTTTGCGTGCAGAGGGGCCTTTCTTTGCAATCAACTGCGGCGCATTTACAGAAGAACTCCTCTCCAACGAACTCTTCGGGCATGAAAAAGGCGCATTCACAGGAGCAACTGCAGGGAAAAAAGGGCTGATAGAGATGGCATCGAAAGGCACGCTTTTTCTCGATGAGATAACAGAGATGCCTTCTTCCATGCAGGTAAAGCTCCTGAGAGTCATTCAGGAAAAAGAGGTATTAAGGGTTGGCGCAACAGAGCCTGTAACAGTGGATGTAAGGTTTATAGCAGCGACAAACAGGGATATCCATGATGCGATAAAGAACGGGAATTTCAGGCAGGACCTTTATTTCAGGCTGAATGTGGTTTCCCTGCATATCCCCCCCCTGTCAGAGAGAAGGGACGACATACCGTTGTTAAGTTATTATTTTTTGAAAAAATATGCAGCCATGATGAAAAAAGAGACCTCAGAGATATCACAGGATGTAATAGCCATTTTAATGAACTATGATTTTCCCGGCAATGTAAGGGAGCTTGAAAACATCATCGAAAGGGGCGTTGCGCTTTCAAACAGCAATACAATAGAGATAGCACACCTTCCGGAAGACCTGAAAGAACTGAGCATAATGACATTCAGGAAAAAAGAGGGGAAGATCCCTTCGCTTGAAGAGCAGGAAACTGCTTACATCAACTGGGTATTAAAAGAAGTGGGCGGCAATAAAACCCTTGCCTCGCAGATACTCGGAATAGACAGGGTATCGCTGTGGAGAAAACTCAAGAAGCTGGGGTTGGAAGAGGAGTAACTAAAGCCTCAGCGCCCAACCGCTGCATAGTGCAACATTTTAATATTGACTGTTGCAAATTGTCTCTTGCCTATTCTAATATTATGCCATGCGTTTAAAGCTTTGGAAGCAAGTACTCCTGAGCCTGCTCTTACCTACCTTTATAGCATCGGCTATCATCCTATACGCTGTTTATAACCTCAGCACAATTTCTAACAGGATAAATTTCATCGAAATAGCTGATGATATAAACATTATCCTCCTTGAATTAAGAAGATATGAAAAAAATATCATACTGTTTAAGGAAGAAGAAAACATTAAAAAATTTTATGAATACCTGCAAGAGCTTGAGCTTAAGGTTCACGCTGCAGAAAATGAAATCCGGGAAGAAATAAACAAGCTGGAGTATAAGCCTTTACTGTCCGATATAAAAACATACAAAGAGTCGGTAGATTCTCTTATCTCAAGCGTAAAGACAGAACAAAAACTGGAAGAAGACATAAGGCCGTTAGGAAGGATTATAGAGAACAAGGCAGCAAGTAAAGCAACAGCGCTTGATCTCAGGAGATATGAAAAGAACTATATAATCTACAGAGAGCAAAAAGCTGTAGACAAACTTCATCAAATAGCAAAAGAGCTTGTCAGGACACAACCCGAACTAAGTGTCCCGGTCCGAAATTATATGAAGGCATTTGATTCCCTCGTCGGGATCGAATTTCTGAAAGAAAACTCTGTCGAAAAAATACGCCATTCAGGCAGGGCGATTGAAAAGGCCACGAAAGAGTTTTCACGTAAAAAACGAGGCGCGATAGATAAAACTATCTCTACATCAAAAAAATTACTTGTCGGTTCTTTTATATTTCTTATAGTTTCAACCTGCATCGTTGGATGTCTGCTATCCACAAATGTGGTAAAGACACTAAATACTGTAGAAAAATCTTTTGGCAGGCTGAAGGATGGTGATTTTACCCAGGGCATTGACTTAAATACTTACAGGGCGCCCGAAGAAATAACCTCTTTTGTAAAAACATATAATCAAACTATTGATAAACTGGGCGCATCAAGGGCGGAGCTGGAACACACACTTAAGAAACTCGAAGATGCCAATAAAGAGCTTGTCGAAAAACAGGATGAGCTTGTTGAGGCAAAAAAGCTTACGGCAATGCGGTTGCTGGCATCTGAGATAGCGCATGAAATAAACAACCCATTATCATCCTTAACCATATTCCTCCGCATGTTTTATGAGGATATGAAGACAGACGATGCAAAGAAAGAGGCGCTTGAACTTATGTTAAACGAGGTCAGCCGCTGTCAGTCCCTCATAAGGGAACTTGCGGATTTCGCAAAAAAAGAGCCCATGAAGTTTAAAGAAATAAACCCTGCAGAGCTTATAAGAGAGGCTGCCGGCATTGTAAGGGAACAAAACAGAGACTGCAATATAAATCTGGATTATTCCCTTAATTCTCTGCCTGAAAAGGCAATGCTTGACCCGGTGCTTATATATCAGGCATTGGTCAATATCCTTATAAACGCCTACCAGTTTACACCTTGCGATGGCCGCATTGATATTGAAGGGTATACAGAAGGCAATACCATGACTATTCTTATAAGGGATACAGGAACAGGCATCAATGAAAAAAACCTTCCTTACATCTTCGAGCCGTTTTTCTCAACCAGGAAGGAAATAGGGGGCAGCGGGCTTGGCCTTGCGATTACAAAAAAGATAATAGAAAGGCATAACGGCAGTATTCAGGTCGAAAGCAAATTAGATAAAGAGACGGTTTTTAAAATTAAACTGCCTGTTGAGCAAATATAAAAATGATAAAGACACTTGTAATCGATGATGAAATAGGTGTATGCAAATCACTCGAAATGCTCCTTTCAAAAGATGGGTATGAGGTCACCACTGCAAGCAGGGGAGACGCTGCCATGGCTCTCATATCCGAAAAAGATTTCGATATTATCTTCACTGATTTGAGGCTTCCTGATATGAGCGGCCTTGATATTCTGACACATGCAAAGAACAGAAAATCCTCCACGCAGGTTGTCGTTATTACCGGGTTTGCAACAATTGAAACTGCTGTAACCGCGATAAAAAAAGGCGCTTATGACTATCTGACAAAACCCCTTTCTCCGGACAGCGTGCGGATTATTGTAAAAAGGGCATTGGAAAAGATTGCACTTACAGAAGAGATATACCATCTGAGACAGGAACTTACCCAATGTTTTGGTTTTGAAAATCTGATAGGCAAAAGCCCAAAGATGCAGGAGGTCTTCAAGATAATAAGACAGACCGCGGGAAGCGACAGCAATGTCCTGATAACAGGGGATTCAGGAACAGGGAAAGAACTTGTTGCCAGGGCCATCCATTATAACTCACAGCGGAAAAACGGCCGTTTCGTGCCTGTGAATTGCGGCGCAATTTCAAGAGAATTGATCGAGGCCGAGCTCTTCGGCTATGTAAAGGGCGCTTTTACCGGAGCTGTAAGGGATAAGACCGGCTTCCTTGAGCTTGCGTCAGGGGGAACATTATTCCTTGATGAGATAGGAGAGACAACTCCGGCCTTTCAGGTAAAGCTCCTCAGGGTTATACAGGAGGGTGAATTTAATAAAGTAGGCACCCCTTACCCTACCCATACAAATATCAGGGCTATAGCCGCATCAAATCGCGATCTAAAAAAGGCTATATCAGAAGGAGGGTTCAGGGAGGACCTTTTCTACAGGCTGAATGTTATCTCAATCCATATACCCCCTCTCAGGCAAAGGCGTGAAGATATCCCAATGCTTATCCTCCATTTCCTTGAAAAATACTCAAAAAAGCGCATGGACAACAGGGCTAAGGAAATCAGCTCCTCCGCTGTCGAGGCATTAATAAACCATGATTATCCGGGTAATGTGAGAGAGCTTGAAAATGCTATTGAATATGCGGTAGCATTTTCGCACGGTGATAAAATAACGCCGGACGAACTCCCGTCATCTATCAGGGGCAACAAAGGGGCATCATACAAAATACGCCTAAAACCGTTAAAAGCTGCAAGATGTGAATTTGAACGCAGCTTTGTGGTGGCTGCACTCAAAGAATGCGATGGCAATATATCAAAGGCTGCAAGGCTGCTCGACATTCACAGGCAGAGCCTGCAGCAGAAGATAAAAGAACTCGAGATAAAGTTTGATAAATTAAAGGATGAGTGAGGCATGAAGATACTCGTTGCCCTCGATGGTTTCGATGCAGCATTTAATGCTTTAAGAACAGCCTGCCATATTGCTCAGAAAACATATTCGCAGATTACAGCATTCCATGTAAATAAAGGGCAGGAATACACGGCCGAAGAAACAGGCTGGGTTTCCCTTACGGAAAAAATATCAGCCGAACTCGAAACCCTTGGGCATAAAGTGATAAATAAGGCTTATGAAATCGGAAAAAGTTTCGGGATACCCATCGAAGGGATTATTTCATACGGAATCCCTGCAAATGAACTGTTAAAATACACTGATGCGCACGGCATCATAAAGCTGATAGCCATGGGGCACAGCAGCAAGGGAAAAGGCACGCAGGAATTTGTAGAAAGCACAACAAGGATTATTGCCGCCGGGTCAAGGGCCCCTGTGTTTGTAACAAGCTCCGAGATTGATATCAGGAAAATTCTCATTGCTGTTGACAATTCTGAGGTTTCGGGAAGAGTGGCTTCATTTGGCGGAAATTTTGCAAAATTACTGGGAGCGGAACTCAGCATTATATCAGTAGTCCCTGATGCTGAGGCCATGATAAGCGAGTACAGGCAGATTGCCGAGGTCCCCAATATTGAAAGGCATATAAAGGAATCGGAAAAAGACCTTAATGAGATAGCAGAGCGCGCAATATCCAATGCAACTGTCACGCTGAATTCTATCGGGATAGATGCAGCAACTATGATTAAAAAAGGCAACCCGTCTGAAGAGATTATTGCCGAGGCAGGTTATTATGACCTTCTGATTGTGGGGGCCAAGCAAAAGCCTGCTCATGAAAAATTAAGCAGAATAGCCAATAAACTTTTTAATTTACAAACAACAAATACAATCTTTGTGCAATAAATTCTTGCATGCAAGCATATCGCGTATAGCTTCCCCGCTTCATAAATTAGCTCCTTAACTTCTTAATTTTAAATACTTTTATGCTTCATATCCCTATTCCCGCTGCTGGAGAAGTGCAGTAATTATACTGCACCATGATTTCCCTTCTTATCGGCTAACTCCTCGATTAATAATATTTTTTTGTAGGGGCACGGATATTGAATTGTCCTGATGTATGTATGAATGTAACTTCACTGGGAATGGGCAGCCCAAATGTATCTGAGCGGTGTTGACAGGGCAAAACCACAAAAACTCTATTACCAGATACTTGAGATACTGAAGGAGCATATAGAAAAAGGTAAATGGAGAGTCGGCACACAGATACCAACAGAGGAGCAATTATCCGGCCAATACAATGTAAGCAGGGCAACTGTCAGGTTAGCGGTTGAAGAGCTTGTCTCAACAGGTTATCTGAAAAAGTTCCAGGGTAAAGGAACCTTTGTCAGAAGGAGAAAACCCGACAGCAGTATCGCAATGCTGGTGAATCTCGATAAGAGCGATATCTACTACAATCCCTCATGTATTACACGGATAATAGAAAATAAAACCCTCCAGCCAGACAAGGATGTAATCAATTGTCTTAACCTCTCTGACGAAGACCACTGTTTCTTTTTCTCAAGACTCACAATTGTTGATGGCGCACCCTTGTTCCTCCAGAAATTTTACATCTCTTATAACCTTATGCCCGGTTCAATTAACAATAAAGAGATAGCAGACATCTCCTCTTACGAATTTCTTGAAAACAAATGCGGACTAAAGATACAGAGAGTAAAAGAGATTATGGATGTATCCCGTATCAGTGAAAAAGATGCAGGCCTTCTGGAACTGGCATCCAATCCAGATGTACTCAGGGTAAGACATATCTGTTACACACAGGGTGATACGCCGGTAAGTTTTTCTGAATCATTCTACCGGACAGATTTATATGCAAGGACATTAGAGCTTGAACGACTACGGATATAGAGAGGGGGTGAGACAATGGAAGAAGTTAATCAGTGGCTTGTGGAACTTAATAAAAACAGCCATCTATGGTTTGGGGCAGTCACAGTTATAACCATGTCAGGTCTGGGAGTATTGATTGCGGCTACCATAGAGATTTTATTTAAGTTCCTGGGAGTAAAAGGAGAAAGGATCGAGATTCACCACTAAAAATCAAGGGAGGCTAAATGGCAGCTATTGTTTCAAAAATTATGCCCATCTTATTTACTGTCGTTATGCTTGCTGTAATGATGGTGCTTATGATGGGAGTCGGTTGGGCATCAGGAAAGATCATCAGAAAAATATTCGGTATAGGAGGAAAATAAGATGGACATACCACTTTTAGGGATGATATATTTGCCGATCTCAGGCGTTGAGATAATGGCATGGAAGCTCATCCTTCTCGGTTTTTGCGTTGGAGTTATAGGCGGTTTCTTTGGAGTCGGCGGGGCCTTTATGGTTACGCCAGCGCTTAATGTATTCGGATTCCCGATGGCATATGCTATAGGAACAGACATGGCGCATATCGCGGGAAAATCAATAGTAGCAACAGCAAAGCACAGAAAATACGGCAATGTGGACATGCGGTTGGGCCTGTTGATGATATTTGGTACTGCAGTAGGTATAGAGTTCGGAGCCAACTTTATCATGTGGCTGGAAAAGGTAGGACGGGTAGATGTTACGGTAAGATATACATATATGGTTCTGCTTTTCGGTCTGAGTGGTTATATGCTTTATGAGTATTTCAAGCTTACAAAAGGAACCTCCACAGAGAAGTCAAAACCTGTATCAGACGCAGGCACTTCAGGACTTGCGTTAAAGATGCAGAAATTGAAAATACCTCCGATGATACACCTTAAGACCTCAGGGTTTCATATGTCCGTATGGGTCATCCTGGGTGTTTCAGCCTTTACAGGATTTCTCGCAGGCTTTTTGGGGGTCGGCGGCGGATTTATAAGAATGCCTGCTCTTATGTATGTTATCGGCTGCCCGACAAGAGTGGCAGTCGGCACAGATCTCTTCGAAATTGTTATTACCGGGGCTTATGGCGCTTTCAGTTATGCGATGAAAGGAAGGGTCGAGATTATTGCAGCAGCTGTAATGCTCATCGGAGCTGCGGTCGGAGCCCAGTTTGGCACACTTGCCACTCAATATGTGAAAGGCCTGAAAATTCGTCTGTATTTTGCTTCGACTATGCTGCTGGCAGGAGTCTCGGTTATATTTAAGCATATCGCGGGAACTTACAAGGGAGTTTATTCCTCAGACCTCAATGCATGGGTAAAGGCAAACCCTGATTTCATTCAATGGACACAGGGAGAAGGCGTTAAACTCGGCTCTGCCAAGGTGCAGCTCAGGGACTGGTTATTGATGAATAAAGATGCAGTGAAAGGCTGGTTTGCCCAGCAGTCTGATGTGTTCCAGCAGGCAAAGGCTATGGAGACAATGTGGAATAATTATTCAGGCTATCTCATGCTCGGAGCGTCCGTTGGTCTCAGCATCCTGATTATCTCAAAAATGATACAAGGTGTCAGGTTGGAAAAAAGGATTACAGTTCAGGCCAAGGCTACAGCAGGTGAATAATTTCTATGGAGCAAATTTGCATAAACTTAAAATTGGTAGGCTTAAAAAGGAGGACATAATGAATAAAAAAATAGTTGTTTTAGTCCATCCGGGGCTGCCGTACAGGAAAACAATCAAATACGCCAGCGAGAGGGCCAGAGAAATAGGAGCAAAGCTCTTATTGCTCACTGTTTTCCCTGAATTTGATGAACCCGAAAGAGTAGCGCTGGCCATGCATGAATTAGCTTCCTACGAAACTGTCTCTAACAATATTGAAAAGGATGTTGTTACATTTCTTGAAAGGGCTGTCCAGTTTTGTTTGGACAACGGAGTTACTGTTGATACTCAGGTTGTAAGAGGAGGGGTAGAAGACGTCATAAAACAGATGGCTAAAAATACAACCACAAGACTTATCGTAGTGCCTGCCCCTACAAAGCATGACCACCATGCAGAGTTTATTGATACAATCAGGCAGTTTGCACATAACATGCTTGAGCATGAACTTCGATGCCCTGTTGTATCTGTGCTGGCCACTTAGGCCGGTTGAGATATAAGTCATAGAGACCTTTTAAGGCCTCTATGACTTATAAAATCAGGAGATTTGGAGGTAAAAATGAGGGAAAATATTTTGTTTGTGACGTATCACGATGAAAATTGCGGGGAAGGCCTTTCTTATGCCATTGACCTAGCAAAGATTATGAACAAAGGGATAACCATCCTGCTGGTTTACAAAGATAACCTGATGAAAAGATTTGAGGATGTGATGATATCTATTACATTTGCAGAGGCCGGAGAACATGAAACTGCAAATAGAATATATTCGGGCAGCGATGTAAGGACTGACAGTTCAGACGGGAAAATTAACGTCCTTGCCAGGAAATGTCAGAAGTCCGGCGTTGATGTGAGAGTGCAGACCGCGGCAAAAGATATAGTTTCATCTGTAAAAGATTTTCTTCGCAAGAAAACATCTATAGACATGGTTCTGTTGAGTCCAAGCGTAACCAATAACGGAAATATTACTGCAAAGGAGCTGCAGAAACTTGTTAAAACAGCATCAAGGCCCATAGTGACAATGGCCAGACAGGCCATGATGCCTGCAGAGTAGTCGTCCTGGCTGGTAAAATTGAAGATTTCAGAACAGGTAAATTAGTATTTACCATGAGTAGCAGTATGCCCGGCATTAACATCTGGAATCTACAGCTTCACAATAAGCACCGCGCAAATAACGGAATCGGGGACGAAATAACGGAATCGAGGACGGTTTGCTTTTAGTGCAGAAATCTTTCTTCCTACACTCTAGCCACTCAACCCTTGAAGTTTAAAAGCACGCAAGCATGGAAGTGCGGAAATTCGAAAGTGCGGCTCGCCTCGGCGAGTCTATGCTGTCGCTGCGAGAAGAGATTGAGATTGTGAGGGGACTTGTTATAAAAACCGCTTAGGCGTATAATAGGCGTATAGAAGGTTAATGACAGGAGGTGTTCAATTATGTATAAGGGAAAAGTAAATATAACCCTTGATAAAGATTTGATAGAGTATATCAAACATTATGCTGAAGGACAGCGGACTTCGATTTCAGAGATTTTCACACAGTTCATTCTAAACCTGAAAAGAACTGCCGAGAAGGAGCCTATGGAAATAATCCTCGCTGATCCTGCCTTCAGGGAAAGCCTTTTGGATACCATTTCAAAGATAAGAAGCGGCAAAATGAAATGGCATAAATACGATGAGGTTTTCTGATGGAAATATTATTCAGCGATGTCTTTGTGAAATCCCTGAAAAAGTACGCTTCCATAAAGAAGGACATTCAAAAAAAGGTGGACATGATAATAGAAAACCCTGTTGCCTTCGGCGAACCGCTGAAGGGTAATTTCAGGGGCTTTTACAGTTGCCCGGTAAAAAAGAACTTTCTTATAATCTACCTCTATTGCAGGGCCTGCAGATCAAAGAGGGATGATAAAGTAGTTCTTTGTCATGATTGTCATAAGTGTAAAGATGAAACCATAAAGTTTGTGGATATGGGGTCTCATGATTACGCATACAAGAAAAAATCATATTGGTCTTAACAGCGGAATCGGGGAACGGTTCTAATTAAGTGAATTAACAGCAACACAACATTAAGTGTTCTAGATTTAAGCAAGAAAAAATCACACTATCCTCTCAACCCTTGAAGTTTAAAAGCCCGCAAGCCTGAAAGTGCGGAAGTTCAATAGTGCAATAGTTCCATAGCCAGAAGTGCTGATTACAAGTCTTTGATGAGTTTTTTAATGAATGGCTTTACAACCGGGCTTTTCTTTATTGCCTCAATAATCTTTTCTTTCAGTTCCTTCGGTATATCCCTCATCTTTATATCAAGCTTGACCTTGGGGTCAACTATCTTATCAAACTCCTGTTTGCTTACAAGCAGTGCCTGATTGCATTCTATAATGCTTTCGTGCTTCAAAAATGGGAGAATGTTTTTATCTACTCGGACGAGACTTGTTATGGCGTCTTCCTTGTTAGCCTTGCGATAATACCAGAGTCTGTTCTCTATTTCATCAGTTATATAACCTAACAATAGGCTGGAATCATCATTGACAGGGATTGTTATATGATAATGAGGCGGTACATCAGGGGCGTGTCTTCGATTTTTAAAATATACAACACAGAAGCCGGTTAATGTCTTTGCAACATAATTCGGATGGATATCAATCAACTACCCAAAGGTTCCCGTGAGTATTTTTTTTGATTCTTTAATATGTTTTGAGGGCATTGAAATAGGATCGCCTTTCAGCGTGGACAGGAGTTCAGATGTTTCAATGCGTTCCCGCCTTGTTAGCCCATCCTTAAACAGGTTTTCATATTTATACCACTCCGGATACTTATGGGTATAGTCCTTTAATTTCCAGGACGACATTTTACCGAAACGCTCAATAACAAAATCGAGCGCCTCCTCGTCTGTTTCAGAAAGCATCTCAAAATTAACCCGCGCACCAGGATTTGCCTGAAAAGTATTCCCGTCAATTTTTTCCAAAAGCCTTGAAGCATATTTGAATCCTTTTTCAGTCATGCTGAAGGAGTCAAGACTGAGGATGTCTTTTACAGTCGTGCCTACAGGCCCATACTTCATAGCATAGTAATCATCATCTGTTATCGTTCTCCCATAGCGGATGAGATGGTATTTGTCGGCAAGATAGACAAGTTTTACGAGCTTGATTTTGTCTGCTTTTTTGATTTTTGTGAGGATGTAATAAAGCGATTCTATTATCGTTGATTCTATCATTTCTGTCTTGAGCCCTCGGTTAGATTATAGCAGATAATAGCAAATGTCTACTACATAGTTCAATAAACTACTTCGCCTTCACAATAAGCACCGCGCATGAAGAAAGGACTATCACCCTCTCTGCTACGCTTCCCATGAGGAGCCTGTCAAGCCCTGTCCTGCCGTGGCTTCCGACAACAATGAGGTCTGCCTTTTTCTCTTTCGCTGCCTCTAATATCGCCTCATAAGGTTTCCCTGCATAAACAAACCCTGTGGTTTTTATGCCCTCTTTTTCAGCAAGGTCTTTTACCTTTTTGACATTCTTTTCCCCTTCATGAAGCTCCTTCTCAACAATAGTTCCCTTATGCATCTCGGAATGAATAATAGCTGCATCTTCAGAAGGCACAACAGATATAACAGTAAGTGCGGCGGCGCAGAGTTTTGCGATATTAATCGCCTCAGCGCTGGCTGCGTCACTGAATTTAGAGCCGTCAGTTGCAACAAGGACACTGCTGAAGTCAAGCCTTGCTGCCCTCGGCACAACAACTACATTGCATGGAGCATGGCCTATGACCCTTGCGGTAACGCTTCCCATCATGAGCCTCTTCAGTCCTGTCCTGCCGCGCCTTCCCATGATTATCATGCTGACCTTATTTTTTCCTGCCTCTTCGACAATATATTTATATGGCTCATCTCCCTGGCGGGCTATTATCTCGCACCGGACACCCTCTTTTTCTGCCTGTGCCTTTACTGATTCAAGGTGCTGCCTGGCCTCTTTTTCTGCCTTTTCAACAAGCTGGGGCGCAAGCGTCTCATACTCAGGGTTTGTTTCAATTACAGAGACGACTATCAGTTTGCTTGAGCATGACTTTGCAAGGCCTATCGCTTCTCTTATAGCACCTTCGCTGAACTCAGAACCGTCTGTAGGAAGGAGAAGTTTTTCAGGCCTTGATGCAGGACATATCTGTGCCATATTGAGCCTCCTCTGGAGAAAGGATGGGTTAAATTATTTTTTCGCCTTTATCGGGACTACAAGCACCTGGCATGGAGCATGCCCTATTACCCTTGAAGCAGTGCTTCCCATCATAAGCCTCTTAAGCCCTGTGCGGCCATGGCTTCCCATAATTATTATATTCACTTTCCTTTTTTGTGCTTCAGAAATTATATATTGATAAGGGTCTTCTCCCTGATGCATGATGGCCTCACACTGTACACCTTCCTTTAATGCCTTTGCCTTTACTGATTCGAGGTGTTGTCTCATTTCCTTTTCAGCCTTTTCTATAAGTTTTGGGGCTATGGCCTCATACTCAGGATTCATCTCAACAACTGAAAGTACAAATAATTTACTTGAACACGACTTTGCTATATCAATTGCCTCATTAATGGCTGTCTTGCTGAACTCAGAACCGTCTGTAGCTACAAGGAGTTTTTCAAATCCGGGTGTCGGGCATACATGCTTTGCCATTAATGACCTCCTGCTTTAAGTATACCGCTTGCTGCCAGCGCCAGTACAAGCACTTCAAGGATTGCGATGGCTACGTAAGCCGTATCCTTCTTCCTTATCAAAATGGGAAGTATTACAAGATAGCATAAAATGCTCAGACCTCCGAGTATCGCTATGCCTACAAAATTCAGATAATCCCCTTTGCCAACCAGGTTTAGCCAACCCCAGCCCATCGGTACGTTAAAGACCTGATTGAACTCATGGGCTCTCATGCCCCAGTACGGCACACTTGAACCCTGGGGAATTTCCGAAAGTTTTTCTATCGGCACATAACTTGGCACTACCCCTGATATGTATAAGACAAAAGTAACCACAAGCAGGGCAAGCCCTACCCACATCCCGATATTTAAAACGCCTGCATATGCAAGCTGCTCTTCTGATGCTTTTTTTCTGTCTTCTGTCATTTATTCCTCCTGTATTTAGCCTTCAGCCATCACCTGTCAGCTAACAGCTATATTATTTCCAAATCTCAAGGCCTTTAAGAAGCGCCCTGGTCCCTGCAAAGAGCAGCAGTCCGATAACCATCCATTTGATGGCCTTAGGTTTTGCCTTTGCAAGTATCTTAACGCCTACCATAGAGCCAAGCATTATTCCGACAATTGACGGGACAACTATCATAGGCAATACTGCGCCCTGGTTTAGATAAACCCATGCAGCGGATGTATCTGTTATTGAAAGCAGGAATTTACTTGTTGCAACAGATATCTTCAGGGGCGCGCCCATCAAAAGATTTAAAACAGGCACATTCGCCCATCCGGCGCCAAGCCCAAACATTCCTGCCATGACACCTATTATTATAAACAGCGCCAGCCCCTGAGGAGTCCTGTGTACATTCCATTCAACATCCTTGCCGAGGGATTCCTCACGATATATTCCTGTTATTTCCAATGCCTGTGAAAGTTTGTCAGGATGAGGAACCTTTGGGAAATCTGATTTTTTTGCTATAGCCATTATCAGAACAATGAACAGGATTGTTGCGCCGAGGAGGATGTTGACTACGTTTGGCTTGAGGGCAAGCCCTATCATCGCGCCCACGATTGCGGCTGCCGATGCAATAAGCGCCACGGGAATCGCCAACCGAAGGCTTGCCAGGTTTCTTTTTAAAAGCCCGGGCCCGGCTGCAAGCGCGCCTGCGAGAGCAACAAGAAGCCCTGCGCCTCTCACGAAATCAATATTAAAAGGAAAGAATCCGCCGACAATCGGCACAAATAAAACTCCGCCGCCTACGCCGCCCAAAACAGCCAGGATACCAAGAATAAATGTAACTACGAATAAAACCAATGGCCAGACCCACCATGGAGTGGCTGATGCCGAAGCAGCTGCCGCAGGAATAGCCTCTGAGACAATTTCCTTTGCAGCCTCCTGACCTTCTGATGCAAACGCTGATACAGCACAGAATAAAAAAACTACCGAAAAAATAATTATTAAAGACTTGAGAAGTTTTTTTGAATTGAACAATCTATTTTCCTCCTTGCCAGCTCAATATTGTTTCATTTAGCAATGCCATGTTTACTTATTGAAACGGTATATTTTAACTCCGAAGCCATAAAAGGGTCAAGGGAAAGGCGATATTTAATTTTTATGAGTTTATAAGGATTTGTTTAAGGCATTAGTGTTTCTCTTTTCCCACCATGAATAATATCTCTCCCCAAAAAAAATTGTCACACCTGTAAGGCCAAAGCCGGCAATTATATCAACAACATAATGATACCTGCAGTAGACTGCAGAAAATATGAGAGCAGAAATAATTGGAAAGAAGATCAGAAAAAGCCTTTTTTTAAATTTATATGCTAAATAAAGCACTGTAAGGGCAATGCCTGTGTGCCCGCTTGGGAACGCATCACGCTTTATGCCTTCGAGCCTGTTAAGGAGCTGCTGAATCGGTTCTGCAATAAAAAATCCCTGCAATTTTTGCATTTGCAAATGGTCGAGGGTAAATCTTGGGCCAAGCGCAGGCCAGATTATATAGCCGATATAAGAGAGATAAAAACAGAATAAAATCAAAAACAAGGACCTGTTAAACTCTTCCCGCTGGCCATTTTTCAGAAGTGCAATGCCCAAGGTCACGGGAAGAAAATAATAAGAAGAATATGCAAGCTGGAGAATGTCGGTTAAAACAGGGTTCATCACTGCCTCAAGCATAACAGTCGGATGATTTCCAAAGAGCGCATAATCAAGTTTTATGAGCACAGGGTCTATATCAACAGGATTTATATAATGTATAACCCAGCCAAGGCTGTCAAAAAGCACAAGCACACTTATTACCGGGAATATCAGGTCATACATGATCCGCAAGAGCCTGGTCTTATCTTTAACCTTAACAAGGATGAATTGGACGATGAGAAGGGCAGAATAAATCGGGATTAAGAGAAATCTATTAGGTATCGCTGAATTAAAAACTATTATGATGACAATCAAAAGGCTGATAAAGATTATTGTTATAATGTCTGCCGGTCTGAATTTAAAATTCATTTATATTTCCTCATAAGCTCAGAAGGGGATTGTCTTTGAGCGGTTTTATTTTGCCGATATTCCAACAGTAAAACATGTAAGTGATAAAGAGGCAAAATACCTCGGAGCCCTGACTTGTCAGGGCGAGAATGAGCGAAAAGATTGTCCCCTTTTGAGCAGTCATAGTTTAAAGCTTACTTATCGCCCTTCTTTTTGCCTTTTCTTTTTTAGAAAGCTTTCTCGGGCTTCCCTTTTTTTCTGACTCATAATCCTCTTCCTCTAAAAACTCAAAATCACCTGAATTAATCCTTTCTGGCCTCTCAAAAATATTCTGGAATTCTTCTGAAGATACGGCAACAGAGCCGCATCTCCACGCATGGTCAGCTATATCCCTGTCTGACGTGACAACAATCCATTGCCGTTTATCAGAAGATATCATCCTCTTGATAACAGAATCCGCCTTTTCACCGAGCCTTGAATAAATTACGTTTACTCCGTTTACTACTGATTGATTTTCTTCTCCGCTGCCGTTTTTCCAACCGTCAAAGACTACAGTGATTTCATGCCCCTTGTTTTTCCGATACTCTGCAAGGGCATCTATAATCCGCTGCCTCTCTTTCTCAAGGTCTTTGTGATATATTCCAATCAGGTTGTAACCGTCAATTATTATCGAAGAAATAACTCACCTCCACTCGTGGATATTATAGCAGAGAGGGGAAATCGGGTGCAGCCTCACGAACTATGCTTTTAAATAACGGGAATGGTTGGCTTGAGCGATATTAGAGATTTTTCGTTGACGTTCTAAAGCTCATTCCTGCTCCTTTTGTGTCATTCCCGCGAAAGCGGGAATCCAGGAGCAAACCCTTGAACAAATCCATGGATTCCGCATCAAATGCGGAATGACAAATAGGATGTCGCAGCAAGCAAGAATGAGCTAAGGTGCTATGGCCTGTCTAACAATTCAGCAAATCTGACAAGTCCAATAAGGTATAATATATGAATCTATTACCGAACCCTTTGAGCGATATCAGAGAATTTCTGGTAACAAAACTCGGCGAAGTGGAAGATAAGCAATTTCAACTGTTTGAGCCCGGAGGGCGAGTTTTGAAATTGCCTTCAACGAGCCATAGATTTGTCAAAAATTCTCTGCAAAAAGCGAAAAGGATGTTCGGCAGGAGATTCATACTCTATGATTAAAGACCGTGATTATGACGTAATTGTTATCGGCGCCGGGCACGCAGGCTGCGAGGCAGCGCTTGCTGCATCGCGTATGGGTTTTCCCACATGCCTTTTCACAATGAACCTCGATACAATCGCACAGATGTCATGCAACCCGGCCATCGGAGGGCTTGCTAAAGGGCATATTGTGCGCGAGATAGACGCCCTTGGCGGAGAGATGGCAAAGATAACAGATAAGGCAGGCATCCAATTCAGGGTATTGAATAAATCAAAGGGGCCTGCTGTGTGGTCTTTGCGGGCGCAGGCTGACAGGGTCTTGTATAAACTTGAAATGCGAAAAGTCCTTGAGTCACAGCAAAACCTTGATATCAAACAGGCATCCGTGGAAAAGATTATTGCTGAAGATGGAAAAGTAAACGGGGTACTCACGTCCCTTGGTATTTTCTATGGCGCTTCTGCAGTCATAGTAACTACAGGCACATTCCTGAAGGGGCTGATTCATATAGGGCTTGATAATTTTCAGGCCGGGAGGGCCGGAGAGTTCCCGTCTGTCGGGCTTTCTGCATCTCTGAAAGAGCTCAGGCTGGAGATGGGACGACTCAAGACAGGCACCCCCCCAAGGCTTGATGCAAAGACAATTGACTTTTCAAAAACAGAGCCGCAATACGGAGACGACCCGCCTGTGCCGTTCTCACACAGCACAGAGAAAATCACAAGTCCTCAACTCCCGTGCTTCATAACATATACAAACTCTGAGACCCACAGGATAATCCGCGAAAATCTTGACCGCTCACCTTTGTACAGCGGAAAGATTCAGGGAATCGGGCCAAGATACTGCCCTTCTATCGAAGATAAGGTTGTAAGATTCTCTGAAAAACCAAGGCACCAGGTATTTTTAGAACCCGAGGGGTTAGAAACAAAAGAATATTATGCAAACGGCATATCAACAAGCCTTCCGTATGATGTACAGGTGAGGCTCGTAAGGACCATCCCCGGGCTTAAAAAAACAGAGATAATGAGGCCGGGTTACGCCATCGAATATGATTTTGTGTATCCAACCCAGATTAAACACAGCCTCGAGACAAAATTAATCAGCGGGCTTTTTCTTGCAGGCCAGATTAACGGCACATCAGGATACGAAGAGGCTGCTGCGCAGGGCCTGATGGCAGGGATAAATGCAGGCTTAAGACTCAAAGGCAAAAAGCCTTTAATCCTCCAAAGGCCCGAGGCCTACATCGGGGTTTTGATTGACGACCTTGTCACAAAAGGCACATCAGAGCCGTACAGGATGTTCACCTCAAGAGCAGAATACAGGCTGCTCCTTAGGCATGACAATGCTGACTTGAGATTGATGGAAAAGGGCTTCAATATGGGGTTAATAAACAATGAGACATTCAAAAAATTCGAAGAAAAAAGAAGGCTCATAGATGAAGAAATAAAAAGGCTTAAAAAGACAAGGCTCAAGCCCCCACAGATTAACGGGGAGCTTGCAGCGCTCAATGCCTCTCCTGTATCGGAAGACACAAGCCTTGAAAATCTCCTGAAGAGGCCTGAGGTCAAATATGCTTTCATAAAAAAGTTTTCTCCTTCGGAAAAATCTTTAGCGCCCGGCATAGAGGAACAGGTTGAGATACAGACAAAATATAACGGCTACATCATCAGGCAGATGGAACTGGCGGAAAAACTAAAAAAAATCGAGAAGAAAGGAATACCTGAGGGGTTTGATTATAAATCTGTTAACGGCCTGTCAACAGAAATCCTTGAAAAACTGCAGAAGGTTATGCCGGCAAACATGGGACAGGCAGGCAGAATCCCCGGCATTACGCCGGCAGCGCTATCGCTTTTACTGATAAACATAGAGAAGAAAAAGATGCAGGCCCAAAAGAAAAAACAGGGTTGACTAAAGATACCCTTTAAAGTTTAAATAACAATATGCAAAAAAATAAAATAGTATTCCTGCTTTTGTCCCTGTTGCTTGTCTTTTCATGTTCGAAGAAGGCCACAAAGCCTGAGGAGGCATTTGATGCCGAGAAGGTATTTGCAACGGCGAACGAACACATGGGGAGAAAAGAATATGAAGAGGCAAGGACCTCATTCCTTGAGATCAAGAGCAGGGACCTGACAAAGAAATATGCCCCCCTGGCCCAACTGAGGATTGCAGATACATACATTCAGGAAGAAGAACCCGACCGCGCTGTTGACGAATACAAAAGATTCCTGGAGATCTATCCCGAGCACAAATATGCGTCTTACGCCCAGTATCAGGTAGCGATGATATACTTTAATCAGATAGAAAGCTCGGAAAGGGGATATGGAGCAGCATCAAAGGCCCTCGAGGAATTTGAAAAGCTCAAACAGATGTTCCCAAGAAATCCTTACAGGGATGTACTGGAAGTCAGGATAGAGAAATGCAAAGATATCCTGGCTGATTATGAATTTGTTGTAGGGACGTTCTATTACAACAAGGGTTCTTATGATGCAGCCATTAAAAGGTTCCGGGTGCTGCTGGAAAAATTCCCGGGATTTAAAAAAGAGCCTGATGTGCTGTACAGCCTTGCGATGGCATATAAAAAACACGGGGAGAAAGATAAGGCAGCAGAATATTTCAGGCTCCTGATAGAAAAATATCCGAATAACAATCTTGCCCCTGAAGCAAAGAAAGAATTGTCACCGGCTCCCGTTAAGAAGAAGTAATGACCTTACCTTCCTACTATCCTGTTTTCTTAAACCTGAAAGGAAAAAAATGTATCGTAGTTGGCGGTGGCAGGGTCGCTGAAAGAAAAACCCTCTCATTGCTTGAATCAGGCGCTGATATAACTCTAATAAGCCCTGAGGCCACAAAAAGGCTCAGGGAAGAAAGCACAAACAGGTTAAACAGGGCAAGAGGTTCAGGCGGGAATTTAAGGCATATCTCACGGGAATATAAAAAAGGCGACCTTCGGAATGCATTTCTTGTTATTGCCGCCACTGATTCAAATAAGATAAACAGCAGAGTTTCAGAAGATGCCCCTTGTCTTGTAAATGTGGTTGACGTGCCTTCAATGTGCAATTTTATCGTGCCGTCCGTAGTTAAACGGGGCCCTTTGACTATAGCTATCTCAACATCAGGAGTCAGCCCTTCAATAGCAAAGGCCATCAGGAAGGAACTGGAAAAACTTTATGGCGCTGAATTTGGAAAGCGCCTTGCCTCCCTCAAAAAAATACGCGCAAAAGCCATGACTGAGATTAAGGATAAAAAAAAGAGGGAGAGGTTTTTGAAAAAACTGGGAGCAGAGGCAATAAAAAAGCTAAGACAGAAAAAATTTTAAAATTGTTTTGCCCCCAAATTTCTCTTTATTTTTCAGGCTGTTTCTCCTATAATTTCCTTGTTGAATAACTATAGTGAAAAAATATATAATTCTGCTATAAAATATGCTGGCTGTTGCATTTTTATTTTGCGGGGCTGTGGAAGGATAAGATTTTGAAGGAAACGGAGTAAAGGGATTGGGGGAGTTGTGAAATGTATCTAAAAGATAAAGGCAAAAACAGCACCTTGCCTCTGATTCGATGCACATAGAGGTAGTCAAATAGTCAATGACTTCCGAGAATTTGTTGAGTATAATTAAAAAACTGGTTCTTGGCGGACGGTATCGAGTGAGAATTCATGCAGTCCGGCACATGATAGAAGAGGGATTTTCAGAGCAGGACGTGATAAAGGCGATTCTTGAAGATAGCAAGATTATTGAAGCATATGAAGAAGAGAAACGCTGCTTGATACTCGGACATTTTCTCTGGAATAAAAGCAGGAAATCACCGCTTCATGTGGTTTGTGATTATGCAAACCAAAATATTATTGATATTGTTACGGTATATGTCCCCCAGATGCCATGGTGGATATCACCGACAAAGAGAGGGAAAAAGATATGAAAAAATCAGATATCGAAACAGCACCGTGTTCTGAATGCGGCGGCCAGCTTGAAAAAAAATACATCTCTCAGGAATTCGAGAGAGAAGGATTAAAGGTAAAATTGTCAGGGATTGCTGCACTTGTATGCTCGAAATGCCGGGAAATATACTTTCAGCCGGGTGGGGCTGACAAGGTAGCTGAGGCGGCAAACTCTCTCTTCAGACTTGCACAGGCAGAAAAGCAACATAAACACGGCCTGACTGCCCAAATATGCAGGGCGTAATGTCTACTCGTTACGCGGTGAAGATTTTTTGTGGAGCAGAAGAAGGCGGTTGAAGAATAGGATTTTGAAGGAAGCGGGTGAGGGATGGGAATTTTTTCTTACAAAAACGATACGTGGGTTCCTCTCATATATGAAATCCGGACAGAAGGTGTGAAATTAAAAGCAGGGATATGCCTAAAAAGATAAAAAAGATAAAATCGTCAAAGAAAAAAGAAACCGCTGACATTATCCCCTTGCCTCGGCGCGAGGCTATGGAAGGCACGTTGGCAAATATCTTTGGAGGGGACAAAGATCGTGCAATTAATGAGGCGCAGAACATAATGTATGACGCATGGGATGCCCCAACGAGAGAACAAGCTGTTGTCTTAGCCAGGAAAGCTCTTGAGATATCTCCGGATTGCGCTGACGCATATGTACTTCTTGCGCAGGAGACAGCGAAATCGCTCAGCGATGAAATAGAGTTCTACAGACAGGGTGTGGCAGCAGGAGAGAGGGCTCTCGGCAAAGAGGCATTTACAGAGGATGTTGGATATTTCTGGGGACTCCTTGAGACGCGACCATACATGCGCGCACGCGCCAGCCTTGCGGAGTGCATTTGGAAAGCCGGACAGAGAGAAGAAGCTGTCGGGCACTATCATGAAATGCTGCGTCTAAACCCGAATGATAATCAGGGGATACGCTATCTACTTATGCCTCGACTGATAGAACTCGGCCTTGATGAAAAAGCCGAGGAACTTTTTGCTCAATATTCTAATGACGGTTCGGCTTTCTGGATGTATTCGAGGGCGCTCCTGGATTTTCGAAAACAAGGAGATTCACCGGAGGCAGGCAGGTCATTGAAGGCAGCTTTAAAGGTAAACAAACATGTGCCGGATTATCTTCTCGGTCGCCGAAGAATGCCTCGCGGCCTTCCGCCTCATTATGGTTTCGGCAACACGGACGAGGCTGTCATCTATGCGGACGATAATAAGGCGGTATGGGAGGCAACTTCTGGAGCGATAGAGTGGCTGGCTGAGCATTCATAGAAAAAGATGATGCCTTGAATCTGAGGCGGTCTGAATAAGTTCAGATAGATATGAGACAAAACCATTATGTAAAGTTCTTGATTATTTGATACAATATGCCAATGAATAGGGCTTTAGCATTAGAAAAAATTGACGACATCAAGAATCAGCTTATCAAAAAATATAAGCCTGAGAAGATAATCCTGTTCGGTTCGTCTGCATGGGGAAAAGAAGATATCAACGACATAGATTTTTTCATTATCAAAAGAGACGTTCCTTATTACGGCGCAGACCGGATCGTAGAGATTTACCGCATGATGGATGTTGACGCTGCTGTAGACTATATCGTTTACAAACCTGAAGAAGCAGAGGAGAGACTTTCCCTCGGCGATCCGTTCATTAAAAAAATATACAAAGAGGGCAAGGTTCTCTATGGCTGATCCCAGTATTGTCAGAGAATGGCTATCCAAGGCGGATGAAGACTTCAATTTCGCAAAGATAAACCTCGAAGAAGATAGCAAGTTCTACTCTCAAATCTGTTTCCACTTTCAACAAGCAGTTGAAAAATATCTCAAGGCATACGTTGCAGCCTATGACCTCGAATTCGAGAAGATACACAATCTCATCGCCCTGCTAAAAATCTGCGGTAAGAAAGATGCATCCTTACTTTCACTCATGGAGCAATGCGAACTGCTCAATACGGCATATATTGATACCCGCTATCCTGTGCATTGGCCTACCGACTATTCAAAGGAGAAGACACAGAAAATGCAGGAAGCTGCCGGTAAGGTAGCCCATGCGGTGAAGGAAATTCTTGAAAAGGGAGGCATAAAGTTTTAAATCAGCTATTTGCTCCCTCGCCGCCCGCCCTAAATAGTGCAGAACATATTTTAAAAGACTTGCAAAAAAATCCTAAAGATTAAACAATAACCTCATGAACACACGCGGACTTCCCATAATCACAATGGGACTAAGTTCCATACTTCTGCAGATAATAAGCCTGCGTCAGCTCCTCGCTGTTTTTTCCGGAAATGAACTTGATATCGGCATAACACTTTCCGTCTGGCTTACTGCTGTGGGCATGGGAAGCTATGCAGGGCATAGGATAAAATATAAGCATGCCTTTGCAGTTTCATTTCTTGTTGTTGGCCTCCTGTCACAGCCTGCAATCCTTTTGATAAATCTGATAAGGCCCTCTCTTCCCTTTGAGTTTGGAGAAACAATACCTCTGACAACTACGATAATCGCCACTGTCATTTCCCTTTTGCCCCTGTGCTTTGTTATAGGATTGCAGTTCCCGCTTGCTGTTTCTCACTCAGACGAAGATGCCGCAAAGACATACAGCCTTGAGGCAACCGGGGCTTTTACAGGCGGCATATTATTTACATTGCTGCTCTCAGGAAGGGTAGAGGTATTTATGCTCTCAATGGCAATAAGCATCATGAATTTTATAACAGCCCTCCTGCTTATAAGGAAAAGGGCACTTGCTGTATTGCTTCTTATTCCAATTATTTTCTATTTTGGCAGCAGCAAGGCTTATTCAACACTGCAATGGAAAGGCGCAGAACTGATTGAAAGGGTTGAGTCAAGATACGGCGAGATTACGGTCTTAAAAATAAGGGGGCAGGCAAATGTCTATGCCTCAGGAAAATTCCAGTTCTCATATCCTGACACCCAGACAGAAGAACTCAGGGCCCACCTGCCAATGGCTGTCCATCCCTCCCCTTCCCGCACACTGGTTGTCGGAGGCTCGCCTTCAATAATAAGGGAACTCCTGAAATATCCTGTCTCAGGAATAGACTTCGTGGAGATGGACCCGAAGATTATTGATGTCTCTTTCAGGCTTTTAAGCGAAAAAGACAGGGAACTGCTGAACAATAAACCAGTCAGGATAATAACAGAGGATGCAAGGAAATTCATAAGGGCAGCGGGAACTCCTGTCTATGACCTTGTTATCCTGAACCTGCCTGAGCCTGCCACAGCAAACATAAACAGATTCTATACAACCGGCTTTTTTAAAGAGGCAAAAACAGCGCTTAAGGAGAACGGCATGCTTTGTCTTAACCTTCCGGCATCATACGGCTACATAGGCAGGAAAATGCAGATGGCAAACGGTTCTGTATACAATTCACTTAAAAATGTCTTCAGCTGCGTAAAACTTTCTTCAGAAGAGTACGGGTATATCTTTGCCTCAGGCAGGCCCTTTGATACAAACCCGCAGGCACTCAGTGAAAGGTTTTATAAAAGGGCCATTGAGGCCCGCTATTTTCAGCCTTATATTCTTGCTGACGCCTTTTCCCCCTTAAAGGTGAGCCTTGTCAGGGAAAGGCTTGAAAAAATCCATGCAATAAATACAGACATGGAACCAATTGCCTATCTTTATAACCTTATGCTCTGGTCCGAGGTTTATGGAGGAGGCATACTGAACCTGCTGCTCAATATGGAAAACCAACAGATAATCCCCGTGCTTATGGCAGCATTTATCATTATTGCGGCCGTCCTCTGGAAGAAAAAACAGGCTGTCTATTACTCAATGTTTACAACAGGATATTCAGTAATGGCATTTTCCATGCTGATACTCCTTGCATATCAGGCGTCATTTGGATACGTTTATGAGATGATAGGCCTTCTCACAGCAGTCTTCATGCTGGGGATGGCCTTCGGAGCCCATATCACAAAAGGCATTCAGAGGCCTCTGGGATGGCTTCGCCTCCTCGAGGTTGCAGCAATCATTCTTTTTATTTCTGCCCCTGCACTTTTTAAGCAGGAGATTCTTTTTTATGTGTTAAGCTTTTTATGCGGCATGCTTGGCGGCATGCAGTTTGCAGCGGCAAATCTCTGCATAAAAAAACAGGGCGCAACCGGAGTTGCAGGAAGGCTTTACGCAACAGACCTTACAGGCTCTTTCCTCGGCGCATTTCTGACAGCTATATTTATGATGCCTTTAGCAGGGGTTCAAAATACCCTCCTGTTTCTGGTATTAATAAAGGGGATATCTTTTATTCTGCTTTTATCAATAAGCCATGAAAAACCTTAAAATAATTTTATTGATAACAGTGATTGCATCAGCCATTGCCGGATACAGCATGCAGGTATTCCTGCCTGAAAAAAAGGCTGACGAGAGGATATATCTCAAAGAAGTTGCCCCTGGCATAGGGTTCCCGGAGAAAAAAACCAATCCTCCGCATTATCAATCAGGCGAAGGCATTGCAGCCTTTAATACATACGATATTGTCCCCTCGGTCAGGGGATATGCAGGCCCGATAAAAATCCTCCTTGCATTAAGCCCTGATGGAAAGATTACAGGGATAAAGATCCTTGAGCATAAAGAGACAAAAAATTATGTGCATTATATGGAGAGCGCCGGATATTTGCAGAAGTTTCTCGGCAAGAGCGTCAACGACCCCTTTGAAGCAGACAAAGACGTAGATGCCATAAGCAGGGCAACTGTCAGTGTTGAGGCAATGGCAAAGACAATAAAGGAGTCTTCAAGAATAGTTGCAGCAGACGTACTTAAAATACCTGTGAAATCCGAAGAGGCAAAGAAAGCACACGGCACAGGCTGGATTACGTACCTTCTGCTTTTTTCTCTGGTTATCGTATTTTATTTTGTCACAAGGAAATCAAAGAAATTTCTCAGGGCAAGAGACATAAGCCTTATCCTGAGCATCCCTGTCATTGGTTTATATCTTTCAAGCCCTTTTTCTATACTGCATGTGTTCAATCTCGTTCTTCTAAGGCCGTCATCTTCAAGGCTCTGGCTTAGCATCCTTGCAAGCACCATTATCTCAATAATCATTGCCGGAAGGCTCTACTGCGGCTGGCTTTGCCCGTTCGGAGCGCTGTCTGAACTTATCGGGAGACTGCCATTCAAAAAATGGCTTATTCCTGTTGAAACAGATGACAGATGGAGAGACTTAAAATATATCTTATTGGGAGCAGCAGCATTTGTAGTCTTCATAAGCAAAAGAGTGGAATTCGGGAACTACGAGGCCTATGTCACGCTCTTTTCTTTTCACGGAAATTATCTGGCGTGGTCTCTGGTTGTGATAACGCTCCTTGCAAATCTGAAGGTTGAAAGGTTCTGGTGCAGGTATCTCTGCCCTGTTGCGGCATTAACCGGAATGCTATCAAGGAAAGACACCGCTTATCCAAGCAGGAATGACTGCCCGATGGGTAACAAGCCAATGCCTCTGATATCCGAGTGCATCAGGTGCAACAGGTGCTATAAAGGCAGGGGATAGTGGTTAGCGATTAGGGGTTGGTTAAAGGATACTTATGACTGATAAGAAAAAATTTAAGACTCTGGCAATACTGGCCACACTATTAACTGTGTTCATCCTTTCATACAATGTAATCTCAGAGTATTTTATGCCTGAGATTGAGGGTTATCTGGAACGCCGTATTTATTATGAAAAGGTAATCTCAAAAAAGGGGTTAAGCCTTCATAAAGGGATGCATTGGAAGGAAAAGGAGTAAGAGAGAGATGAAGGCATTCCCGGTTTCGCTTTCCCGTGATGAGGCAGGGCATAGTACCCTCGCTCATTCTCGGCCTTCGGCCTGCGAGGTATTTTGCCTCTTTACTTTCCTTAAACACTACTTAAGGACTATCGGCAAAATAAAACCGCTCGAATACTTTGCCCTGCCTTTAAGCTCATAAAATTCAGCCCCGGCGTCCAATTTTGTTTTATAATAAGGCATGGGCAAGAAGGTTCAGTGCGATCTCTGCCCAACCGAATGCGTTCTTGATGAGTATCAGGTCGGGGGGTGCAGGACAAGGATAAATAAAGAAGGAGTTCTCTACAGCCTTGTCTACGGGAAGCCCTGTTCAGTGGCAATAGACCCTATCGAAAAAAAACCATTTTTCCATTTCCTTCCTGCAACAACTGCATTTTCAATAGCAACTGCGGGCTGCGTACTGGGATGTAAATTCTGCCAGAACTGGCAGATCTCTCAGGCAAAACCCGAAGAAACAGATTATATCAACTTATCTCCTGACGACGTTGTCAGACAGGCAATGTTTTACGGCTGCAGAACAGTAACATACACATATACGGAGCCGACAGTTTTCTATGAATATATGTATGACACAGCGCAGATTGCAAAGAGGTTCAATATTAAAAATACCATGCATTCATGCGGATACATAAAAGAAAAACCATTAAGGGAACTTTCAAAATATATGGATGCTGCTGATGTGGACCTAAAGGCATTTACAGAGGATTTCTACAGCAGGATATGCGGCGGCAGGCTTAAGCCTGTCCTGGATTCATTAGCCGTGCTTAAGGATGAAGGCGTATGGCTTGAGATAACAAACCTCATTATCCCGACCCTCAATGACGACATGAAAAAGATAAGAGAGATGTGCAGGTGGATCGTAAAAAATCTCGGGCCTGATGTGCCTCTGCATTTCTCAAGATTTTTCCCATATTATAAATTGAAGGACCTGCCCCCGACTCCTCCTGAGACAATAAGGGATGCAAGGGATACAGCCATGGAGGTTGGACTAAAATATGTGTATAGTGGCAATATAAGGAGTGAAGCTGAAAATACATACTGCCATAAGTGTAAAAGCCTTCTTATTGAGAGAACAGGCTACTTTGTCAAACAAAACAATATATCGGGCGGGAAGTGCAGATTCTGCGGTATAAATATTCCCGGCAGATGGAGCTAATAGATTGAAATATGATATTCAAAGACAGGACATAGTATTTAATATGACAAGAAGAGATTTTCTCGGATTTTTTCTTCTTGGAGGGCTTCTGGGTCTTTTAGGTAAAAAAATTAATGCCGGAAAAGAACAAAAAGAAAAAGAGGCAATGTTCTGGAGAAAAGCTGATGAGGCTTAGGCTGTTCACTATTTACTGTTCACTGTTCACTATTTTTTCCCTGCTGTTTGCTGTTTGTGCAGGCTGCAAAGAAGACATAAAAGAGCCTTCAGTTGCCGGAACATTTTATCCTGCTGACGGCAAAACCCTGAAAGAGATGGTCAGCAGTTTTCTTGCAAATGCGGAAAAGCAGCCGGTTGACGGAAAACTCATTGCCCTGATATCCCCGCATGCAGGCTACCAGTTTTCAGGCCAGGTTGCAGCATACGCATACAAACATCTTGCAGGCAGGGATATTAAGACAATAATTCTTATAGGTCCAAGCCATTATGCTTCATTTACCGGCGTATCTGTTTATACAAAGGGAAGAATGAAAACACCTCTCGGGAATATAAAGATTAACAAAAGAATTGCCAGGTCCCTGATAAATGAAAAGGCAAATGTAAGTTTTTATCCTGATGCCTTTGCAAAAGAGCATTCTCTTGAGGTGCAGTTGCCATTCCTGCAGCAGGCCTTGAAGGACTTTAAAATAGTGCCCATACTTGTCGGTTCTCCGACACGAGAGTCTTTTGAATTCCTTAAAGAGAAACTAACAGAGTTGCTCAGGAAAGACGAAAAGACAATCATAATTGCAAGCACTGACCTTTCTCATTATCACGACTATAATACTGCCCTGTTGAAGGATAAAAAGATAACAGATGCAATAGAAAGGATGTCTCTCGAAGATACCGAAAGATATCTCATGACAGGGGAAGGTGAGATGTGCGGAGGCTATCCGGTATTGTTCGCAATGGCTGTTGCAAAAGGCCTGGGCGCTACAAACGGCCTGCTTTTTAAATACGCAAATTCAGGAGATGTTACCGGTGACAAGGGCCGTGTCGTTGGATATGCAGCAATAGGGCTTTACAAAAGCGTGCTTACAAAAGAGGAAAAAGAGCAACTCCTTTCACTGGCAAAGGATACGATTATTAATTATGTAACTAATGGCAAAACCCCTGAAGTTGAAATAAAGAATCCAAAACTTGCAGCAAATGGCGCTACCTTTGTCACAATAAAAAGAAACAACAACCTGCGGGGCTGCATCGGCAATCTGCAGCCTGTGATGCCTTTGTACAGGTCTGTAATCATGAATGCTGTTTCTGCATCTTCCAGAGACCCGAGGTTCCCGCAGATGGACAAGGGAGAGCTGAAAGATATGGAAGTTGAGATTTCCATACTCTCACCATTCGAGCCATTAAAGGGTATAAGCGGGATAGAGATAGGGAAACACGGGCTCTTTCTTATAAAGGGGCAGAACAGCGGGTTGCTCCTGCCACAGGTTCCTACGGAATTCGGATGGGACACAGAAACATTTCTTGAACAACTATCCCTTAAGGCCGGGCTGTCAAAAGATGCCTGGAAGGATGCGGAACTGTTCAGCTTTACCGCCGAGATAATAAAATAAGTGCAAGTGGTTAGTGTGAGTGTCAGCTTATGAATTTTTTCTGACCCTGTTCACTATCCCTGAGCACTCTTCATCAGTGCGTATATTTCCCTAATCTCAGTAACATTTCTATATGCACCAGTTCGGTAGGAATGATACGGAATTCCACCCAACTTGCTTCTTCGGCTGAAGCGTTGACAGGCATGGCAGTGGCTGCAAGGTATGTCCCATAGTTCTTCTCAAGTTCAGGCTCTGACTTATACATGGAATACAGGATTAACTCAGCCTTGCGCTGCATATCAATCCTCATCTTATTGTTAAGTTTAGTGTCAGGATTAACCGGGAATCTGGCGGTGACAAGTATGAGATCAATATGAGACCTTGTATTACTGTCATTCAGGGCCGACATAAAAACATGCCCCAGCTTTTTCAGGATTGTATATTCAGATTCCTTCATGCTGTTGCCGTTGTCAAACAGTAAAGACTCTTCAACAAAAATAGACCCTGTCTTAAATTTTATGCCCCTGACTTCCTCTGTTCCAAACTCTTTTAAGAGCAGTCTGTTAATACTCCTGGCAAATTCGTTCCTGGGCTGGGAAATAGCAAGCGCAGGTTCAAGGAATCTCTGTATCTTGACGGCACGGTAATAAAGGACCGCACTCAGGAGAAGCATGCCGGCAAGCATCAGTCCAAGTGTCGGCCCGGGCGGCAGGATGAATTTTTTTATAAAATCGCTCTTCATTAAATTTTAGCCTCAAGCAATTTCAGGTCCTTTACCGCCATATCAAAATCCTCTTCTGAAATAGTTGTCGGGCTGTGTATGGCCTTGTTTCTTGTCCTCAGCACCTGCTGAAAAAGGCTCCTCTTAAACGGGCTGAAACGGTGCGAACGCTCCAGTTCCTTCAGGCAGTCATGAAGCCCGGGGAAAGAACGGCCGAGCATCTTCCGGGTAAATATCTTCAGCCGTGTTTCAAGATGGTGGCCGAGAAGCAGGGAGGCAATAACCTTCTCTCCCTTCCTAAAATAATCAATTGCCTGCTCAAGGGATACGCCTCTTTTAAATAAATTTATATTTTCATTGGACTCAAGTTCTCCTGGAGCAAGGCTCTGTATCTTTTGATAGACCTCCAGGCATTTATCCAGCTCATCCTTCTCAAGGTATGACTCGGCAAGAAGGAAAAGGTCCCGCAAATTGCCGGAAGCCTCCTTTTGTTTGAAAGCAAAGGAATAAGCGCGCTGCAAGGCCTCTGTTTTATTGTCCTTCTTGTCAAGAACATCAAAGTGTCTTGCCCAGCGCTTCCCCTTTAAGATATTATCCTTTGTAAAACGGAACAACTGCTCAGAGACCTCGGACTTATTAAGCTTGCCGCTTATAATAATAATATTCAGGGTTGGATAGTTTTCGAATATTCCTGGCAGGGCATCAATGCCTTCATTCATACGGTCAAACTCGATATCCAGCGTCATGAGGTCAAAAGACTGGGCCTCCAGAAATTCCCCGGCCTGTTTTATGCTGGCAGCCTCATAAAATCTCAAATCCGCTTCTTCCCGGCCTAAGGCCCGCTGAATCTCCAGCTTCAGGAGTTCCCTGTCCTCGTAATTATCATCGGCAAGGAGCACTCTAAACATCAAGGGCCTCTTCAACAAATGGAAGATTGATTATTATCTCTGTGCCAGCCCCTGATACAGTATATTCCTTGCCAACCCTTATCTTGCCGGCATGAAGCCCGACAACATATTTGGCAAAATAAAGCCCCTCTCCCCAACCCTCGTGAGTGCTCTTGCCTTTATAAAAACACTGCTCAGCCTGCTGCTCATCCATTCCGATTCCCTTATCCCTGAAAGACAGAGAAACATAGCGGCGCCTTCCGTCAATGTCTATAGTAAATGCTATTAAAACCTGTGCACGGGCCTGTTCACGTTTTTTATACCTGACTGCATTGTCCATAATATTCTCAAATACAGTCTTCAACAAAGTTTGTGAGGCAAAAATGGTGTGCGTGTATATATCACTCTGGAAAGTAACCTCAGCCAGATCGCCGTATTGCCTTGCAATGCCCTCGAGCATTTCTTTTAAGTCAATCTTTTTAAAATCTACAATCACTGATTCCCGCTCATCTGAGATTTTCTTGAATATCTCGATATCTGAAAACAGCTTGGCCAGATTGTCATCAAGGCGCGCCCTCACATCAGGCTGGAGATCAGGAAGCAGGTCTATCCTTCTTTTTATTCTTCCGAGATTGTTTTTAAATTCATGCCCGATGGTAGCAGATATATAGCGGATAAATTCATTGCGCCGCGCAATCTCCTGGTTCTTCATCAGTAGCAAGGCGTTCTCATGCGCCCTCCCCTGTTTCTGCTGATAAACAAAAGTCAGATAGCCGCTAAACATGGTAAAGGAAATTATCATCATCAAAAAGGCAATATCCGATACCCTGGTGGATGCATCAAGCAGTCCCTGCATAATAAAAAGGCGCTCCTCTGTGCCGGCTGATGCGGAAATTTCATAAAGCCCTTTCCACGGCATCAGCCATGGAGCGAGGCGGCCAAAAGGCGGGATGAACCGGTCAAAATAAACCATACCCAGCACAAGCCAGATAAAGACCATCGAAACCAGCAGCAGCAAATGCCTTGCCTTGTCAAAAGTGCCTGAAACAGACATTGCTAATTTTAACCCATTTTAATAATTAATTTCCTGAAAAATGAGATAAAATCCCTAACAAACTCCCAACACTGATTTCACAGAGAAAATTCATGTAAATCAGCTAGTTACAAAAATTCCACTTTTCCCTTGACATATACAAGATATTGTGGTTTAATTACTAAAACTTTATTTAATAACACAAACTCTTGATATGTGGGAGGCGCTGATTGATAGAGGCTTGTAAGGGTTTTGGGAATTGGCTTGCCTGCCTGAAATGCCCTAATATCTGCACAAAGATGTGTCCTATTGAAAAAGAAAATGCAATGGAAGAGCTAAGGCAGAGAATCAGCTCGGTTGCGGGTCGTACCGACCTGCCTGAGGGCTCTGTCGAACAAACTGGTGTTTTTCTCAGAACAGAGTAAGGGCTCAGGTGCAATAATTAAAAGGTTTTTTTAGCAGACATTAATTAAATAAATAACAGATAAATTTTAAGGGAGGAATTATGAAGGCAGTGAATGGTCTCAGTTTTACTCCAAATGCACTAAAGGTTCTTGAAAAGCGCTACCTGAAAAAAAATGAGGAAGGGAAAATTGTTGAGACACCTCATGAACTTTTTAAGAGGGTTGCCAGAAGCATAGCATCTGCAGACCTCCACTATGGAGGCTCAGAGGCGGATGCAGAGGCATTAGGGGTATCTTTCTATGACATGATGACAGCCCTTAATTTTCTCCCCAACAGCCCGACATTGATGAATGCAGGGAGAAGGCTCGGACAGCTCTCCGCATGTTTTGTCCTCCCTGTTGATGACTCCATGGAGTCAATCTTTGACGCTGTAAAAAATGCTGCAATAATACATAAATCAGGCGGCGGCACAGGATTCAGTTTTTCAAGGCTCAGGCCGAACGGCGATGTCGTAGGCTCTACAAAAGGCATCTCATCAGGGCCGATATCCTTCATGACAGTATTTGATACAGCGACAGAGGCAGTAAAACAGGGCGGCACAAGAAGAGGCGCCAACATGGGGCTTTTGAGAGTGGACCATCCTGACATACTGAGCTTCATAACATGCAAGGACGAGAATACAAAGCTTAACAACTTTAATATCTCCGTAGGATTAACTGAGGAGTTCATGAACGCGCTTGAAGAAGACAGGCAGTACGACCTCCTGAATCCAAGGACCAAAAAAGTTTCTCAAAGGCTTAAGGCAAGGGATGTCTTTGACCTCATAGTCAGCCACGCATGGAAAAACGGCGAGCCCGGCATTGTATTTTTAGACAGGATAAACGCTTCCAATCCGACCCCGAAACTCGGCGAGATAGAGTCTACAAATCCATGCGGCGAACAGCCCCTGCTCCCATATGAATCATGCAATCTCGGTTCAATAAACCTTGCAAAGATGGTAAAAGGCAATGAGGTAGACTGGGAAAGGCTCAGGGAAACTACATGGAAGGGAGTCCACTTTCTCGACAATGTCATAGACGCAAACAAATATCCCATTAAAAAAATTGACGAGATGACAAAGGCAAACAGGAAAATAGGCCTGGGTGTAATGGGCTGGGCAGACATGCTCATACAGATGCATATCCCTTACAATTCCGACAGGGCCGTAGAGCTTGCGGAAGAGGTAATGGGATTCATACAGGCCGAGGGCAAAAAGGCAACCTCATCGCTGGCTGAAGAGCGCGGGGTATTCCAGCATTATGAAGGAAGCATCTATGACGGAAAACTAAAGGTAAGGAATGCAACAGTAACAACAATTGCGCCGACAGGCACACTCTCAATAATCGCAGGCTGTTCATCAGGAATAGAGCCGCTCTTTGCAGTCTCCTATGTCAGGACTGTCATGGAAGGCACAAAACTCATAGAGGTAAACCCTGAATTTGAAATGGTTGCTAAAGAACGCGGGTTCTGGAACAGGGAACTCATGGAGAAGATCGCAGAAAAGGGAAGCATAAAAGAATTCAAGGAAATCCCTGATGATGTAAAGGCCGTATTTGTCACTGCACACGATATAAAACCGGAAGAACATATAGCCATGCAGGCAGCCTTCCAGAAATATGTTGATAATGCAGTTTCAAAGACAGTGAACTTCCCTCATGATGCAACAACAAAGGATGTTGAGGAAGTATACCGCCTGGCATACAAAACCGGGTGCAAGGGAGTTACAGTCTACAGAGACGGTTCAAGAGAAGAGCAGGTGCTCTCAACAGGAAAATCAACAAAAGACAGTTCAAAAGTTCAGGAAGGCCAAATAGTTCAAAAGATAGTTCCGAGAAAAAGGCCTGAGATGATTAAGGGCGCCACACGCCTTATGAAGACAGGCTGCGGGCATTTATATATAACAGTAAATGAAGATGAAAAAGGCCACCTGTTTGAGCTGTTCACGTCAATGGGCAAGGCAGGAGGATGCGCTGCGAGCCAGTCAGAGGCAATAGGGAGGCTTGTGTCGCTTGCATTCCGTTCAAACATAGAGCCCGAAGAAATAGTTAACCAGCTCAAGGGGATATCGTGCCACCAGCCTTCATGGGCTGACGGAGGGCGGATACTTTCATGCTCTGATGCAATTGCAAAGGCAATAGACAACTACAAGACAGACGGGAAAAAAGGAAACGGCAACGGGCACAAGGACGGTTCAGCCATCATGCTTATAGGCGCATGCCCTGAATGCGGAGGCGCTGTTGAGCACGAAGGCGGATGTGCAGTCTGCCATAACTGCGGCTTTACAAAATGCGGGTAAGATAAAAAGCCTTTGCGGCAAGGAGCCGTTCAAAAAATACAGGGAGAATACTGACAGGTGGCAAGCCATAAAGAGAAAGAAGAATTATTAGCGCTCTATAAATTATTTGAAGGAATAGAAAACGCCATTACCTATACAGTTGGCGCTGAAGAACACGACCTCGCAGCAATACCCTCCAATATGCAGTCCGATGATAATGTAGAATTCAAAAAAGGAAAAACCAAACGTGTCCCTCCCAAGAAGAGGTTGCAGAGAGAAGGGTAAATGGGCGATGCGGTTGCTCAGGAAGGGATAACAGAAAAGAACGAATGAACCGGCATATACTCGTGAGCGTTGCATACATTGCCTGCCGTTTGATAGCAGGAAAAAAGATAACATCTCTTTACGACACCGGCGAGGCAAAGGAGATAGACGTAAAAAAGATTCTTGATGCCGAGTTCATCAGGGAATTCGATGAAAAGCACAAGGCGGGTCATACAAAGGGGCGCATGTATGAATACAAGCCGAACACAGGCCACCCCATAGAGATATTTATAGACAAGAGAAACTTTATCCTTCACATCAAAGGCTCTGCCGCATACTTCATCGGCAACGTGCATAAAAACAACATCTGCTTTTATAACCATAAAGAAGCCTCGCATTTCAACTACGAGATAAAGGCATGGAGCGGAGAAAGCGATAAAGCCACAGCGCCCTGCCGCGCACCTGGCCTGAGTGCGAATGCGGGGTTGTTTTAAAGGCGGGATATTGTCAGATAATGGCTGGTTGAAAGATTGAAGATTACGGATGAGCAGGAGAAAATTTGCGAGAAATAAATTTTTTTATCACACTTTCCCAAGAAGCAGAGGACAGAATCAGAATCACCGCGATTAAAGACAAAGGGGAGATTTTGAAATTTGCAGTGCAATACGAAACTAAAATGAAAACTAAATGGCACCCGGTTGTCAGGTACGACACGTCGCATGGGTTTGCTCACAAGGACATAATCCATGCTTCCGGCTTGAAAGAAAAACAGCCTTTATATTTTCCAACATTCAGCGCTGCCTTTACATTCGCAATTCAGGACCTTAAAATATCATGGAGATGGTATAGGGCAGCCTATGAAAAGGAGTTAGACAATGAAAAAGGAAATGGCAGTTAAAAAGAATCTTGACCTTCTTGACACATTCATGAAATATGCGTTTGACCATCCGGACATCCTCGACAAGATACCTTCAGATGCCGAACTTATTATCTTTCCAAAAGATGATCCGGCGTTATTAGCTGAGAATAAAAAAATAGCAGAGTCCATGAAAAAAGCAGGCAAGAAGGTTGTTATCGTTGAGCTTAAAACACCACGTATTGCCAAACCTCATCTTGCAGTCGTCAATGCGTAGCACACATCTTTAAGTGAGAAATTGCATGGGATATTGAGATGATTGGAGAAGTCAGAGATGTCATTGAAGATTGGATAGTTGAGAGGTTGAAGATTACGGATGAGCAGGGTTTTTATCCATATTTAAAATAGAATGCTCCCTAACAAAAACCGGAAATGAAATTTTATGTTGGTGTAACTGACAATTCATAATAAGGAGGACCAGATGATTGATGCAAGGGAAAGAGAAATTGTAGATACCCACGGGCAAGCCCGTGGCACTTTTTCACAGAACAAGCTTCGCTTGACCTGAATCCTGGCTTTCCTGCCATTTCACGTATTTGATTAT
>WPIF01000010.1 GCA_009773185.1 Nitrospirota bacterium | reverse complement strand
CTCCTTTTACGCGCATGTTTTTCCGGTAACATGCATTATGAGTCAACGATTCCTTTTTATCCTTTACTTCGGTAACATTTATTGTGAGGCAATTCGCCTGCCTTTCTGCTATTGCACTTTTGCACTTTTTTGCTTATAATGCTGCCAGGATTTGGGAGAGGGAACGGAAAGCACTTTTGCGGTTGCAGTTGAGAAATATGGAATGTGATCTTTATATTTTGATTATAAGAGGATAGCAAAATGAAACTAAGAAAGCTCAGGATTAGTAATTTCCGTGGTTTGAGCGATGTAGAATTTGACTTTGATCAGCCCACAAATGTCATAGTAGGACCAAACGCAATCGGTAAAACAACAATTCTTGAAGCAGTTCGTTTAGTCAAAGCTTTATTAATGCCAAGATATTATCAAGAAACACAGCAGGTCTTAGTATCTTTAGGCGCCATATCACCACACAGCCAACTAGTATCAAATATAGATTACCTGTCTCTCGCAAGAGATCCTTTAGCCTCTTTATCTATTTCCATACGGTTTGAACTTTCAAGAGAAGAAAACGATACTCTAACTCGATTTAGTAGCGACAAAATTGCCTTGGAGCTTTTGCGTGGCCAGATGGGCCGCTCAGATGATCAAGGTCAATTTGCTTTAACCCAGTATCTTTCTTCCGAGGAAGGGAAAACACGAATAGAGAAGAACATAGAGGAAATTAATGTGCGCCTTAAAGAGTTCAAAGAGCCACATCAAATTCCCATCGAGTTGACGGTGGATGTCAAGCGAGGCACAATAAGTGGTAAGGACCCCTTTTATCAGGCGTTAATTATTATTCTTGAGCGTTCATGCCCGCCCAATAAATCGCTTATAAGCTATTTCCCCGCAGATCGCGCCTTTCCTACAGGAGAAGTTAATATTCAAATTGGTAGTGCTGAGGCGAGCAATCAAATACAATCACATATAGGGCAAGCTGCCACAAAATATCATCGGCTTAAGCAAACAATTGTTAATAATTTATTAATTTCTGGAGTTGATGAAAATACTTTAAAAGAGGATTTTAAGCTTGTATTTGAGAAGTTACTGCCAGGCAAACAATTGGCCGGCTTATCAATCACACAGGTCGGAACACTAAAAGTTGCAATCAAAGAAAATGCGACTGGCAAAATCTTTGATATAGACAGTATGAGTAGCGGAGAGAAGGGTCTTATTCTTACCTTTTTATTGCTTCGTCGAGGTCTAGCAAAAGGCGGGATTGCTTTAATTGATGAGCCAGAGTTGCATTTGAATCCAGCTGTTTGTAAACACATCATCCCCTTTCTGAACGACAATATTGTTAAAGAAAATGATTTACAAGCAATAATCTGTACACATTCAGCAGAAATCCTCGGCACGGCTTTTGACAGGCCTGACTGTAGCGTTCACCATTTACGCTCTCATAGAGACTCCACAAAGATATATGAAAGAGATCATAGAGAAGTATTTGACGCTCTGCGTCGCCTTGGCACAACAGCAGCAGATAGCCTGTTTTCTCGTGGTAACATTTTTGTCGAAGGCGAACACGATACAGCAATACTTGAAGAGGGTTTTTATGAAATCATTATGGGTTATAAAATCACAAGCCTTGGCAGTCGCGGCGATATAGAAAAAGAAATTGATACGCTTCAGGCAGCCGAAAAACGAGGAGAAATAGATAAATTACATGCTTTCATTTTTGATTTGGATAACCGTCCATCTGGCTTGACCAGCACAAAGTCAATCCGTGTGCTTCAATGGGATAGATATTGTTTAGAAAACTACTTGCTCGGCAAAAAGACGTTTTATGATACACTCGATGAGCTTAAAGTATCTGGCTTGGGGTCACGTGGCGAATTCGAGAAGAAATTAGCAGAAATAGCTATATTGCAATTAAATGAATTTGTAGCAAAAGAGACTTATAGCAAACAGGAACCTGACAACCCTGGCATTCGGTCAAGAGAAATAGCCAGAAAATCCTATAAGGAAATCGCCGAAATACTTATAACTCGACTGTCAGCAATAAAAGAGAGCCTCATAGTGCTCAACAATTCTAGTTGGATTGCTAATTTCACGAAAGCTTGTTCTAAACGACATGAAGAACTAGAGGAGCAATGGCGTGAGGATTGGGTAAAGTTATGCAGCGGGAAACGATTAATTGACGATCTGTACCAGATATACCCTATTAATATACCAAAATTTGATTTAAAAAAGAGAATTGTTAAGCGGATGATGATTGATCAAACAGAAGAATGGATTTTAGTGAAAAGCAAACTGTTAGATGCTCTTCAGTAAAAACAATTTGTGACTTTAAGGGGTCTCTTTTATTTAAGGTAGAACAACATAAGTTCCGTAGTCAGAAGTACAAAAGTCAAAAGTCGGGAAGCGCGGAAGCGTTAACTACAAGGGTTCGAGGGTTCAAGGTAAAAAAACATGGCAAAAAGCGAAAAGTTTTTATGCAAACATTAGCCGCCCTTTGGGCTGCGGAATTTTACGCCCAAGTTCCTTAGCGGTTTCAATCCATTCCTTAATGATAATCTGAACATTAGCCAGAGCCTCCTGATATGTTGCGCCGTCTGCCGCACAGCCGGGCAATTCAGGAACCTCGGCTATAAATGCATGGTCTTCATCGCTCCAGTATATGATCACTTCATATTTATTCATCTGTCTTTTCTCCTAATCTGTACTTTGCTATTATACTACGAACCTGCTTAACTTGATAAGGCTTGGCTTTAGCGCCCTTGGTTGCAGGTTCAGTATTTCTTCCACATTATCTTTTGTGAAAATGTGATGGCTGCCGCGAACTCTCATATCAAAACCAATACTCTTTAGCAGGCTGCATAGACCCTCAAAGGAGATATTGGCATCCGAAGCCCCCTTTAAAATCTGGTTTAAAAGTTTGGTTAGTTTGCTCATAAATATCGCCCTCAATCTTACTCATTTTTATTGGAGAAATGCAATAGTGTAAAAATCGGAAGTCAAAAGGGAAAAAGCAGGTAACCGCAGGCTATGAAACCAGCAGCTCCAGTAATGCCTTTTGCGCATGGAGCCTGTTTTCTGCCTGGTCAAATACAGCGCTCTGAGGCCCGTCCATAACCTCGTCAGTTATCTCCTCGCCCCTGTGCGCCGGGAGACAGTGAAGCACAACCGCATCCTTTTTAGCGCATGAAAGTATTTTGCTGTTTATCTGATAATCCTTAAATCTCTTCTTTCTCTTTTTTGATTCCTTTTCCTGCCCCATGCTGACCCAGACATCAGTATAAACCACATCTGCCCGCCCCACAGCCTCTTTCGGCTCTCTCAGAATGAGTATCTCGCTGCTTGCAGCAGCCCTTACCCTTTCAAGCACGTCGGCATCAGGCTCATGGCCTTCAGGGCATGCAATGGTAATGTTCATCCCGGTAACCGCCGCCGCCTCAATAAGTGAGTTTGCAACATTGTTGCCGTCCCCGACATACGCAACGCGGATATCCTTCAGGCGGCCTTTTTTCTCAAGGATAGTCATCAAATCACCAAGCGCCTGACAGGGGTGATGCAGGTCACTGAGCCCGTTTATGACAGGCACCGCAGAATGCGCTGCAAATTCAGCAAGCAGGTCATGCCCGAAGGTCCTTATCACAATGGCATCCAGATATCTGGAGAGCGCCCTTGCAGTATCTGGTATGGTTTCTCCCCTGCCAAGTTGTATCTCATTGGGATTTAAATATATCGGATGGGCGCCAAGCTGATAAATCCCCACCTCGAATGAGACCCTTGTCCTTGTGGATGCCTTTTCAAAAAGAAGCCCTATGCTCTTTCCTATCAACGGGCATTTATTGGCGTCTTTGCCTGACTTCATATCAATCGCCCTTTTTAAAAGCGCGGATATTTCTTCTGCTGACAGGTCCAGTAATGTTAAGAAGTCTCTCTTCATTTCAAAATGTTCCTCTCTCTTGCCTTGTCCTATGATAAACTGCTGAGCACATTGCCCAGTATATCAAGCATATGGTCTATATCCTTCTCCTGCACAATAACTGCCGGGGTGAAACGCAGCACATTCCCTGCTGTACAGTTCAGCAGAAGCCCCTTTTCCATACATGCCTTTACAATAGTTGAACAGTCCCTTGTAAGTTCCATCCCTACGAGAAGCCCCTTGCCTCTTACGTCAATTATCACACTCGGAAATTCTTTTTGAAGGTTCTTCAGTTCCTTCCTGAGATATTCGCCCATCCTTTTGCACTGGTCCAGCAAAATTCCATCCTCAAGGAGCGTCTCTATCGTTGCTATTGACGCCGTGCACACCAGAGGGTTGCCTCCGAATGTCGAGGCATGAGAGCCGGGCACAAACGCTGATGCAACCTTATCAGAAGCAAGCATGGCGCCTATCGGCACACCGCTGCCAAGCCCTTTTGCAAGGGTCATTATATCAGGGGTAACGTTATAGTGTTCATAAGCAAAGAGCTTTCCTGTCCTCCCCATTCCTGTCTGAACCTCATCGAGTATAAGCAGCAGGTTGTTTTTATTGCAGAGTTCCCGCACATTCTTAAAGTAATCAGGGTCCGGGAGCTTTACCCCGCCTTCACCCTGTATCGGCTCAAGCATAACAGCGCATGTGTTCTGCGTTATTAAGGATTTAAGAGCGCTGATATCATTGAAAGGCACATATTTGAACCCCGGCATTAAAGGTTCAAACCCTTTCTGAAACTTCTCCTGCCCTGTTGCTGTAAGAGTTGCAAGTGTTCTTCCATGAAAAGAATTCAGGGCAGTTATTATCTCAAACTTATCCTTGCCCTGATGTTCCTTTGCATATTTCCGCGCAAGCTTTATGGCGGCCTCGTTTGCCTCCGCGCCTGAATTGCAGAAAAAGACCTTGTCTGCAAAAGAATGTTCCACAAGCAGCCGTGCAAGTTTTATCTGTGGCTCTATGTGATAAAGATTTGAGACATGGATCAGGCGCTGTGCCTGTTTCTGGATGGCAACCACTATCTTTGGATGACAGTGCCCGAGTATGTTTACTGCAACACCACCGACAAAATCAAGATATTCCTTGCCGTCTGAACCCCACACCTTCACGCCGCGACCTTTTCTGAGGTCAATAGGCGCCCTGTTGTAAGTATTCATTATGTAGCGGCTTGATTCTTCAAGAAGTTTTTTTATTTCCATGCAGTGATAATAACGAAAATCCCGAGAAAAATCAAACCATTGTAATCAGGTTATGAGTTATAATACCGCTATGAAAATAGCAATAACAGGAAAAGGCGGCGTTGGCAAGACAACCCTCTCTGCTGTACTCAGCCATCTGTTTGCAGCTGACGGCAAAAAGGTGATTGCAGTTGATGCAGACCCTGATGCAAACCTTGCCTCTGCCTTCGGGGTAAGTCCTGCTGATGTCGCAAAGATTAAACCCATAGCTGAAATGACCTGGCTGATTGAGGAAAGGACAGGGGCAAAACCCGGCAGTGCAGGCGGCATGTTTAAACTCAATCCGCGCGTAGATGACATACCCGCTGAATACGGCTACAGGTTTGATAATATCGTTCTGCTTGTGACAGGAAAATCAAAAGAGGCTGCATCAGGCTGCTACTGCCCTGAAAATGTATTTTTGCGAAGGCTTCTCAAACACCTTATTGCTGAAAGAGACGAAGTTGTAATCGTTGACATGGAAGCAGGCATTGAACACCTCACGAGGGGGACTGCAGAGGCAGTTGACGCCTTTATAGTTGTTGTTGAGCCTGGACAGAGGAGCATCCAGACAGCAAACACTGTTAAGGAAATGGCAAAAAGTCTGGGCGTTAAGGATGTCCTGGTAGTCGCAAATAAGATAAGAGGAAATGAAGATATCACTTTTATAAAAGGAGGCCTTGGCGGCATGAAATTCATAGGGCATATCAGCTTTAACAACCTGATAATGGAGGCTGACATTAAGGGCATACCGCCGTATAAAAGCTCTCCTGATACTGTTGAAGAGATAAGGAAAATAAAAAACGCCATAGAGCATATACTTGATGAAAAATAGTGAAATAAAAAGAACCATAAGACGGGAAACGCTCCAGAAAAGAGATTCGATTGCAAGAAATCTCAAGGCTGAAAAGGACATCGCAATATTACAGCGAATCATTATGCTTCCGGAGTTTTCAGCTGCAAAAACAATTCTCTTCTACGCATCTTTCAGAAGCGAGGCAGATACGATGGACATGATAAAACTCTCGCTTCATCTGGGAAAACTGGCAGTCTTACCCAGGGTCTGCAAAAAAGAACATATCCTGAAGCTATACGAGATAAAAAACATGGATGAACTGGCCCGCGGATATATGTGGATACTTGAGCCTTCGGTTGACGAGGCGAGGCTAAGAAAGTTGCCTGATATTGACCTTGTTATTATCCCCGGGGCCGCATATGACACACAGGGCAACAGGCTCGGCTACGGCGCAGCTTATTATGACAAGCTGCTGGCCGGCATGGAGAGAAAGATTCCGATTATTGCGCCGGCATACGAGGAGCAGATTGCAGAAAAAATACCAGCAGAGCCGCATGATATAAAGATTGATATGATCGTCACCGACAAAAGGGTCATCAGGTGCGCATAGCTTCTTTGACACTCAATATTCATAAATGTTAGACTTCTAATCCATTCCAGGAAAAACAAGAGGGGTATTTTGGACATTAAAAAAATAGAAAAAGGCGTGAGGCTCATACTTGAAGGCATAGGCGAAGACCCTGAAAGGGCCGGGCTTAAAGACACTCCATCGCGCGTTGCAAAGATGTATGAGGAGATATTCTCAGGCCTTGAGACGCCGACCGAAGAGATACTCAAACATATAGAGGGCGAAAGCCATGATGAGATGGTGCTTTTAAAAGACATACCGTTTTACTCTGTATGCGAACACCATCTCCTGCCATTCATAGGCAAGGCGCACGTTGCATATATACCAAGCGCCGGCAAGATAGCAGGGATTGGAGAACTTGCAAAGGCCCTTGAAATCCTTGCCAAAAAACCGCAGGTTCAGGAACGCCTTACAGCACAGCTTGCAGACCTGCTTATGCAGAAACTTAAACCAAAAGGCGCAATGGTTATAATAGACGCAGAGCATCTGTGCCTCAGTATGAGAGGCATGAAAAAGCCCGGGGCCAGGACCGTGACTTCAGCTGTAAGGGGAATATTCAGAACAAAGGAATCAACAAGAGAAGAATTGCTGGAACTGATTAAAAAAAGAGATTAGGTGCATAAAAAGGAGGGACTATGGCGGCAGAATTAATTGACGGTAAAAAAGTAGCAGCAGATATCAGGGCTAAATTAAAAACCGATATTGAGGGGCTTAAGTCAAAAGGGATTAACCCCGGGCTTGCTGTTGTGCTTGTCGGAGAAAACCCTGCATCACAAAAATATGTGGCAGCAAAAGAAAAGGCCTGCGCTGAAATAGGCGTGGCAAGCTTTGCCCATAAGATACCGGCCACGACAACTCAGGCAGATTTGATAAAACTTATTGACCAGCTTAATGCTGACCCGAAAGTGAACGGAATCCTCGTCCAGCTTCCTCTGCCAAAAGGGCTCGATGAAAAAAACATAATGAACAGGATATCCCCTGCAAAAGACGTTGACGGCTTCGGGCCGGATGCGCTTGGGAAACTGGTGCTCGATGAGCCCGGTTTTGTTGCATGCACTCCGCATGGAGCAATAAAGATGCTCGAGGCTTACAATATAGACCCGAAAGGCAAACATGCAGTTGTTGTAGGAAGAAGCGTGATTGTCGGAAAACCGCTTGCATTGCTTTTACTCAGAAAACATGCAACTGTCACAATAGCGCACAGCAGGACACCGGACCTCAAAGAGACATGCCTCAAGGCTGACATATTATGCGTTGCAGTAGGCAAGGCAAAGATGATAACAGGAGATATGGTAAAAGAAGGCGCTGCCGTAGTGGATATCGGCATAAACGTAACTCCTGAGGGAAAAATAGTAGGCGATGTTGATTTCGATGCTGCAAAAGAAAGGGCAGCTTATATAACACCTGTGCCCGGCGGCGCAGGCCCCATGACAATTGCGATGCTTATGTACAATACGGTCCAGTCGGCAAAAATGGCAGCGGGGATGAAGGTGGAACTGTAAAGAAATCTACAGGGAAACTGCGAAGTAAAATCAAGCTCAATAATAAAAAAGCCCTCAGGTTAACAGGAGGGCTTTTTTATTTGCCATCCGGGTTGACTTCGATTACATACGCAAAATCCTCTTGAGCGCTGACAGTTGCCGGTTGATTTCTCCAGAGCTTGACATAAATAATTGTTCTTCCATTTTTATCTTTTAACTTCAATTTTGCCTTTGGGTCGTTGGGACTGATGTTATTTTTCTTATAATGCCCTACATGAAAAAACTCCCGCGGCGAATAAATTCCTTTCATAACATGATCTGCTGGCGCATCTGCTGCCGGCTCTACGTTCATAGAACGAGAACTATCAACATATGCATATTTAAAACCTGCATCGAGGGCATTCACAAACCAGAGCCGCACAACCCCTTTTGAATCTTTGTAATAGTCATTAATGTAATACAACCATTTTTTTGCCGGTTCATTTTCATATTTGACCGAAATCTTGTTTTTAGAATACAAAATCGAGAGTGCCGGACAGCAAGGTATAAGGGCATCAACATATTCACCCGCACTGTCAACAACCAGCAAATAGGGATTAACAATAAAAAATTGAGTATCCTGCACCCAGTCAGCCTGTTCGTCTATCTTTCCAAAAATAGATTCTTCGGGAATATATTGTTTGGAATAAATCCCAATATCGCCATACTCATCAACTTTTGATTTCCGAAGAGCAAAAATATCCTGCTTTTTCATTTTATGAAGAGGTACTTTCGGATTAAAACCAATATTGAGATTGAATGAATCATCGCCATGCATACCAGCAGAAACGGTCTTGCTGTCCATCATCAGCCCCGTTATTATCCCTTTGCCGTCTTTCTTTAAAGCAACCTCGACCTTCACCTCTTTTGCATTCCGCGCTGACTCTATTGCCCTGCCCTTGCCCTCTTCAACAAAATAACTCTCAATGCCGTATTCAACATTGACCTGCCTGAACTTAATCTCTTTGATATCTTCAATCGTGCCTGTAATTGTCAGGTTCCCAGGTGAACAATAAGGTTTATACTGGACATCTTCCTTAAAGTAATTCACCACGTTGTTCCTCTGGCCAAGACAGAATGTAACACGGTCTCCTGTATTGACACCTGAAAACCACCTCGGAGCCAATGCATGGATATTCCCGGAATCGTCCTTTAGCTGAATTTCCCATCTCTGAGTTACAGGCGTCTCATATTTCACCCTGCCCTGAATAAACTTTACGCCCTGAGGCATGGCCTTGCCCGCAGATAAGGCCCTGTATGTGCCGTCTTCATTTTTTACAAGCGCTACATAAATCTTTTCATTGGGCCTGAAATCCTCTTTCGCAGACAGGATGTCAAGGTCAAGATTGGTAATATCATAGCTGAGCTGTACATAATCTCCGCGGAAAATATCCCGCGGGTCAACAGGCGCAGTCCTTAATAATACCCTGTCGCCTGTGGCTATCCAGTATTCTCTGTATCCGATTATACCGGCAAGCAGCAAAACCTGAAGCAGAATCAGCAGGATAAATTTTATCCTCATCAGTCAGCCTCCTCAATCCTGAATGAAGCAAGGACCTTCCTGCGTTTCTTTTCAAGGAATACTCCTCCGAGAAGAAGAATAACGCCGCCTGCAATAAAGAAGATTGACCTCGGCAGGAGCCTCCAGAAAAAGTCAAAATATCTTGCAAACACATCAAGGACAAAAAACAGCAGGCCTATGTTTATGTATGTGTTATATCTCCTTATATATCCGAGAACTATGATGCCGACTATCCCGGTAATATAGATTATGTTGGAAGTCAGGGTCATGATATTGATTGTCTCGGGATGGAAACCGTAAGGCATTCTTTCAGTCGGCCTGTAAGACAAGGCCAGAGAAATCATCAACGCCATCAGGATAAAAAGGGAAAGCGCCTCAGGAAGCCAGCCTTTTTCCTTGTCTCTTGAAAATATGTAGAGGATTATTGAAATCAAAAATAAACTAAGCATGCCGAGATAAAAACCTAAAAAATCACCTGTGCCGAATGAACCCCTGAAGACATCAAAGGTAAAAATATATCCCGCAGTAAATGTAATAAATGCGCCATAAAGGATGTAAGGCCCGGAAATCTTTTTAAGGGATTCAAAACCCCTGTGCATAAGCCCCGTACCCCAGAGGGCAATACCGGCCATAAAAAACAGGGACACAAAAATCAGGGGCCCGACATAAAACACATTGACCGGTATCCTGAAACTTGCTTCCATTCCGAGCCATATCAAAAGGTCTATAATCGCAAGAGAAAGAAGTGTTTTAAGCCTAAGGAGATATGCCAGAGGCAATACTCCCAAGCCCCACATAAGCGGGCCATTCGGATAGTGAACAGTTATATGATAAATCTGTGCGATTAAAAATATGCCTGAGCCGAATATCAGGGAACCAAGCAGAATCAGGGAAGAGCCTATCTTCGGATAGTTTTCTTTTTCATTCCTGAGATAAAAACCAAGGCCGTAACTTAAAAGCATCGAGGCAAATATAATTGAAAGCTTGCCCCATCTGGGAATTTCAGACCAGTTTGACGCAATAAAAAGAATAATGCCGACTCCGACAAGGATGGAACCCATTACAGATATTACAGTAATAAGTTTCCCGGGGCCTGCCTTTTCGTCAGCCTCCCTAAGCACTTTATACCTGGCTAATATCTTATCCTTCTGCTCAGGAGTGATTATGCTCTCTTTGAGCCAGAACTCTATTTCCTGATTAAGCTTCCTGTGGAATGAAAGATCTTGTTCTTCAGCCGGCATAGTGATTACCTTTATACCAAAAAGATACTTCTTTATCAAGTGTTTTAATCCTGCTTAAAAAACCCTCTTTCATAACAAGAGGTTACTATTTGACTTTGCCCTAATATTTTGGTTATTCTTCCAAATGGATTTTAATGCAAAACTTGCCCTCATTGCAGGTCTGTTATCACTGACATTTATGCTCAATATGCCCTTCGGTTATTTCAGGGGTAAAACCAAAAGATATTCATTCAAGTGGTTTCTGTACATACACATCCCAATACCTTTTATATTTTTTGCAAGAAGCATGTCCCATCTTGACATCAGATACATACCTCTCTTTGTATTTGCTGCGATAATCGGCCAGGTCTGGGGCGGCAAACTGGAGATTTAGGCTTGAAAGCCAGTTTTCTTATCAGACCGGGGAAAATAGAACTCCTCAAAACAAAAATCCCAAAACCGTCGCGCGGAGAAATACTTGTAAAAATAAAAGCAGCGCTCACATGCGGCACTGATTTAAAGGCATTCATTCGCGGGCATATTGTTATTCCAATGCCGGGGGTATTCGGCCATGAATTTTCAGGCATAGTTGCTGATGCCGGCAAAGGTGTCAGAAAGTTTAAAAGAGGCGATGAGATAATGGCAGTTCACAGCGCTCCGTGTCTTAAATGCGGATATTGCCAAAAAGGGCTTTATAACCTCTGCGAAAGCATAATGGACAAAAAAGTTCTCGGAGCGTTTGCTGAATATATTCTGCTTCCCCCGCATATTGTGAAGCAGAATATTTTCCATAAGCCAAAAAATCTCAGTTTTAAAGAAGCGGCATTCCTTGAGCCTTTGTCATGCGTTGTCCACGGAATGCATGGCCTTAAAATCAAAAAAGGCGACAAGGCATTGATAATCGGAGCCGGGCCTATCGGCTTGCTGCACCTCCTCTTATTAAAAGATAAAGGGGCTGATGTGATAATCACCGGCCTTGAAAAAAAGAGATTAGCGCTCGCAAGAAAACTCGGCGCATCAGTTGCAGTCGCGCCCGGCAAAATCGCAAATGCAATAAACAAATTCACAACCGGATTAGGCGTGGATTACGTATTTGAATGCACAGGCCAGCCTTCTGTTTGGGAGCAGTCTGTTGGTTATCTGAGAAGAGGAGGAACAGTTATCATGTTTGGCGGGTGCAAGTCAGGAACTACTGTAACGTATAACACGGCAAGGCTTCATTATGATGAATTGACACTCAAGGGTGTTTTTCATTTCACGCCGGATGACGTAAAAGAGGCATATGGCCTCTTGAAGGCAGGAAAGATAAATGTTTCAAAGCTCATCTCAGGTAAATATCCATTAAAAAACACCGCAAAAGCATTTCTAAAATTAAAAAAAGGCGAAGGGATAAAATATGCGATTATTCCGTAAACAGAAAGCTATCAGCTATCAGCTAAAATGAAAGCCGCAAAACTTTACAGCTTCACTGACATAAGAATAGAGGACATCCCTGTCCCTGAAATCGGGCCAAGGGATGCCCTCCTTAAGACAAAGGCCTGCGGCATATGCTCAGGCGATGTAATGCCGTGGTACATAGAGAAAAAAGCTCCGGTTGTAATAGGCCATGAACCTGCGGGAGAAATAGTTGCAATAGGCAAAGAAGTTACAACAGTTAAATCAGGCGAGAGGGTTTTCACGCATCACCACGCACCGTGTTTTACATGCAGGTTCTGCAGGCGCGGAGATTATGTCCAGTGCGAGATATGGAGAAAGACAAATATAATCCCTGGAGGCATTTCAGAATATATCCTCATACCGCATATAAATCTTAAAAACGATACATTAACGCTTCCCGGTTCCCTGACTTATGAAGACGGCACTTTGATAGAGCCAACTGCGTGCGTTGTTAAAGCCCTGAAAAGGGTTTCTATAAGGCGCGGAGACACTGTCCTTGTCATCGGGCTTGGCATTATGGGACAGTTGAATATACTTCTTGCGAGAAAATACGGAGCAGGAAAAATCATTGCTGCTGACATGGTTCCATTCAGGCTTAAAAAGGCCAAAGAATCAGGCGCTGATGAGGTTATTGATATTTCAAAGAGCAATCTCATTGAAACCCTTAAAGATTTAACTTCAGGAGAAATGGCTGATATCGTTATAGTCGGGCCAAACAGTATTGATGCAATGAAGCAGGGGATTGAATCAGCAGGACGCGGAGGAAAGGTTTTATTTTTCACGCCTGCAAAGCCTGATGAGCAGTTAACAATCAACCCGAACGAGCTTTACTTTAAAGACATAAATATAATCACCAGTTATTCATGCGGCCCGACTGATACGGCAGATGCGCTTAAAATAATAGAGAGCGGAATTATAAGCGCTGAAAAGCTTGTTACTCACAGGTTTACGATAGAAAAAACCGCCGAGGCGTTCAGGCTGACAGCAGAGGCAAGGGATTCATTGAAGAGTGTTATTGTGTTTGAGTAAAAAGATTTAAACGCTCGCTGGCCCCATTTTTGTTTTGAGGCTATGGCACTATGGTACTTCTGTTCTATGGCACTTTCTATATGTTATAATGCGGGCAGGTTTGGGGAGAAGGAACTTTTCATTGAGAAAATCTGGTAAGTCCCTCATTATAAAATTACAAATGATATTAGGTAATTTTATTCGATGGATTAAAGCGATTGTTCTGTGGATTTCAGAGCCACGCCTCTTTTGGCTATGTATCCTCGTCATTAGTATATCTGTATACTGCATATTTTGGGGAGGTGTCAGTGAACTGAAGATTAGGATAGCTGGAATGTTTCTGCAACTTTTTGGAGTTGCCACAGTTGCCTTGGGACTCCGTGAAACAAGAAAATTGTTCGGATATCCACACTTCTTTCAGCTTACGCTGACATGGGCTAAGCGATTCCCTAAATACTATCTGAGACCGATAACTGCTGAGGTCAATTTAACCCTTCCTGCAATCGAGATGAGTATGAGCGGATATACTTGGCGTCCAGCTGACCCCAACGCACCTATAGAAAAACGATTGGAGGCGATTGAGGCAAATCTTTCCGACTTAAATGCTCGGTTTGACCAATCACAGCAGCGACAAGATCATGAAATTCGAAAGACTCGTTCTCAACTGGATGAAGAGCGGATTCTCCGAGAAAATGAGGATCATGAAACAAGGAAGAAGCTTGAGGCAGCTCAGACTGGCGGACTGAGAATCTCTGCGGTGGGTTTAGTATGGCTTTCACTGGGCATTATAATGAGTTCAACATCGGGGAGATAGCGAAACTCATCAATAAATGTCTAATTTGAAGACATGGAAAACCCAGGGACACCTTCAGGTTTTTTAGATAGCGTGGAAGTACAAAAGTGCAAGAGTGCGTCAGCGCGAAAATCATGACTCAATCAAACAACGCTTCAAAGTCCCTTGGACTGATAATTTTGACTCCTCTGAAGTTTTTCAGCGCAAGCAGATCAGCATCTCCTGTTACAAGATAAGCTGCCTTTGCCGCAAGGGCGCAGCGAGAACATTGTCGTCATCTGCACCCCTGCAAATGCCTGTAATTTTGACGTTGTGCTTAATGACATGAACAATAGCCTCGCTGACAGGCTCTATATATTTTCTTCCCCCCTATCTTTCCATCTGTGATAAAATAAACTTGCTTGCAAAAGGAGGTTCTTATGCCCAAAACAGTAGAGGCTATTTATGAGGATGGAGTATTTAAGCCAGTTAAAAAAATTAGGCTTGGCGAACATCAAAGAGTTTCACTAAATGTATTCACAGAAGGCGAAATAGATGATATGACTAAAGAATCTCTGAGCATCATTGGCATCGGTAAAAGTCAGTTTAAAGATACAGCTCAGAAACATGATGAGTACCTTTATGGCAAAAAACGTCATATTCTCAAGAGATCTCGATAATGGTGTTCATTGATACTGGTGCATGGATTGCAATTGCAGACAGTAATGACCAGTATTCAAACGAGGCCAGCCAGCTATATACGGCTCTTATACTCAAAAGAACCCAAATTGTAACTTCTGATTTAGTCCTTGTAGAAACATATAATCTTCTACTGAAGACCATCGGCAACAAGGCTACAGTTAACTTCTCGGCTAAATTAAAGGCAATACCTTTTCTTAAAGTTCTGTCCATAACCCTTAGTGATTGGGAAAGAGCATGGAAGATTCTTGAAAAATATAACGATAAAGACTTCTCATTTACAGACTGCACAAGCTTTGCATTGATGGAAAGATTAAAGATTAGGACCGCTTTTACTTTTGACTCTCACTTCATACAGTATGGGTTCATTAAAATCCTATAGATATATAGCACCTGGGGATAGCGTATGCCTATTAATAAAACTCCTATAACCTGCGATTGGTCCGCACCCGGTCGGATTCGCCGAGGCGAAAGAGCAGGGAAAGAAATTAAAAAAACAAAGAGTACGGCTGCCGTAAATAAAAGCAGGCTCTATAAACACAAAAACTTTAAATGGCATGGAATAAAAACAGAAAGATACAAACCAATCAAAGGGAGCTGGGCTGATATTGTACGACAGACCTTAATCGGTAATAAGGGTGAAACGTGCAAGTTCCATCTCAGATATTTTGAGATTGCTTCCGGCGGTTGCAGCAGTTTTGAGAGGCATAAACACGAGCATGTCGTAATATGCGTGAGGGGAAAAGGCAAAGTTGCGGTCGGAACAAAATCTCATGTGATGAACTTTATGGATACGCTCTACATCTCTCCAAGCACTCCTCATCAATTAAGGAATCCGTTTAAATCACCCTTTGGATTTTTCTGCATTGTTAATGCAAAAAGGGATAAGCCCAAAATCCTCAATGACTGACTGAAAATGCCATACCTGCAATAAATCCAAAAAATCCTTGCTTGTTTCAGCTAAAAACTTTATGATAAAAGATAGTAATTTATCCGGCTCACAGAGGAGAATAGTATAGTGGAAGAAAATAAAAACAAATCAATCATAGATAAAATTTGGAATTTTTTTGCATCCATAACACTTGCCGTTGTGCTTTTTGCGCTCATCGGGCTCACGTCAATCGTAGGTACAATCGTAGAGCAGAATGTCGCGCCTGAAAAAAATCTTAAGCTGCTGGCTAAATTCTTCGGCGACTCCAATGCTCCGGCATTTTATAAAATCCTTGACAGCCTCGGCTTCATGGATATGTACCATTCATGGTGGTTCATCGGGCTACTGCTCCTTTTTGCGGCAAATCTGATAATCTGCTCACTTGACAGGCTGCCGAGGATATGGAAACTCGCAAAAGAGGCTATCAAGCCTCTGACAGATGAACAGTTTAAAAATCTCGGGAAAAAAGAACTCGTTCTTAAAGGGAAACCCGATAAAGTAAAAGAGACAGTTGGAACTGCCATAAAACATGCAGGCTTTAAATTCCTAGAGGCAAAAGAAGCAACCGGTTATCAGTTTTATTCGGAAAAGGGCAATTACACGCGCCTTGGCGTTTATATAACACACCTGAGCATTCTTCTGATACTGGGAGGCGCAATCATCGGCATAATTTTTGGTTTTAAGGGATATCTCAACCTGCCCGAGGGAAAAACTTACTCTGTGGCATTCGCGCCTGGCGGTTTTTTAAGCAGGGAAGAAGAATCAGAGATGGAAGCCATAATAGAGAGATTACAGGCAACAGAGGGAAATGCTAAGGAGGCAGCCAGGCAGTTTGGAGTGGACGAAAAAACATTAAGAACAAAGATGAAGAGATACGGAATCTGGCCTCTCGGCTTCAGCATAAGGTGCGATAACTTTCTGGTAGACTTCTATAAAGGCTCCAATATGCCGAAAGAATACAGGAGCTGGCTGACAATAATAAAAGGCAACAAAGAGGTGTTTAAAAAAAGCATAGTGGTCAACGACCCTCTTACCTACAATGATGTTACTTTCTATCAGTCGAGTTTTGGCATGGTCCCAAACGCACACGGTGAATTTATCATGAAAATAACGCCGAAATCCGGCGCCCCGGAAACCAGGCAGATGCACCGTGATGATAAATTTATTATCCCCGGCACTGACTTACAAGGGACATTAAAAGATTTCAGCCCTGCCCTTTCATTTGACGCTAATAACAGGCCGTTTACCTTCGCAGAACAGATGAATAATCCTGCCGTATTCCTGGAGTTTTCAGAAAAAGGAAAAACAAAATATTCAGGCTGGATAATGAAAAGATATCCCCAGACATGGGGCCTTCCCGATGGGCACACAGTAGAGTTCGTAGACTACTGGGGCGTTGAATATACAGGCCTGCAGGTAAGAAAAGACCCGGGAGTATGGGTTGTTTATCTCGGCTGTATGGTCATGGCTGTCGGCCTTTATATTACCTTTTTTATGAGTCATAAAAAAATATGGGTCAGGCTTCTCGAAGAAAAAAACAGCACACGTATTATTGTTGCCCTTACAGCAAATAAAAACAGGACGGCACTCGAAGCAAAGACTGATAAAATGATGGCCCTTCTGAGCAAATCAGATGGAGGAGGAAAGCAATGAACAGTTCCACATTATTTGGCATATCTACAATGGCTTATATCCTGGCAATGATAATCTATATAACATATCTTGCCTTCAGGAATTCACAGGTAGGCATAGCGGCAACAACAGTCACAATAGCTGGATTTGTTTCCCAGACCATAGCAATCGTAATAAGATGGACCGAACATTATGCGCAGTGGACAATGATGTCGCCTGAAAGCACTTTTATAGTGTCTGTTCTGAGAAGCGCTCCCTTGAGAAATCTCTTCGAGTCGCTTATATTCTTTGTCTGGTGCCTGATCTTGGGGTATCTTATAATAGAGCTTAAATATAAGACCCGTTCTTTCGGCGCTTTTGTGACCCCCATAGCAGGCCTTGCACTGGCATTTATAGATATCTCCGGCATGTCAAAGGAAATAGAACCTCTGGTGCCTGCGCTGCAGAGCAACTGGTTACTGGCGCATGTCATGATGAGCTTCATATCATATTCGACATTTGCACTCTCATTCAGCACCGGACTGATGTACCTGATACTGAAAACAGACAAGCGCACCGAATCCTCATATATCTTCTGGACAGTCACGTCAGGCATCTTCATTGTAGTTCTTTTTGCAATGGGACTTGATTATCTCAGCTTCGGGCTCGCTATTAAAACCCCGGAGACTTTGATAAAAAGCTACCTCTTTAAGGCATCATTCCTGAATAAATCCGTGGCGGTTTCAATCTTCAGCCTGCTCATAGCGGTGGCTTTCATATTCATGGTCTGGAAATACGGGCACATACTCAAAAAAATTGTAGGCTCATTCTCGATATCTGCAGAGATGCTGGATGAAATTACTTATAAAAGCATTGCAATAGGTTTTCCCATCTTCACCCTTGGCGGGCTTATATTCGGGGCAATATGGGCAGACCAGGCATGGGGTGTTTACTGGAGCTGGGACCCGAAAGAGACATGGTCGCTCATTACATGGTTTGTATATGCCTTTTTTCTGCACAGCCGCCTGCTCAGGGGATGGAGAGGCAAAAAAGTCGCAATCGTTGCAGTAATGGGCTTTATAGCCGTGATATTTACCTACCTTGGAGTTAATTTGCTTCTCTCAGGGCTTCATGCTTACGGGAGCCTTGAATAATAAAGAAAGAGGTCCGGGCCAGGGTTAAGGTTAAAAATTTTCTCAACCTTGGCCTCAGACTCAACCTGAATTTTTTGGAATGAATCTTAAAAGTAAATACATCCTTTTTACAACATGCATACTGTTCGTGATAATAGGGGCTTTTTCCTATAAAAACCTGCGCCTGCAGGAAAAAGAGATTCAGGAAGACGAAAAAGAAAGAATCTCTCTTATCACTGAAATAATAAGAAACACCCTCATAACAATCATGCTTGAAGGAAGAGGACGGGAATTCCAGAAATTCATCGAAACTGTTATCACCGAGGATGTTGAGAAGGCATGGATATTCACACCTGACGGAACAATAATAAGTTCTTCTCTCCCCTCTCAGATAAACACTCCTGTCCCTCCTGAACACATGGCAAGATTCAAAACCCAAAAGCTGCCGGAGGTCTTTTCCCATGAAAAAGAAGGAAAGGCAGTCTATTCAATGATAGCTCCTATATATAACGAGCGCCCCTGCCAGAGATGTCACGGAACAAAGGGAGAAATAATAGGCGTTCTTGATATCGAGGTATCAATGACTAAAACCATTCAGAGGATTAACGATTCCAGAAAAAGGATGGTGTTGTTCTCGATAATAACCCTTATTGTTATCTCAATATTTTTGAGCATACTTACCACTTACCTCGTCAACAGGCCTATCATCTCGATCATAGATACAATGAAAAAGGCAGAAGCAGGAGATCTGGCAGTAAAATTTCTTACGCGGAGAAAAGATGAGATAGGGAAACTTGCGTCCTCCCTGAATTCCATGCTTTTTGAACTTGATAAGGCAAGGCGGGAGATAGAAAAGTGCCACTTTGAAGATATCCAGAACATTGAGAAACTGGCAACAATCGGAGAACTGGCATCCGCCATAGCTCATGAAATCAAAAATCCGCTAGCGGGGATAAGCGGGGCCATACAGGTCCTTGCAGAAGACTTCTCTGCAACCGATCCGCGTAAAGAGGTCATAACTGAAGTCCTGAATGAAATAGACCGGCTTGACAGGTCAGTAAAAGAACTTCTTGTCTTTGCAAGGCCGCCTGACCTTCATCCGGTACTGACATCCCTTCAGCCGATTATTGAACGGGCCATAAGATTGGTAGACTTGCAGGCACAAAGACAGGGAGTTATCATTAGATTGATTCCCGGAGACGATATAGGTGAAATAAATGTTGACCCGGAACAGATGCAACAGGTATTTTTAAACTTAATGCTGAATGCCCTTCAATCAATGCCTGCCGGAGGAACACTCACAATAGCCACTTATTTTACGTCCAACAGTGATGAGGCCGAGGTGGCCTTTTCCGATACCGGACAGGGCATAGAAGAGTACGCCCTTAAAAATATATTCAAGCCGTTTTTCACCACAAGGCACGCAGGCACAGGGCTCGGCCTTGCAATAAGCAGAAACATAGTCGAAAAACACAACGGGAAAATAGTTGTAGAAAGCCGGATTGGTATTGGCAGCACATTTCATGTTATCCTTAAAACTGATAAAGGGGAAACAGGTTCAATAGGGGAAATAGGGGAAAAAGTTTCAGAAGGGTAAGAAGTTGCAATAGTTGCACCTTTTGAAACTGTTGTAACTTTTGAAACTATCTTTGACGGAGGATAAAAGTTGCCGGAAGCAAAGATACTTGTCATTGATGATGAGAAACTCCTGAGATGGTCATTACAGCAAAACCTTTCAAAAGAGGGCTACACAGTAATAACTGCTGAAAAGGGGATGGAAGGGCTTAATCTCTTTAAAGAAGAGACCCCTGATGTCACCCTTCTGGATATCCATCTTCCTGATGTCTCGGGCATAACAGTCCTTCAGGGCATTAAAGAAATAAATAAAGATGCCCTCGCTATAATGATTACTGCCTTTGGCGATATACAGACTGCGGTAAAGACCATAAAACTCGGGGCCTATGATTTTGTTGAAAAGCCGTTTAACGTAGACAAGCTCAAGATACTGGTTGCAAAGGCGCTGGAGACCGTCTCCCTCAGAAAAGAGGTTTCACAGTTCAGGTCGCAGCTTTCTTTAAAATACGGGTTTGACAGCATAATCGGCCAGTCAGAAGCAATGCAGAAGATTTTTGAGCTAATAAAGAAAATTGCAAAAAGCGATGCCACAACCATCATGCTTCAGGGCGAGAGCGGCACAGGAAAAGACCTTGTAGCAAAGGTGATACATTACCAGAGCAGGAGGAGCGACAAACCGTTCATGGAGATTAACTGCACAGCGCTGCCGGAGACCCTTATAGAAAGTGAATTGTTCGGCCATGAGAAAGGGGCCTTTACGGATGCAAAGGCCATGAAAAAGGGGCTGTTCGAGCTTGCAGACGGCGGGTCCATCTATCTCGATGAAATAGGGGATATGAAACCCAGCACCCAGGCAAAACTCCTGAAGATCATAGAAGGCAAGATGTTCAAGCGAATCGGCGGCGTGAAAGACATAACAGTTGACGTCAGGATAATTGCTGCAACAAATAAAAACCTTGCTGAAGAAGTAAAAAGCGGCAATTTCAGGGAAGACCTCTATTACAGGCTTAAGGTCATCCCTGTCCTTATCCCGCCTCTCAGGGACAGGCCGAGCGACATAGCTACCCTTGCAAAATACTTCATAAACGAATTTAACAGGGAATTCAAGAAAAACCTCAAGGGCATTTCAAAAGAAGCAGAAAAATATTTTAAAGAATACCAATGGCCCGGAAATGTGAGAGAACTCAAAAATATTATAGAAAGAGCCATGATACTCGAGAGCGAAGAGGACTTTATACTGCCTGAACATCTCCCTATAGAATTCACTTCAAAAGAGGTTGCCCTGGCAAATGTCAGGAGCATTGACATAAAAATTCCCCCTGGCGGTCTTGATATAGAAGAAGTCGAGAAAGAGCTGATAAGGCAGGCATTGGACATAACAAGGGGTAACCAGACAAAGTCCTCAAGATTGCTGAATATCACACGGGACGCATTAAGATACAGGATGCAGAAATTCGGATTCTTGCCTGAAAAACCTTAATTAGCACACTTTTTGCTTATGTTAATAACATGAAGGTCCTTATAGTAGATGACGAACAGCTTGTAAGGTGGTTTCTTGAGCGGGCGCTCAGAAGGTGGGGTTACGACGTTATTACAGCCGCCAATGTAAAAGAAGCCATAAAAAATCTTAAGGATAATAATGTTGATATCCTTTTTACAGACCTTAAAATGCCTGAGGAAAATGGCACAGTGCTGCTGGAAAAGGTGAGTGATTTGACAGATTCCCTTAAAGTTGTTGTATGTTCAGCCTTTATTACGCCTGAGATGGATAAAGAGTTCAGGCAGAGAGGCATATACAGCCTCAAAAAACCCTTTAAACTGGAAGAACTTGAAAATACCCTGAAGCTCTGCCTTGATCAGTAAGTCTTGCCCTGCTCTTGCTACTGCCTCATTTTCTGTTTTATAATATTGCAGTTGTTAAAACTTATGCGCTTCGCATGTCAACGGAGGGACTAATAAATGAACAGCTTAAAAACAATGATTTTGCTTGTTACCCTGAGCCTTATTCTCGTGTGGGCAGGAGGTGCCTTTGGAGGAAAGCAGGGGATGACCATGGCATTTATCTTCGCAGGAGGAATGAACCTGTTCGCCTACTGGTTCAGCGACAAGATTGTCCTTAAGATGTATGGCGCAAGAGAGGTTGCAGAAACGGAAGTGCCTGAACTTTACGGGATAGTCAGAAGGCTTGCACAAAAAGCAGAGATACCAATGCCAAAAGTTTACATTATAGACGCAGACCAGCCGAATGCCTTTGCAACAGGGAGAAATCCAAAACATGCTGCTGTTGCCGTAACAACAGGCATTATGCGCATACTGAGCGCTGATGAACTCACAGGGGTAATAGCGCACGAGCTTGCTCACATCAGGCACAGAGATATATTGATAAGCACCATAGCGGCTACCCTTGCCGCTGCCATAAGCTACCTGGCACAGATGGCGCAATGGGCAGCCATTTTCGGCGGCAGGAGAGATGATGACGAAAGCGGAAGCCCTGCTGCAGCATTGGTCATGATGATAGTGGGCCCTATAGCAGCGTTACTGGTTCAGATGGCAATATCCCGCTCAAGGGAATACGCTGCTGATGAAGGCGGCGCGCGTCTTGCAGGCAATCCGAGATTTCTTGCAAACGCGCTCAGAAAGCTTGATATGGCGTCAAAACAGATACCCATGCAGGCAAACCCCGCAACATCCCATATGTTTATCGTCAACCCGCTCAGCGGCGGAGGGCTGTTAAAGCTCTTCAGCACTCATCCTCCAATGGAAGAAAGAGTGGCAAGGCTTGAATCAATGCGCCTTTAAAATTGTAGGAATCAAAATAAACAGCGATATTGCAGTTCCGTATATTTTGCCTCAAATGCTGAATCATTCTCCATTGAACAACTGAAGCAAGAACTGTTATATTCTCATCCATGGGGAAAGCATCAGGCAAAAAAAAGCAACACGAATCGCAGGCTGGCTCTATATTAAATAGCAAGCCTTTAATATCAAGTGATATATCTTCTAAATGGAGTTTATTCAATAAGCCGATTGTTCATTTTTTTCTTATAGCCGTTTTTGGCCTTCTCACCTACTCCAACACCTTCACTGTCCCATTTCAGTTTGATGATATAGATAATGTTATTGAAAACTATAGATTAAGGGATTTAAATAATTTTTGGCCTCCGTCCGGTTCAAGATGGTTTGGTTTTTTAACATTTGCTCTGAACTATCATTTCGGAGGTTTGAATACCATTGGCTATCACATAGTTAATCTCGTCATCCACATCTTTAATGCAATCCTTGTTTACTGGCTTGTGGTTATTACATTTAAGACACCGTTTTTCAGCAATCAGCAGTCAGAAGGAACAAACTTTGATTCACTCATTCACCTATTCACCTATTCACCCCTGTTTATTGCCTTGCTCTTTGTCTCCCATCCAATCCAGACACAGGCAGTAACGTATATTGTTCAGAGGTTTACTTCCCTGGCAACCATGTTGTATCTTCTATCGCTTGTCCTGTATATAAAATGGAGAGAAGAGCAAAAAGCAGAGAGCAGACTGTACGCTACACGCTATACGCTATACACTGCCTCTATAATTTCTGCTATACTTGCGATGAAGACAAAGGAAATTTCTTTTACCCTGCCACTCATTACTATTGTTTACGAATTCATGTTTTTTGAAGGAAATATTAAGAAAAGACTTCTATTTTTAATACCAATTATTCTTACTATGCTCATCATCCCTTTAGGCCTGACAGGTACAGATAGCCCAATCGGAGATGCAATTGGAGAACTAAGAGAAGCATCTCAGGAAACAGAGCAGATATCAAGATGGGATTATCTACCGACACAATTCAGAGTAATAGTTACATACATAAGGCTATTGGTTCTTCCGATAAATCAGAACCTCGATTACGATTATACAATATACCATTCATTCTTTAATCCAGAGGTGTTTTTATCCCTTCTTTTCCTTTTATTGATTTTTGCTTTCGGTATTTATCTCCTTTACGCTAACCGCTACACGCTATACGCTTCACGCTTTTTAGCTTTCGGCATCTTCTGGTTTTTCATAACTTTATCTGTTGAATCATCAATAATTCCTATAAAGGATGTAATTTTTGAACACAGGGTTTATTTGCCGGGCATTGGAATCATTATTGCCTTCACATCTGCCGGTTTTTATGGTTTGCATTTCATAATTCGCCGTTTATATTCTGCAAATTGCCTGCCCCCCCTCCGCGAATCGGAGCGGACAGAACTCAAAACTCGGGACTATCTTTCACGGATTTCCCTTATCACTGCCTATTTACTACTGTCCGCTGTAGTTATTGTTTTCGCAATTTCTACTTATCAGAGAAATATTGTATGGAAGGATGAGGTGTCACTATGGGAAGATGCAGCAACGAAGAGCCCTGAAAAAGCAAGGGTCTATTATAACCTTGGCAAAATTTACAGCGCTAAGGGATGGGGCGATAAAGCAATAGAAAACTACCAAACAGCTCTAAAAATTAACCCGGATTTCATAGAAGCGCACAATAATCTTGGGGTAGAATACAAAGAAAAAGGATGGGTCGATAAAGCTATTGAACATTATCAGATTGCCATATGGTTAGGGCCGGATTTTTCAACAGCACATAATAACATGGGAAACGCCTATATCGCTAAAGGATGGCTTGATAAAGCTATTGAACACTACCGGCTTGCTTTAAGGCTAAAGCCGGATTTCATGGAAGCGCACAATAATCTTGGGGTAGCATATGAAAAAAAAGGATTGTTGGAAGAAGCAATAAATGAATATCAGACAGCACTGTTGATTAATCCGGAATTAAAGATGGCAAGCGATAATCTAAATAAACTTCTTCGCATAAAGGAAAAGTAGACAGGGTTAACCCCAAACCGGATTTCCCTACACTTCCCTTATTTTTATGAGGAACTACAGCCGGATTCGTAGCTGTTGACTGATTGCCAGCCTTATCTGTAGCAACCGCAGTAACGGTTTAAATCCTTCCGTCCTTATCAGCCCCTTCCCTCCCTATACTTCCAAATCCACTTGACTCTTAATCCCATAACTGCTAAAACTATTGCTAAGCATGAAAACCCTTGTAACAGGAGCTACAGGTTTCATAGGAAGTCATCTCGTTGAAGAACTTCTGAGAAAAGGCCATAGTGTCACCTGCCTTGTAAGAAAAACCTCTGATCGGAGATGGCTGGAGAGTCTCGATATCAGCCTTGCATACGGCGACTGCACGGAAAAAGAATCCCTGCTTAACGCAGTCTCTGGTTTTGATTATATATTTCATCTGGCAGGACTCACCAAGGCAAAAAATGATAAAGATTTTTTCCTTGCTAATACAAGCGGCACAGAAAACCTCATTCAGGCAGTAGCAGAGAAAAATCCCGGCATCAAAAGATTTGTCTATCTGAGCAGCCTTGCTGCTGCAGGGCCATGCCATGACAGGACACCCGTCAGTGAAACTGTCGAACCAAGGCCTGTATCTGCATACGGAAAAAGCAAACTTGAAGCTGAGCGTATAGTCTTAAGGCATAAAAACATCATCCCGCTCACCATCATCAGGCCGCCTGCGGTATACGGCCCAAGGGATAAAGATATGTACACTTTTTTCAAAATGCTAAGAAAAGGTATTTTCCTGTGCTGGGGAAAGTGCTATTATTCTTTATTATATGTTGATGACCTTGTCAGGGGGACCATTATATCTTCGGAAAATAATGCAGCCGAAGGGAAGATATATTATCTGTCTGACGGCAGGATATATTCAAACGACGAAATCGCAGAAGAGATATCCTCTGCAGTCGGAACAAAGCCGGTACGCCTTAGAATACCCAGGGTTATAATGCCTCTGTTTGCAGGCATTGGACAAAGGCTTGGCGGGAAGAGTAACATTATAAACAAAGACAAGATAAAAGAGCTGCAGCACCCTTACTGGGTATGCGACTCATCGAAGGCAAGAGAAGAACTTGGGTTTGTTCCTAAGGTCGGAATAAAGGAAGGTGTAAAATGGACAGCGGACTGGTACAGGATTCATCAATGGCTGTAAAAGAATCGCCGGACATATTCGAAAAGTGCCTTAAGTTCACAAAGGCAAAGGAACTAATGTCTTACGGGCTTTATCCATATTTCAGGGTAATCGAAAGCGCACAGGACCCTGAGGTCATAATAAACGGCAAAAGGATGATAATGGTCGGCTCCAACAACTATCTCGGGCTTACGAACCATCCAAAGGTAAAAGAGGCTGCAATAGAGGCTGTGAGAAAATATGGTTCCGGTTGTGCAGGCTCCCGGTTATTAAACGGCACTCTCGATATCCATGTTAATCTCGAAGACAAGCTGGCAAAGTTTATGAGACAGGAGGCTGCGCTTGTATTCTCTACAGGGTTTCAGGTTAATCTGGGCGTTATATCGGCACTAATCGGAAAAGACGATGCAGTAATTATAGACAAGATGGACCATGCAAGTATTATTGACGGGTGCAGGCTCTCATACGGCGATATAAAAAAATTCAAACATAATGATATGACAGACCTGAAGAGGGTCCTGGAGGAAAACAAAGACAGGGGCAAGCTCATTATTGTTGACGGCGTATTCAGTATGGAAGGAGATATTGCAAACCTGCCGGAGATCGTAGAGCTTGCAAAAAAATACAGGGCAAGGGTTATGGTGGATGATGCGCACGGCATCGGGGTTCTCGGCAGGACAGGCAGAGGGACAGCAGAACATTTTGGACTCGAGAAGGAAGTTGACATCCTCATGGGAACATACAGCAAGTCCCTTGCATCAATCGGAGGCTTCATAGCAGGTTCAGAAAGCTTAATCCACTACATAAAACATTTTGCGCGGTCTCTGATATTCAGCGCAAGCCCTCCCCCTGCCTCAATAGCTGCGGTAAGCGCTGCCGTTGATATTATCGAGAATGAGCCTGAGAGAAGAGAAAGGCTATGGGAAAACACAAAAAAGATGCTGAAAGGATTTAAAGACCTGGGGTTTGAGACAGGCCCGAGCAAGACGCCTATAATACCGGTAATAGTCGAAGAAAACGAGGTAGCATTCAGGTTTGCAATGCTGCTGCAGGAAGAAGGGGTCTTTGCCAATGTTGCCGTAAGCCCTGCAGTGCCTAACGGCAAGGCGCTGATAAGGACAAGCTATATGGCGACACATACAGATGAACATCTTGACACAGTCCTTAATGCCTTTGCTAAAACAGGCAGGGCATTAGGGATCATTAAGTAGCCTCAATTTATCTTGTGCCCTGTAAAAACCATAGAGGTTAAGACAGCAAAAGGCCTCGATGAGTTCATAAGATTTTCATTCCCTTTATACTCAAAAGATACTTGCTATGTCCCGCAACTGATAAAAGAAACAAAAGAGCAGTTTTCTGATAAAAACCCTTTTTTCAATCACGCAAAGGTAAAATACTTTATTGCAGAAAAACACGGGAAATGCGCCGGCAGGATAGCATCAATAGTCAATCAAAGGCACATCGAATTCCATAATGAAAAAACCGGGTTCTTTGGTTTTTTTGAGTGCATCAATGATCCGGAGGTTTCGTCAGGATTACTTGATAAGGCCTGCATAGAACTGAAAAAAGAAGGCATGGAGATAATCAGAGGGCCCATGAATTTCTCGACAAACGAGGAATGCGGGTTTCTTATCGAGGGGTTTAATGAAAGCCCTATGCTCATGACTCCGTATAATATGCCCTATTACAATGAACTAATGACAGCCTGCGGAATGTATAAATCAAAAGACCTGTATGCATACATCTATGAAGTAAAGGACCGGCTTCCTGAAAAAATCCTGAGGGTTGCTGCGATAGCAGAAAAAAGAGGAATTACATTCAGACCGGTAAACAAAAAAATTTTTGATTCTGAGATGAAGGTATTCAGGGAGGTCTATAATTCAGCGTGGGAACATAACTGGGGATTCATTCCCTTAACAGATGAAGAAATTAATCATCTTGGCAAAAGGCTCAGGCAGGTTGTGGTGCCTGAGATGACACTGATAGCAGAAGACAAAGGCCGGCCCGTTGGTTTTATGGGGCTCATTCCTGACTTCAATTATGTCCTGAAACACATGAACGGAAAAATTAATCCGCTGACGATAATAAAGGCCCTGTATTATTCAGGAAAAATAAAAGACCTCAGGATGCTGTTGCTCGGGATAAAAAAGGAATACAGGAACAAGGGAGTGGATGCCATTCTATTCAGAGAAGGATTCAAGGGAGTAAAAAAAGGCGGGTACAGAAGAGTTGAATTCTCATGGATACTTGAAGACAACATCCCCATCCAGCGCCTGGTAGAAATGATCGGAGGAAGGCTTTACAAACAGTACAGGGTCTATGAGAAAAAATTGTAAAAGCCTGCCTGAGTAATACTTCCTGAATGCGCAAGTGAAAACGCAGCCTGTATGGTATAAACTACAACCACCAAAGAACATATTTTTGAATTAAGAAAAGGCCTTTCTCAGTTCCGCATATTTTTCTTTAAGCCTTTTCTCATGGTGCAATTCTACCTGGGCGAATTCCTCAAATAGTTTTTTTGCATCTAGATTAGAAGTGTTTGCCGCTGCATTTTGATAAAATTCATAGGCCTCATGCTCTTTATCTATCGCTATCTTAAAAGTGTTAAAAAGAGTTTCCAGTTCCATAATTTCCTCCTCGGTGTAAATTTCACTAACATTGTCTCACATAAAAATGGTTAATGCAACATTTTTTGAATCCCTGCAGCTGGATTTGCAGGTGTAATCTGAATCTGAGGGATAGCAGTTTTCAGTGGGGGATTTTGACACTTTCAAAACCTTAAAATATACCAAAAAATAAGTTGAAAATTACAGCCAATACAGATAATCTATATCAGTGTTTTTTGTTTGGGGAAAAAATTACGGATTAATGTAAAATACTTTCTTGACAAACAGTAAAACCATGTGATAATAAATTCAACCACCATTAACTTTAAAAAAGATTAAACTTTGAAAAAACAGGAGGGGAAAATGAATCCGGAAGACGTCAAATATCACAAAGAGCACACATGGGTCAAGGTATCAGGCAAAAAAGCAACTGTGGGCATAACAGACTATGCGCAGGATGCGCTGGGAGATATTGTATATATCGACCTTCCCGAACCTGACACTACAGTCGAGGCAAACAGCGAACTGTCGGAAATCGAGTCCACAAAGGCGACCTCATCAGTCATCAGCCCCGTGAGCGGCACAATCATAGAGGTTAATGACGACCTTTCGGAATCACCAGAGATAATAAATGAAGAGCCTTACGGTAAGGGCTGGATAGCTGTCCTTGAGATAGAAGATGTGTCTGAACTCGACAACCTCATGGATTCCTCAGACTACGAAAAATATATAGAAGAGGAAGCAAAATGAGAGTTGCAATACTTGGCGCAGGACCCGGAGGATATGTTGCAGCGCTCAAACTTGCTCAACTGGGGGCAGAGGTAACTGTTATTGAGAGCACCGAGGTTGGCGGGACATGCCTGAACTGGGGCTGCATACCCACAAAAACACTGCTGGCATCATCTGAAATATATGCAAAGACAAAAGAACTCGAATCCTTCGGCATTGACGCAACAGGCGCTATATCCCCGAATATGCAGAAGATCATTGAGAGGAAAAGCAAGGTTGTATCCACACAGGTTAAAGGGATAAGGGGTTTATTCAAGAGCTGGGGTGTAACCCTCAAGGAAGGCAAAGGCGCCTTCATCTCTTCAAAGGAAATAAAGGTCACCTTAAAAGACTCCACGGAGGAGACCATAACAGCAGATGTATTTATCATAGCCACCGGTTCAAGGCCTGCGCAGATACCGACTTTCCCGTTTGACGGCAAAAATATAATTTCATCTACTGAGGCGCTTGAACTCAGGGAGATTCCCAAAAGCCTTTTAATTGTAGGGGCAGGTGTTATCGGGTGCGAGTTTGCATGTATTTACAGCGAGCTCGGTTCAGAAATCACAATCGTCGAACTGTTGCCGAGGGCTGTATCCACAGAAGACGAAGCAGTGTCAAAACTTCTGGAAAAAGAACTCAAGAAGAAAAAGATAAAACTGATAACCGAGATAAAGGTTGAAAAGGTTGAAGTTAAAGACGACGGAGTGCATGTATTCCTTTCCAACGGGAAAGAGTTGATTGCTGAAAAGGTGCTGGTATCCATCGGAAGGGCGTTCAATACAAACGGCATCGGGCTTGAAAATGCAGGGGTTTCCACAGGGCCAAGAAAAGAAATTCCTGTCAATGAAAAGCTTCAGACGAATGTGCCTCATATCTACGCCATCGGTGATGTAACAGGAGGCATCCTCCTGGCCCATGTGGCCTCAAAGCAGGGGCTTATAGCGGCGGAAAACATTATGGGCGCAGACAAGAAATTTGATTACAGCGTAGTGCCGGCCGCAATCTTCACATCACCTGAGATTGGCTCGGTAGGCCTCAGAGAGCATCAGGCAAAGGAAAAAGGGCTTGATTACACCACGGGTGAATTTCAGTTCAGGGCGCTCGGCAAGGCCCATGCAATGGGTGAGATATCCGGCTTTATAAAGATAATAGCTGAAAAAAAATCCGATAAAATACTCGGTGCGCATATTATAGGGCCCCACGCTTCTGACCTGATTCATGAATTTGCAGTTGCAATGCATGGCGGGCTGACAGTAAAAGATATTGCTGAAACAATCCACGCTCATCCTACGCTGTCAGAAGGTTTGATGGAAGCCGCAGAAGATGTGCACAACATGGCAATCCATGCGCCTAAAAAATAATATTTTCTACCACAATTCCAAAAAATCTGTAAAAATTTTTCTTGACAAACTTTTAGCAGTAATATAAAAAAGATATACGCTTAAGGCAGCAATCAGCCTCTTTTAGGGGGGAGGTAGATGCGCAAAAACAATATTTTGTTATATTTGTTTTTGACTTTTGTCTTTTTATTATCTCCTGAATCTGTTTCCTCGGATTCTCCCTCATCTATAAATGAAATCCCCCTGCAATACACGCCGACTTCCATAGCCGCAAGTCCCCCGGACAATACAGCCTTTGCAGTATCGGAGAATTACAAGACTTTATACAAGGTTGATTTAAAATCTCTTGCTCTCATTTCATCCTATGTATTTCAGGACAAGCCCCGCGATGTTGCAGTAAGCGGAGACAGGGTATATGTGCCTGCCGGAAAAGACGCAAAGGCCGCTCTTTATGTATTTGACAAAGACTTAAACCTGCTCTCAACAGTAGATATCGGCAAATCTCCGGCATCGGCAGCAGTTGGAGGCGGCATTATCGCAGTCGGCTGCGAGAACAACAACACAGTATATGTCATAAATGAGGCGTCGTTACAGATTTCCTACACTTTGAATATCGGCATGAAACCCAACCATGTCGAGATTGATAAAAAGAGGAATGAGATAATAGTCTCCGCTGCAATGGCTTCAAACTTCGGCACAGGCGCATCAGAGGGCGGCACAGTCCTTTTCCTTGACCTGTCTACGGGAAACATAAAGAGAAACATAAACACAGTGCAAAAGATAAAAGACCTTAAGATAAATTCTCAGACCGACAGGATAGTCCTCACAAATGCAGTTAATGGTATAGACATAATGAATCCCGACACAATGATAATCGAGCAGCAGATAGAGCTTTCAAATGCAGGCGCGGCGGATGTGAATCAATCAACAGGAACAGCTGTTATCCTGTCTCCTATGACCGCAAATATTCTGAGCGATAAGCTTAAGCCCGATCAACTCACAAAGAACCTTTATGATATAGCAATAAATCCCTATACCAATCAGGCGGCAATCGCTGCTGATAATTCGATTATCCTGTTACAGCTTCCAAATCCGCGACCTGAGATAATGAACCTTGTTCCAAGATCGGCAAGGTCAGGAGAGGCCGGGTTTTCATTGCTCGTTGAAGGCAAAAAATTCATAACAACGTCTTCCGTCCAATTCAATCAAAACAACCTCACGACAAGCTTTAAGGATAACGAAGAACTCGAAGCGCAAGTGCCGTCAAGCCTTATTGCAACGCCAAGCACGGTTCCTGTTACAGTTACAAACCCTGCTCCTGACGGAGGCATATCAGAGCCTTATCCATTTACGATTAAATACCCGATACCGATACTTTCATCAATATCGCCGAATACAATCGCTGCAAGAAGCCCTGATTTTACGCTTAAGGTTTATGGTTCAAACTTCTATCCTGGTTATACGGTTAATTTCAACGGACAGGATTTAGCAACAACCTACATTAATTCAGGAGAGCTTAATGCAATAGCCCCATCAGCATTGATTGCAACCAAGGGGATATACCTCGTTGTTGCCAGGACTCCTGATGGCCAGAACTCAAACTTCCTGAATTTTACTGTTACAGACCCATATCCTGTTATAACAGATTTTACCCCAAAATCAGGTCGGGCAGGGACAGTCGTTACAATCACAGGGGACAATTTCAACTACACCCCTACAAAGGTATTGTTCAATAATATACAGGCAACAATTCAGAGCCTTTCACAAAATGAGATTAAGGTCATCGTCCCCATCGGCGCTACAACAGGCCCTATAAAAGTTGAAACCACAATCGGAAGCACACAGAGCGCAGAACCATTCACAGTTCTTTTAAGAAATGACTTTGCATTAAACTTAAGCCCTCAGGAAGTCTCTATTCCGTTAAATGGAAACGCAGGAGCAATAGTTAGTCTTCAAAGCACAGGGCTTGAGCAGTTCACCAGCCTTGTCACCCTGAGCTTGTCGAAGGGTGATTCGCCCATTACTGCAACCTTTAATCCTGAAAATATCTCTCTTAATCAATCCTCAATCTTAAACATCAAACTGCTCTCTGCTTTAAGCTCTCAGCCCTCAGCTTTAACAATTATAGGAACAGCAAACATAGAAGGAATAGACATAACAAGAACAGCATCAATAACACTCAATCCCATCCCTCAGGGCGCAACAACGATAACCGGAAGGATTGTAAGGTCAAGGGACGCTGCTCCGATTAAAGGCGTAACATTAACAGTAGGAGACAAAACAACAGTAACAGACGAGGCAGGGAATTTCCTGTTCATTGATATTCCTGTGGGAGAGCAGACATTGATGATAGACGGAGGCACGGCAAACACGCCTGAGGCCACATATCCCTCGCGCATACCTGTTCCTGTGACAATCATAGGCGGAATTGATAATAAGCTCCCATATTTTATCTATCTCCATGAAGTCAACACAAAGACCTTCACGCCTATAGACATCACAAAAGACACAATTGTAACAGACCCTGAGATAAAGAACTTTGAGATGAAGATACCTGCCGGCGTTCAGATAATCGGCTGGGACGGCCTGCCAAATGAAAAAGTCTCTGTAACGCTCGTGCCAATGGACAGGCTTCCGATAAAGCCTCCTCCTGAAGGCGTATATGCAAGCGAAATCTTTATGTACTATTTCGGCAAACCCGGCGGAGGAATACCGACTCAGCCTATTCCTGTCAAAATGCCGAATACATTCAATGGTCAGCCCGGGGACCGGGTGGTCCTCTGGTATTATGACGAATCCCCAACGCCTGACCCGAATTCAAATCAATGGAAGACCTTTGGGATGGGAACTGTATCAGACGATGGGAAGAACATAATCCCTGACCCGGGTGTCGGTATTCCTAAATTCTGCTGCGGAGCATCCCGGCCCCAGCCGGTAAAAAGGCCTCAGGACTCTCCTAAAGGCGCACAGCCCTCGCCAAAAGGCGGCGGCCCATGCAACATAGGAGGCAACTCAGTAGACCCGTATAACGGGATGCAGGTGCATTCAGAAAGCGATATGGGCTATCCCTTTCCATCTCTGATAAGCCTATCAAGGCGCTACAAATCAGATAACACAGCAATAGGCGCATTCGGGAGAGGCATGAGCACAGACTATGACCACTATTTGCAAGGAAGCGGTAACGCTTTCACATATATAACACCAGAAGCAGGCAGATATATACTTTCAAAAAATGCCGACGGAAGCTACACAAACGACCAATATCTGTCCTTAAAAAATGTAAAGGCATATCTTAACGGAGACAACACAAGGACGCTTAAATTCAAAAACAGCAGCTCATACACATTCGACACAAATGGAAGACTCACAAGGCAGACTGATGCAACCGGAAACTATGTGAGCATATCGAGAGATTCATACGGAAACATAACAGCTATAAGCGACAGCACAGGAAGAACCCTTTACATCACAAACAGGACAATTACAATAGGTCTTTCAATCTATACAGTAACCTCATCTGTAATGGATTCATCAGGCAGGGCTGTAACCTACACCTATGACTCAAGCGCCAGACTTATCTCCACCACAAACCCTGATGGGGGAAAGACAACATACACATATGATAGTGGCGGAAGGCTTACGTCAATAACCAATCCAAAAGGAATAAAAGAGGAGATAATCGAATATGATTCACAAGGCAGGGTCTTTAGGCAGGTAAATGCAGATAGCGGGGAATATCTTTTCTACTATTTCTCGCCAGCCACGCCTGTGAGGGTTCAGGATTCTACATTGCCCCTTTCATCGTCCTGCAGGCCGACTTTTGTGCGTGAAGGCGATTCAGCTCCCGCAAACACATGCGGGATAATCTATGTGAACATTCCAACCAGCCAATCCGTTCCTCAAGGTTCGACAGCAACAACGACAATAGCACAGACAGTTGCGATATATCCGAACAAGTCCTCCATAACCCACAGGTTCAACTCGCAGGGATATCTGCTCTCGACAACAGACGGGCAGGGAGGACAGACAACATACGAGCGTCGCATCTCAACAAATGAGCTTATTTCGGTTACGGATAAAGGGGGAAGAAAGACCTCTTATACTTATGATTCCAATGGAAATATTGCAACAACCACAGACCCGGCAGGGAATGTTACGAGATATGAGTATGACCTCATCCTCAACAAGCCGATAAAGATTACAGATGCATTGGGGAATGTAACGACAATGACTTATGATGCTAAGGGGAATTTGATAAAAGCTGTCAGCCCTCAGCTATCAGCAGTCAGCATTTCATACAACAGCTATGGTCAACCGATTTCAATAACAGACGCTTTGAACAATACCACAAGCTTCACGTATGACAGCTATGGAAACTTGATAAAAACAACAGACCCTCTCGGAAACTCAGCGCAGATGCAATATGACTTTATCGGCAGGTTAATAAAGGCAATAGATGCCAAAGGCAAGAGCACGCAGTATGTTTATGATTTAGCTAATCGAATAACCGAAATCACAGACGCTTTAAGCGGCAAGACAAAATTCAGTTATGACAAGAATGGAAACCTTCTTTCCGTTACCGATGCAAATGCTCACACTATCACTTACACTTACACTGTCAGAGACAAGGTCTCCACCATGACAGACCAGCTTGGCAAGGTTGAGACATATTCGTATGACAAGATGGATAACTTGATTTCTGCAAAGGATAGAAAAGGAGAGATAACATCATTCAATTATGACATGTTCAACAGGCTCACAAAAACCGTCATTCCCGTGCAGGCGGGAATCCAGACTATTGAATACTTTTACGATGCCATAGGCCGTTTATCCACTATCAATGATACCGACAGTGGCATGATCCAATATTCATACTCGAATGATGGCTGCTCTGCATGTGGCAGTTCGGCAGTTGATAAGGTAATTCAAGAGCTTACCTCTCTTGGCAATATTGGTTATGAATATGATGTGCTCGGCAGAAGAACAAAGATGACGGTAGCGGGACAAGAGCCTGTGAATTATAGCTATAATGCGAATGGACAATTGACAAATATCCTTACCGATGTCATTGCGAGCGGAGCGTGGCAATCTCTTTCTTTTGACTTTGCATATGATGCGATTGGAAGACGGACATCCCTCACACGTCCTAATGGCGTTACCACGAATTACTCCTACGACAACGCGAGCCAACTTTTAAATATTGAATCCTTAAATCCATTGAATGCTGTTCTCGAAAAAATCGGCTACACCTACGACAAGAACGGCAATCGCACAAGCGCGCCTCGCTTGAACGTGCCTATAAAAATGTCGCAGCCTATGACAGCAACATACAATACCGCAAATCAAATGACGACCCTGAACGGTTATCCTTTGACCTATGACGAAAACGGAAATCTCTTAACCCTTACTCGTTCCTGCGGGACTACCTACTACACGTGGAATGTGCGTAACCAACTCGTGGGCATTAACGGTTTTAACTCTGATTGTTCTTCGCTCTCTGCTGCTTTCAAATACGATGCATTAGGTCGTAGAATGGAGAGGACAGTTAACGGGAAAACTATCAATTACCTTTATGATAATCTCGATATAGTTCAGGAGGTCGAAGGCGGAACAGTAACAGTCAATTACATTAGGACATTAAATATTGATGAGCCGTTGGCAAGAATTAAGACTGACGGCACTATTCGATATTATCAGCAAGACGCATTGGGCTCTGTAATTGCATTGACCGATGAAACAGGAACTATCAAGGCTCAGTATGTCTATTCTCCTTTCGGTGAGTCATCTGTTATCGGAGAGCCAAGCGATAGTCCATTCCAATTCGCTGGACGTGAGAATGACGGGACTGGTCTTTTATTTGAAAGAGCCAGATATGACAGCCTTGAACTGAATCGCTATATTTCTCAAGACCCCCTCAGGTTCGCTAGTGGGGATGTGAACTGGTATGCACGTGTCGGCGGCAACCCCGTCAACAGAATTGATCCGATGGGGTTATGGGGTATCGGAATAATGGGTACAACATCAACAGAAGCTGGACTTGTTGGCATCGGTGCTGGCCAGACCGGTTCAGTAGGCGGTGGGCTTTTTGGTCAAGGACTTTTTAAGAATTTAAACTTCGGCGGCTTTGCAAGTTGGGGCGGTTTTGCAGGCGGCCCTGGCTACGGACCAAGCTATCCAAGTGGAAATAGCGGAAATGTAGTTGGCGGTGCGTATGCTGGCATCGGTGCTGGTATTTTTGTTACTAATGCGAAGTGTGCAGCGCAACTGAAAGGCCCCTTTAAAACAATTTCGCTAAATGTAGGTATAGGCGCCTATAAATTTACGATGCAATATAGTTACAGTAATGGAATTGGAATGTTCTCTGTCGGTCCACCTTTTACAGGTGCAGGCATAGGTCTCAGTGGAAGTGGCTACAATACTAATACAGGGACTACCAAACGATGAGCTTAGAAGATTTTATTTCTACAATAATTTTTGTTGCATTAGTAATAGGCATTACTTTCCTCGGTTATCGGGTGACAAGGTTTGAATACATAACAGAAGAAAAATATCTCATCATGAAATGGTATTTTTTAGGATTACTTCCTATAAAAAGCAAGATTAATCTTGATTCAATTATTGAAGTGCAAGAGATTAATCCAAGCCAGTTATTAACTGCCCTTTTGAAAAGTAAGCCTTGGCCAATATTTTGGGGTAAATTTTCTCATAGGCTGGTTCTTATAAAAAAGAAAGGGTTCTTTGGAACAGTATTAATTTCGCCTGCCAATCCAAAGACATTTGCTGAAGTATTGCGAACAATGATAGACAAACATAGAAAAAGGGAAACGGAAAAGGGAACGGTTCTATTAAAAGAGAAAAATGATGCAACAGAGAGACATAAATAAAATTCAAACGATAATATTTCTGCGTAGGCTTGTTGCCTATCTGCTTGTTTTGAAATATCTCAACAGAATAACCGAAATCACAGATGCTTTAAGCGGCAAGACAAAATTCAGTTATGACAAGAATGGGAATCTGCTTTCTGTTACAGACGCTAAGAATCAGGTGATTAGCTATGAATATGATGAAAGAGATAGAGCAAAGAAGATGATTGATCAATTGGGGAAAATGGAAACGTATGCGTATGACAAGATGGATAATCTTGTTTTGGCTAAAGACAGAAAAGGCCAGACGACGAATTTTACTTATGACTTATTGAGCAGGATAATAAAGACTGCCTATAATGACAGTTCCTATACAAGCTACGCATACGATGCAATCGGAAGACTGAATTACATTAACGATTCTGCATCTAGCCCCATTCAATATGTGTATTCAAATAACGGTTGTAATCTGGGCTGCGGGGGAAGCATAGCCGATAAGGTGATTCAAGAAATAACATCTCTCGGCAGTATTGGATATAGTTACGATGCATTAGGCCGGAGGACTTCTATGACAGTCGCAGGCCAGGAACCTATAATTTATCAATATGATTCCAACAGCAGATTGATACAGATAAATCAAGGAACGCAGACTGTTTCTATAAATCATGATTCTATTGGCAGACGCACTTCGATGACTTTACCGAATGGGATTATAGCCACATATGAATACGACAATGCCAATCGCTTAACCGACATAACCTACTCGTCTGATTCTCTCATATTGAAATCTTTGAAATACGGCTATGATAAAAACGGCAACAGGACATCTTTCACAGGACACAAAACCTTATTGCCTGAACCGAAGACCGCAGTTTACAATCAGGCAAATCAACAGATACAGGTCAATAATGAGAATTTGATTTATGACGAGAACGGCAATCTCATACAGAAAGGCGATACAACATACTCGTGGAATGCAAGGAATCAGCTTGTGGCTATCACCAGCCCGACATACAACGCATCATTCAAATACGATGCATTAGGCAGAAGGTTTCAAAAGACGATTTCCAATACTGACACTGGCACTAACACTGACACTAAGTTTTTATACGACGGCTGGGATATCATGCAAGAGATAGAAGATGGGACTGTTACAACGAATTATCTACGTGGCCTTCATATTGATGAGACGCTTGGAATATTCAGGCAGGACGGGGCTTATTATTATCTGCGCGATGCTCTTGGCTCTACTATTGCCTTAACCGACCCTTCAAGAAACATCGCTAACGAATATTTTTATGATCCTTTCGGAAACACTCAAATATCAAATCCTTCAATACACAATCCTTTCCAATACACGGGAAGAGAGAATGATGGGAATGGGTATTATCACTATCGGTTAAGAACAAAATTTGGCGAAAGGTTTATTTCAGAAGACCCCACAGGGTTATTGGGGGGAATTAATAAATTTTCGTACACCGCAAATTCGCCTGTAACTTATGTAGACCCCTTTGGGTTAGCAGGAATAACTGTTGGATTTGAAGGTTCAGGTGCTTTATTGGGGTTCGGTGGTACAGCTGGTATTTATGGTAACTTTTCACATGATCCAAGCAAGCCTTGGCATTCAGGGTGGTCATCTTCTATAACTGCAGTTTTAGGTGGTGGAGCTGCTGCGTCGGTTTATGGTTTAACCGGAGGAGTCCATATAAGTGGACACAATACTTGCAATGTGAAACAACTAGGAGGAGTATTTGGGAATGTGGGACGTATGGGGATAGGTGCTTTTTCAGTTTTAGGATATAGAAGTCCGGGTGGCAATGTTACTGGCGGTGGCATAACTGTAGGCCCTTCATTGCCAGGTGGCTATATTGGTGCTATTGTCGGAGGCAGTAATACATGGACTCTTGGCGGAGGGGATTGGTGGTAAATCAATGCTAAATGAAATTATTAAATTATCTATCATGTTATTGATAATGTTAATACTGTTGTGCAGTTTTTTATTCTTCTATGGTTACTATCGAAAGTATTACAAATATATGAAAACTGCGCATAAGGAAGAATGGTGGAGCCTAATGAAACGAGATCCATTAGTTGACGGCGCTGGGGAGTGGGTAAGATGGCCTGTTGGTTCAATATACTTGATTATATCTATTTTTAAAACCACTGAAACTTATAACGATAAGAAAGTTGAATACTATAAGAAAAAAGCCACACAATTTTTTATATCTTTCGTAATATCGTTTATTTGTTTTTTGATCATTGCTGCCTTGCTGCCCAAATTATAGAAAGAACAAAAATGGCGGGGCTTGCATTGCGAAAAAGAAAAGGAACAAAAAAACAGAAAAGGGACGGTTGTATTAAAAGGGAAAGATGACAATGCAGAAGGAAAATAATATGGGAAGTGTCCCTATATTCTATTCTAAAGCCGTTTTTTAACAATTTACCGGGTAAATTTATAAAATGAAGAGAGCACTAAAAACAGTTATTGTATTCAGCGCTACCGGTCTATTGGGTCCGCTAATTTTGGGTATAGCATATATTTTTAGCATGTCTGATTCGATTTATGATTTTATCAATGATTTACTATTTTCTTTTTGGCCTTCGCAGATGCTTGCGGTAACAGAAATAAATATTGGTACGGTTAATGCGGTAATCCTCGCGAGCAGTGTAAATGTTCTTTTGTTTGCGACTCTGGGATTGATTGTCACAGTTTTTTCAAAAAAAATTCGACACTTAATTGGTATTTATTTGTTAGTATGCGTCGGTGTTTTTATATGGACATTGTGGGGAGCTGGTTTTAGCTTTAAATATCTTAATGGATATGCACTTTTGGTAGCCCTATTTCTATATTCGATTCCCTTTTATATGGTTGGGAAATGGTTTGCTCTTTTCCCTAAGAAGAAGGATGAATGAGGCTTAAACCTAGGAAGCAAGGGGAAAGATAAGGGGTCAAACCTAAAGAATACACTTTACCGGAGCTGATGAAATGCAGAGTTATAAAGACATAAGACAGCTCAAGCAAATCTTACTGCTGAGGAAGATTATTGCCTATTTACTGGTTTTGAAATATCTCACGAGGATCAAAGAAATGACAGTCGCAGCACATCCCGAGGAGCCTCACCATCCAATACAGCCAGCAATATGTCATAAATCAAATATTCCACCAACACACCCGCATCTGCCAGAACCTCATGAGCCCCATCCGGTCGTTCTTCCACCGTATGGACCACCGCCATCATCAGCATATCCCGTAGCTGTAGGAGGGAGGTAATGACAAAGAAAATAAATATCCTTTTTTTTGCAATATTGCTTTATTTACTGGGGGGATTAATATCAACATTTGCATCAGGTTATTTGATAGTTCGTTATTTCTATTTATCAGGAATAAAGTGGTACTTGTTTGATATTTCTATCGCATTTCTCAATGCTATCGGATTGTTTATAACTCTTGTCATCCTGCTGAAGAAAACATCTGACAATATCAAGATTTTGTTTTATCGCGTTTTTATAGCTATTGGCCTAGTGGGCATATCTTCATTAATGATATTGCGATTTTATTTTCATATGGAAATTCCACATTTTTCACCGAAGCTTTTAATTGCTTCTTTAATCATAGATGGCATCATAATTAAAATAATTCTTGATCATAAGATGCAAACTTGAGGGCCAAACATTTAAAATCATTTATCAGAGAAAAGGGGACAGGCTACTTTAAAAGAGAAAAATGATGCGCCAGAGAGACATAAATAAAATTCAAGCAATAATCTTCCTGCGTAGGCTCATCGCCTATTTGCTGGTTATCTGCCTGTTGCTTCTCATACCCTCTCTTTCTTTTGCCTCCGACGGCAACTACATCTATGACGATACCGGGAGGCTGATAAAGACTATCTCGGAGACAGGCGAGGTGGCGACATATAACTATGATGGAGTGGGGAATCTGATCTCGATTACAACACATACAATCAGCCAGAACCCTCCTGCTCTTAACAGCATCAATCCTGACATCGTCTTTTTGAACTCAACTATAGATGTAACAATCACAGGAGCAAATCTTTTTACAACACAGTCAATTACATCAGACAATGCAGGAATAAGCATAAGCAATATTTCAGCGACTGATTCGACAATAACGGCATCGCTGACAATTTCATGGGGCGCTCCTTTAGGACAGGCGAATATAAATGTAACAACCTTTTACGGCTCTGCGAGCATACCTATAATTGTTTATAAGCTGATATTAGAGCCCGGCGCAGCATATCTTCTCACAGGGGAAACAGTAACCATTTCAGCAGGCATAACGCCGTCTGCATCGAGGGATTTAAATTTAGCCATAATCAATGAAACCCCCGATGTTATAGAGGCGTCTCAATCCATCATAATACCTTCCGGCGGAAACGGGACATTCACAGTCAGGGCCTTAAGCCAGGGCACAGGAATTGTTGCCGTCGGCGGCGTTATTGGAACAGTCTTTGTTACGCCTCCTCTTTCAGGAGATGTAGCAACCTCAGGTGCGCCGGTCAGTGTTTATATGGAATCCTCAACAGTGGATGCGGCGACTATTTCAGCGCCTGTGAGCGCATATATGGAACTAGCATTATCAGTGGATGCAGTTGAATCAGGACCTCCGGTAAGCGTTTACAAAGAAGAACCGTTATCAATGGATGCCGTTGAATCGGGACCTCCGGTAAGCGTTTATAAAGAAGAGCCGTTATCAATGGATGCAACAACTATTTCAGCGCCTGTAAGCGCTGAAATAAGTCCACAGTAAAAATCAAGGAGAAATTTATGGGATACGAATTTAAAAGCAGAAATGTTACCAGGCAAGGGAGGGCTTTGATGAGAAAGATATTTTTATTTACATCAATTTATTTGTTGCTGTTTTGGGGCAATGCTGTTGCAGGAAACTTTGTTAGCGGCAGCACCGGAGCTGACGGAGATTTTGCGCCGACAGCAAACACAATTCTTCAGATACCTGAAAGCGGAGTCTTTAATTTCAGAACCGTAACTATCCCTGTAGGGGTGGCTGTCTCATTCACAAAAAATACTAAAAATACCCCGGTCACTATCCTTGCTACAGGGGATGTGACCATTGCCGGAGCTATCAGCGTAGATGGAAAGAGCGGAGGCGCTGATTATTTCACTCCTGGCACAGGCGGTCCCGGCGGGTTTGATGGAGGGCTGGGCGGAATTGTTTATCAGGACGGCCGCAGAGGAGAAGGCCCGGGCAGCGGAAGCGGAGGTTCACCAATATCTTACGTTTCTGGCGGCGGATACGGAGGGGGTGGTGGTTTTGGCGGCGCTGGCAGCCAAGGTCTCCAAGGAAATCCTTCTTTTTGCTATGTTGCATCACCCGGTTCAGGGGGCTCTGCTTATGGCAATGCAAGGCTTTTATCCCTCATAGGGGGTTCCGGCGGAGCAGGTGGGGGAGGCACAGATTCTTATAGCGGCGGAGCCGGCGGTGGAGGCGGTGGCGCTATACTTATTGCCTCGTCCGGAACTATAACAATAAATGGGAGTATTACTGCATATGGCGGAGCCGGCGGAAATGGCGGAAACTTTCAAATGACTCGTGCATATGGAGGCGGAGGAGGAGGAGGCGCAGGCGGCGGTATAAAACTCATGGCTGACACCATTGCAGGCAATGGTTCCATCAGAGCAGTTGGAGGCAGCGACGGTATCGGCCCCTGCGGGCGGCAGAACATCAGCGGCGCTTCTGGCCTTATACGCCTTGAGGCCTGGATTTTTGCTTTTACCGGCAGTTCGAATCCTGTGTATAGTTCAGCTTATTATCCTACTTTTGTGCGGCCTGCGAATATGCCGGGTCTTGCCATAACATCCGTAGGCGGTGTGAGTGTTCCTCCAGCGCCGCAGGGCAAGTTTGATACGCCTGATGTTTATCTTCCATCTACTACGAATAATCCGATAGCAGTGGTTGTAACAGCAACTAATATTCCTGTGAATACTGCTATAACAGTAAAGGCATTGCCGGCAGTGGGCAGCGCTGTCAGCGCCTCCGGAACGTTGAGCGGCACAAATGCCTCTTCTTCCGGCTCTGTCCAGATAAATCTTCCGGTGGGCTATCCTTCTCAGGTGATTGTATCTTCGACATTCACAATAACGGCGTCAAACACCGGCCCTATCTATGCCGAAGGAGAGAAAGTGGAGAAGGTCAGGGTTACTGCAAAGATAGGCGGTGATTCAGAAGTAGTTTACATCACTGAATCCGGCAAGGAGATACCGGCGGAGAAATTATTGGCAATGAGATAAAAAAGAAGGCAACTATATTTTTTAGCATCCAAGCCTTGCATACTCTAACTCTGTTCAATTATGATATTCAGTGGTGATACAGAAGAAAGAGCCAAAGGACTGGATTGCGGTTTCAAAAGAAACACACAGGGAACTGTTCTCGGAGCTCGATGTGCTGCTCCGGGCAGTGGACAGGTTCTTCATTATCGAAAACCTCCCCTCGGCAAAAGAAACTCTTTCGGAAAGCAATTTCTTTGATGAACTCTCGGCAGTCAGGGATTTAATTTTAAGGACACTCAGCATACTCGAGGTCATAATCCCTGAGAGCAAAAAAAATTCTTACTGGTTTCAGAAATTTGCCGAGACCAAGTTCCTTACGGACCGCAACAGGGACATCTTCAGGGAAGAACTTTATAAGCAGGACACCCCGGAAAAGGCCGTCTTCCTGCTTTATGATTCCTTTGTTAACCTGAAAGGCCTTGTCACCGACCTCCTGAAATCAGGCGATATAACTTATCTCAGTTACATGAATATAGGGCAGATACTGAGCAAAGAGATAAGAGAAAACAATTATTTCAACCCTTTTAAAAAAGATATAAATCCTGAATTCGACATAATAGAAAACCAGGAGATATCGGATATAGTCAAAAATATCAGGGACAAAGACACAAAAAAATACATATCCCTGATACTGATATATCTCCTCAGGTTACTGAGATACCTGAAGCACATAGATATCACAACCCAGAGGACCATCTCACTCAACACATCGCTGATAATACTCATGCTCAACCGTTCAGAGATAAGCATGTTCAAGAATTACACGGAAAAGATTATACCAAAAATCACGCAGCCTGACCTGAAGATGCTTATCCAGTCGCTCTCCTATCAATTCTCGATGGAAACCAAAAGGGTATATCTCCAGGAATTAAAGGAGATATTAAAGAAAAAGGCCCCCAGATATTTTCGCGGGAGGATAGAAAACAGCCACGGGATACTTAAAAACCTCGCAGAACAGAGCATTGTGCAGATAGCCCAGTTCTATAAACCCGGATTGACAGGCGAAGATATTTTTATAAGCTTTATCGCAAAAACCGAGCAATCCCTGAGACTGAGAGAAGACATCCTGGTGCTCCACAAGTTCCTGACCCTTCTTACGGAAAAATCAAACAAACAGGAAGAACGCGTGCGTATTTTTGGGCCATTAAGAAATTTCATGATGTATTTTGAGAGTTTTACCTTCAGGCTTCTGAGATATGAAGATTATGAAGAGTTTGTCTCTTTTTTCAAAGAAGTGCTATCATTTAAAAAAGAACAGGTTGTTGCAGGAGAGGTTAACAGGCTCAGGGAAAAGATACACAATTTCAGGATATTCCTGGAAACAACCCTGAGGCACATAGCCAACAGGACTGAGGTGCGGGATAAACCTATAGATATGGACAGGATTGATAAAACGATAAACCAGTATTTATCCGGATAATGATATATTAGAGGAGGCTTTTTATGGGAGAGATAACAGATGTACATGCACGCGAGATAATTGATTCCAGGGGAAACCCGACGATTGAGGTCGAGGTCTTTCTTGACAGCGGGGCCTCCGGCAGGGCTGCAGTGCCGTCAGGCGCGTCAACAGGCAAAAGAGAGGCCCTTGAACTCAGGGACGGCGGCAGGCGGTTTAACGGGAAAGGCGTAATGAACGCAGTTAAAAATGTCGTCAAGGAAATTTCGCCGGAACTCAGAGGCCTCAACTCATATGACCAGGTATATACAGATAACCTGTTAATAGAGCTTGACGGCACTGAAAATAAAAGCAGGCTGGGTGCAAATGCAATCCTCGGCGTCTCTCTGGCTGTATGCAAGGCATCTGCAAATGAGGCGTGCATGCCCCTGTACAGATATATTGGAGGGTGCAATGTAAAAGAACTCCCTGTCCCCATGATGAATATCCTCAATGGCGGCGCACATGCCGATAATAATCTGGACATACAGGAATTCATGATAATGCCTGCGGGGTTCAGGGATTTTGCCTCGGCGCTCAGGGCAGGAGCAGAGGTATTTCACAGCCTGAAAGGAATCCTGAAGAAAAAGGGGTTGAACACTGCAGTCGGCGATGAAGGGGGCTTTGCCCCAAGCCTTAATGGCAGCGAAGAGGCTATATTGCTTATAATAGACGCAATTAAGACGGCAGGCTATAAACCGGGCAAAGACATCTATATAGCGCTTGATGTTGCCGCATCAGAGTTTTATTCCAATAAGGGATATAACTTTGAGGGGAAGATTATGTCAGCAGAAAAAATGGTCTCATATTATGAGAAACTCTCAGGGAAATATCCCATACTGTCAATTGAGGATGGGTTATCAGAAAATGACTGGGCAGGGTGGAAGATACTCACACAGGAGCTCGGCAATAAGGTCCAGCTTGTTGGAGACGATATCTTTGTAACAAACACAAAAATAATTAAAAAGGGAATAAAAGAAGGCATAGCCAATTCTGTACTGATTAAACTTAACCAGATAGGGACATTAACAGAGACACTCGATGCCATAGAGATGGCCAAAAGGGCCGGATATACCGCAGTCGTCTCTCACAGGTCAGGCGAGACAGAGGATACAACAATAGCCGACCTGACCGTTGCATGCAACACAGGTTTTATCAAAACGGGTTCGCTTGCAAGGAGCGAGCGCGTAGCCAAATATAACAGGCTACTGAGAATCGAAGAAGAGCTTGCTGATTCTGCTATATACAAAGGTATGGAAACATTTTATAATCTAGGGAAATGAATTCCGATAACCTTTTAAGAAAACAGGTTGTCTCTGAAGTAAAGAAAAAAAGGCTCATCACCTTTATACTGATAGTCCTGAGTTTTGTATATCTTTGTATAAACCTGCTTGTTGGAGATGCAGGCTTCCTGAAATACAGAGGACTCTCCGGCAAAAAACTTCACCTTGAGAAAGAAATAACCGAACTTGAAAAAGAGAACATCCGGATAAAAACCCAGATAAAGTCCTTAAAAGAAAATCCGTTTTATTCGGAAAAACATGCGCGGGAAGAGTTCGGTTTAGCACGGCCTGACGAGTATATCTTCCAGTATGACAGATAGTCCTCTCTATATCGTCTTCCTCTGGCACATGCATCAACCTTATTACAAAGACCCTTTCACAGGAATCTACAGGCTGCCATGGGTGAGGCTTCACGGCACGAAAGACTATCTTGATATGGCCGAGATACTCGATGGTTTTCCCGAGATAAAACAGACTTTCAATCTCGTACCTTCATTGCTGCTCCAGCTTAATGACTACACAGAAAATAATGCACCGGATATCTATCTTGAACTCACCACTAAAAAGGCCTCGGAACTCACGGACAAAGACAAGATGTTCATACTTGAGAACTTTTTTCTTGCCCACTGGGACAATATGATAAGGCCCTTCCCGAGATATTATGAACTGCTGGTTAAAAGAGGCCTCAGTTTTGTGAAGGGAGAATTAACAAGGGCCATAAAATATTTTTCTGAAAACGACTTTCTTGACCTGCAGGTTCTGTTTAATCTGTGCTGGATAGATCCGATGTTCAGAGAAAAAGACCCGCTCCTGAGTGAACTCGTAAAAAAAGGAAAAGACTATACAGAAGAAGACAAAAAAATTTTAGAGGACAAGCAGCTCGAAATCCTCAGGAGGATAATCCCCAAATACAGGGAACTCAATGCAAAAGGCCAGATAGAGTTGTCCGCATCGCCCTTCTACCACCCTATCCTTCCGCTGCTGTGGGACACAGACTCGTCAAAGATTGCCATGCCTCATATCAGGCTGCCTAAAAAAAGATTCTCACGCCCTGAAGACGCGGTAAAGCAGATAAGAGACGCCCTCGATTATTTTGAAAAAATATTCGGCTACAGGCCGGGCGGGATGTGGCCGTCCGAAGGTTCTGTAAGTGAAGATGTTTTGAGGGCAGTTCATGCAGAAGGGATAAAATGGGTTGCCACAGATGAAGAGGTACTGGCATGTTCTATAGACACAGGGCTGAGGGATTCTTCCGGTAATCTCACAGACCCGTCACGTTTATACAGGCCCTACAATTTTGCCGACGTCTCAATTATATTCAGGGACCATAAACTATCTGATCTCATAGGATTTGTATATTCAGGCTGGAACCCGAAAATTGCCGCGGATGACCTGATAAACAAACTATTGAGCATACAACATTCACTCCCCCGCAACAAACCCCATCTTGTCTCGATAATCCTGGATGGTGAAAATGCGTGGGAACATTACAGGAACGACGGCCATGATTTTTTCAAATACCTGTATGAACGCCTCTCAAACGAGAAAAGGCTGAAGACAGTAACAGTATCAGAATATCTGAAAGAACATGACGCCGGTGAAAAACTCAACAGGCTGCATGCAGGTTCGTGGATAAATGCAAACTACAGCATCTGGATAGGCCATGAGGAGGATAATCTGGCGTGGGACTACCTCACTGATACAAGAGAGGATCTGGCAATATTCGAAAAACTTAACCCTGACAAGCCGCTTGACGAAGCATGGAAGTCGCTATATGCCGCTGAAGGCAGCGACTGGAACTGGTGGTACGGAGATGAGCACACAACAGAAACACAGGAAGATTTTGACGAACTCTTCAGGTTAAACCTGATGAAGGTTTACAAGGCTATGGGCAAGGAGATCCCGCCAAATCTTTTTGTTCCTGTGCTCAGAGAAGACAGGTCCATCTCGCCTGAAATCACTATCAGGGGATTTATAAGCCCCAGGATTGACGGTATTGTCACCAGTTACTATGAATGGTATCAGGGCGCTTATCTTGCCGTTGGAAAATCAGGCGGGAGTATGCACAAGGCAGAAAGCCTTATATCGCATATTTACTATGGTTTCAACCAGCACACCCTTTTTTTGAGGGTAGACCCTAAGAAATCCTTTGAGGATTTTCCGCCGGAAACCGTCTTCTCCATAAATTTCTCCCGGCCTTTTCCTTTCAGGATTAATGTTACACCAAAGGGCAGATTTGTTAATGCAGAACTGTTTGAGAAAAAAGACGAGGCGTGGGTAAAGATAAAGGATATAACCGAAGTAGCAATGCAGGATATACTGGAGATAGCCATACCGTTCAAAGACATAAATGCAAAAGAAAAAGATGAACTAAACCTGTTTGTCTCTGCTTTTAAAGACAGGGAAGAGATAGAGCGCTGCCCGTGGAGAGGCAATCTGAGCATAACAGTTCCAACGCCTGATTTTGAGTCAATAATGTGGTATTAAAAAACCGATAGCCGGCAGCTGTCAGCTTAGAGCTTAATTATGAAAGCATTAATCCAGAGAGTTTCCAAAGCAAACGTTGAGGTTGATGGCAAAACTATCGGCGCAATAAACAAAGGGATGCTGATATTCCTCGGCGTAGAAGAGGATGACACCCCGGATGAGCTCGGATATCTCATCAGGAAAATCTCAGCTCTGAGAATCTTTGAAGACACGGAAGGCAAGATGAACCTTTCCATTCAGGACATAAATGGAGAAGCCTTAGTTGTCTCCCAGTTCACGCTCTCAGCAGACTGCAGGAAAGGAAACCGGCCTTCCTTTGATAATGCAGAAAAACCGGAAAAGGCAAAAGAGATGTACATCGCTTTTATCGAAGAACTGAAAAAGACCGGGCTAAAAGTTGAGTCCGGAGATTTCGGGGCTTATATGCAGGTGCATATTGTTAATGATGGCCCGGTTACGATAATGCTTGAGACGAAAAAATAAACGTTCTGATTTACTTAATCACAAAAAGCAGGATAGCATAGCTTTTTAGATATGGGATAGTTATTTAAATTCTGTTATCATATTTTGTGACAGAAATTTCTCATGGCTCTTCAGGCGTTAGCTGACAGCTGACGGCTTTCAGATCTTAAAGGAACGTAATATGAAATACATAATAATAGGCAACGGCGTTGCAGGCACAACAGCAGCCGCAAACATCAGAAAGATAGACCCTGAAGGCGAGATAACAATCGTTTCTGATGAGGCATATCCCTTTTACAGCCGCATCAGGCTGATAGATTACCTTGCCGGAGAAACAGATGAGAAGGGCCTTGTTATTTATAAAGATACATGGTATGTGAAAAACAACATAAAATTACTGCTGAACACACCTGTATCAGAAATAGATAAAGATATGAAAGAGATTGCCATCCCTTCCGGTCAAAGACTGAAATATGACAAACTTCTTATAGCTACCGGAGGTGTCTCGTTTATCCCGCTACTTCCCGGCTCTGACAAAAAGGGCATATTTACATTACGAACAATTAAAGATGCAGGCGGGATAAAAAACTATACTGAACAGGCAAAAAAAGTTATCCTCATAGGCGGCGGAATTCTTGGTATCGAGGTTGGCAACAGCCTGAGAAAGGCTGGATGTTCAGTCAGCATAATAGAGTTTTTCCCAAGGCTGCTTCCAAGGCAGATGGATAAAGAAGGCTCTGAGATTCTAACTTCGCAATTGGCCGGGATGGGCTTCAGATTCTATCTGGGCGCACAGACAAAAGAGATATCCGGAGATGATACTGTCAAGAGCGTGCGGCTTGAAGACGGTACTACCATTGACTGCAATGCGGTAATAATATCAGCCGGCGTCAGGCCCAATGCAGAACTCGTTTATAAATTGGGCATCAAATGCAACAAGGGCTTGCCTGTTAATGACAGGATGGAAACAGAGATTCAGGACATCTATGCGGCAGGGGATTTAATAGAGCACAGAAACCTTTACTACGGGATATGGCCTGCAGCTGAAAAACAGGGGGAGGTTGCAGGCATCAACATGGCAGGAGGAAATGCCGGCTATGAGGGCACAACCCCGTCTAACGTATTAAAAATCGCAGGCATAGACCTTATTGCTGCTGGAGATATAGATGCTGACAGCAAACTTGAATCCATCATACAGAAAGACAAAGAGAAATTTTTATACAAAAAACTCGTTATAAAAAATAATGCCATTGCCGGCTGCATACTTTATGGAGACATTTCGGGCTGGAAGAAAATTAAAAAAGCCATTGACGAAAGAAAAGACATAACCTCCATAAAAAATAATCTTAAGAAATGGGATATGGAGGTATCATAATGGACCCGATAACGCACAGCCTTGCAGGAGCAACAATCTCACGGCTTGGATTCAAAAGGAAGGCATCCTTATGGGTACTGCTTATCGCATCCATTGCGCCTGACCTTGACTACATAAGCCGTATATGGGGACCGGACATGTTCCTCAGGTATCACCGCGGAATAACTCACGGCATTCTTGCTCTGCTCGTTATACCATTAATAATAGCCCTTATCTTCGGCTTCAGAAAGGGTTTTTTCTATTATTATTTCATATCTTTTTTAGGATATGAAACTCACATATTAATGGACCTCACAAATCAGTACGGCACAAGAATACTCTCCCCCATAGACTGGAACCCGTACTCCCTTGATATCACTTTCATTATAGACCCGTATATATCCATAGGCTTATTGCTCTGCGTTATATTCTCCGCCCTTAACAGGAAAAAAGCGGTTATTATTTCTGCGCTCACGATAGTGCTGCTGCTTTCATATGCAGGAGGCAGATACTATCTTCACAATAAAACAAGAGATTTTCTTAAGGCAAGGCTTGAGGCAAATACCTACAGGATATGCCCGCTGCCAAACGACTTTCTCAGATGGTGGTTCATTACAAAATCAGGCAATGAAATAAAAGTTGGCTTTGCCGACCTTTTCACTCAGAGGATCTATGTTCAGGACACCTTCATCGTTGCAGACAAGGACCCCTTAATCGAGCAGTCAAAAGAAACCCATATCGTAAAGAACTTCCTCTATTTTGCCAATTTCCCCTATCCTGAGATAAAGACAGACAAAAACAGAAGAGTTGTGGTCTGGAGGGAACTCGCCTATTCATTCATGCCCGGAGACCACTTTACTGCAAAGGTAGTATTTGACGAGAACAATAAGATTCTGAGGTCAGAATTCAAGTTTTAAGTCACAAACCCGATTTAAAAAACAGAATAATAATGTTTGAGCGGTTTTATGAAGCTACCGCTGCTTCTTTGTCAGCGCCTGACCTATGACATTCCTCTGTATCTGGTTTGTGCCTTCGTATATCTGAAGTATCTTGGCATCCCTCATCATCTTCTCAACAGGGTATTCCTTCATATAGCCTGAACCGCCCATTACCTGGACAGCATTGGTAGTAACCCTCATTGCCATATCAGTAGCAAAGACCTTTGTTATGGCAGATTCTTTTGTTATATCCTTTGCGCGGCTGTCTATGTATCTGGCAACCGAATAAATCAGAGCCCTTGCAGCCTCTATCTCGATGGCCATATCTGCCAGCATATGCTGTACCGCCTGAAAACTGATAATAGGATGTCCGAACTGAACCCTCTGTTTTGAAAATTTCAATGCCTCGTCGAATGCGCCCTGCGCCACGCCCAGGCCCTGGGCGCCAACACCTATCCTTGAGCTGTCCAGTGTCTTCATGGCCACTATAAAGCCCATGCCTTCTTTTGAGATAATATTTTCCTTCGGAATCCTGCAGCCCTCAAATACAAGTTCCCTTGTTGAAGAGGCCCGAATGCCCATCTTTTCTTCCTTCTTGCCGAATGTAAATCCGGGAGTGCCCTTTTCAACTATGAAGGCCGAGGCCCCTCTCGCCCCCTTATTTTTGTCAGTCATTGCTATTATTGTATAGACCTCAGCCTCACCGCCGTTGGTTATCCATTGTTTGGTGCCGTTAAGGACATATTCATTTCCTTCGAGCTTTGCAGTTGTCTGAATACCAGCTGCATCGCTTCCGGCATTTGCCTCGGTAAGGCCAAAGGCCACCAATCGTTTGCCTGCGGCAATATCCGGAAGGTACTTCTTTTTCTGTTCATCAGTCCCAAAAAGAAGGACTGGATATGTGCCAAGGGCATTTGCAGCATATGTTGTTGAAACGCCAAGGCATGCCTTTGACAGTTCTTCAATAGTAATACACAGCTCAAGGGTTCCCTTGCCGAGCCCTCCGTATTCCTCCGGTATAAAAAGGCTGAAAAGATCAGACTGTGCAAGTGCCTTCATTATCTCCCATGGAAACTCCTCTTTTTCATCGAGTTCTCTTCTGACAGGAACAACTTTTTCTTCTGCAATCTGCCTTGCAAGGTCTCTTGTCATTATCTGCTCTTCATTCAAAAAGTAATCCATCATCAACCTCCACTTTACTTATTCGTCAATAGACAATAAACAGCAACAAGGGGAAAATTTAAAACCCCGAACTGTTAATTTTAGCAGAAAAGAGAAAAATTTTGGAAGATAAAAAAATTCTTGCAAATATCGCCTCTTTCAAGGAGAATAAAACCTGGAAGGGGTTAGCGCAATATGAAAATTATATGCCCGATATGTAAAAAAACAACCACATGGGAAGAAAATGCATGGAGGCCTTTCTGCTCTGAAAAATGCAAGCTCATTGACCTCGGCAAATGGGTGCTTGAGGAATACAGGATCCCCGACGAGAAGACAGGGGAAAAAGAAAAAGGGGAAACAACTAAAGATTGAAAAGTGCAATATTTTTTAAATTTTAATCCTGCTTTTGCCCTGCATTTTAATGGCTTCGGGCATAGCTCTTTGATTTTAGGCCAAAAAATGATATTATAAAAAGACTATGAAATCGTTTAAGGCAATAATCCTGTCATCCACAATAATGTTTTTATTAGTCATGACAGCATCGTCCGCTGAAATCCTTACAAATCAGACAGTTGTGAGCATGGTCAAGGCAGGGCTGGGGGAAGAGCTTGTCATCAGTAAAATCAAAAATTCCCAGAACCAGTTCGATGTCTCGATAACCGGCATACTTAAATTAAAAGAGGAAGGCGTAAGCGAAGATATTATAACGGCAATGATTGACTCTGCCGGAAATTCCGGCAAAGCAGGGGCCTCAAAGCAAAAAGCTGCTGTCCAGTCCCCTGAATCAGAAGAATTGTATAAAAAGGCTATAATACTTATAGAAGGCAGCGACTATGATGCAGCATATGACATCCTGAAAAAACTTATAACCGAAAACCCTGATAATAATAAATATCAGTTGAGCTACGCAGACACTGTCTTAGACCAGTGCGTAGGCATGAAAATGGCTAATAATTCTTTATGGAAGTTAAAGGCAAAAGAAGGGGGCTCTAAAATAAAAGCCCTGTCCCGTAAAATGTCCGGGAATCCAGACTATTATCTTGCCTATGCAAAATATCTGTGGATTGCAGAGACAAGAAAGGAATCAAATATCTACAAGACCATTGATAAGGCATTATATTACAAACCTGATTATCCTTACGCCTATATAGTTAAAGGAGACATTTACTCCGGGCTTGCCAGGGATTTCAACCCTGTTGAACAGCAAATGGATTCAGCTGCCCTGACCGGAAGCCCTGTCTCTACGAAAAGTTCGCTTGCTGACACAGCCCTGGCTTCTTATACAAAAGCACTCGCGAGCCCTGACCTCAACGACAGGAAAAAGGCCTACGTATATTATAAGATGGGAGAACTTGAATATCAGATTCTAAACAACAGCACAAGGGCGAGGGCAAACTGGGAAAAGGCCGTGTCCCTTTCTCCTGACAGCAAGACAGGCGAATTGGCAAAAAAGCGGTTGACCCAATGAACAGAAGATTTATAAGGGGGAAAACGAGTTTTATGAAAAAGCTTATATTTAGTTTTGCAATAGCAATATTTCTTGTCAATTTTATTTTTTTAAATGCTGCTTCGGCGGAATTTAAAAAAACAAAGATTGCTGTTTTGGATTTCCAGCTTCAGGGCGAAGGATATGAGACCTCTGATATGGGAAAGATTGTTGCAGAATGGCTCATCACGGCATTAGTTAAAGAAGGGCGTTTTGACGTTATAGAGAGGATGCTGTTGAAGAAAGTATTAGAGGAACAGAAGCTCGGGGTCTCAGGCATTATTGATGAAAGCAGCGCATCAAAACTCGGCAGAGTGCTCGGCGCAAAGATAGTAATCACAGGCTCCATAATGAAATTCCAGAATGTTATGGAAGTCAATGCAAGGATTATAGAGGTGGAAAGCAGCTCCATAATAGCGGCTGAAAATGTAAAGAGCACAAGCGCGGTCAAGCTTGAAGACCTTGTTGTTAAGATGGCCGATAAGATCATCAAGGATTTCCCGCTGGAGGGTTATGTTGCCCAAAGAACGGAAAATAAAGTACTTATAGATCTCGGCAAGCGCGCAGGCGTAAGAACCGGCATGCAATTTATTGTATTTAAGGAAGGCAAGGTCATAAAACATCCCAAGACAGGAGAAGTGCTTGATGTCGAAAGAATAGAAACAGGCTCTATTGAAATTAAAGACGTCAAGGATAAAACTGCAGATGCCCTGATACTGAAAGAAACCTCTCCTGCTGCAATAGAAGTAGGCCAGATGGTAAAAAGCATGGTAGAACTGGTTCCGGAGGAGCCTTCTCCTGATATAAGTGAATTTGAAAAACCCAGCAGGAAGGCGGGCCGTGAACGTGAACGTGAACGTGCAATGCCGGTTGACGCAGGAATTCTTGCACAGCTGCAATCAATAAACCAGGCCAGCCAGGAAATGAAACAACTGAGAGAGAGCAACAATCGCGCATGGAAAAGCGCATATAAAAATATACTCGGGAATCTTAAATCAGTTATGAGAAGGAACAAACGCGCTCCGGAGGTGTACCTTTCTTATGCAAGGGCTTATTATGCAGCAGACGAACTCTCAGCTGCAGAAAAATTCCTGAAAAAGACCTTTCAACTGCGGCCTATGTATTTAGAAGCGCACATATTCAGGGGTGATATGTACTATGACCTCGCAAAGAAATTAGAGCCGGACAGAAGGCGTGACAGCGGATATGACATAAGCGCAAGAGATTCTTATCAGAAAGTATTAAGTGCAACACAGGATAAGGACTTGCAGGCGCTGATGTATTACAGGATTGGGAATGTTTATGCTGACCTTGCCGGCGACAAAGAAAATGCACGAGAAAACTGGCAAAAGGCCGTAGCAATCTCGCCGGGCAGTAATGCAGCATCATCAGCCAAGGAAAGATTAAGGTCAAAATAAAGTGTGAGGCATTCCGGGGAAAAACTGTTATCTGCAATCTGCTTGCTGGCGCTCATTTTTTCCTGCTCTTCCCGGAACCGCCTTCCTGAATACGTCTACTACCGCCTGAATACAAACCCGACAACACTTGACCCTGCGCTCATTGTTGATGTCACGGGCGGCTCTATCTCTGCCAAGTTATTTAACGGGCTCGTTAAGATGGACAGAGACCTGGGCATTGCGCCTGACATAGCTTCGGAATATGAAATCTCAAAGAACGGCCTTATTTACAGGTTTGAATTAAAAAACGGCGTAAGATTCTCCAATGGGATTGAGGTAAAAGCCGGGGATTTCAAATATTCATTTGAGAGGATATTGAATCCATCAACAAGGTCCCCGAACACATGGGTATTTGACAGAATAAAAGGCGCAAGGGAGTTCATGGATGGAAAGGCAAAGGAGGTATCTGGGATAAAGGTAATAAACAATTATGCCCTTGAAATAACCCTTGATAAACCATTTGCCCCATTCCTTAACCTTCTTACAATGACTGCAGCATATGTAGTGCCTGAAGATGAGGTAAAAAAGTGGGGGGTTGATTTCTCATCCCATCCTGTTGGCACAGGCCCATTTGTTCTCACACACTGGCTTTCGAACAGAGAACTTCAGCTTGATGCCCGGAAAGATTATTTTGACAATAAACCAAAAATTAAAGGCATAATTTATAAAATTATCCCGGAAGACCTTACGACGCTCACAGAGTTTGAGATCGGGAATCTCGATGTAATAGGGGTTCCTGCATCCGCATTCTCCAGATACAGGAAGGATAAAAAGTGGGAGAAGTATATATCGGCAATAGAGGGCATAAATACTTATTATCTCGGCCTGAACTGTTCCAAAAAACCTTTTGACAATAAGATACTGAGAAAGGCAATGAATTACGCGATTGACAGGGAAAAGATTTTAAGAACTCTTTTTGAAGAAAGGGGGAGTCTTGCATCAGGCCCGGTGCCGAACATGCTCAGAAAATGGAAAGCTCCAGCTCCCTATGAATACAATCCCTCGAAAGCAAAGGAATTGCTCAAGGCAGCGGGGTATCCGGATGGCCTTGAGGTCAATTTTTATATAACAGCGGATAATGAGGTTGTAGATATAGCAGAGGTAATACAATCATACCTGAAAGATGTCGGGATTAAGGCTAATATAAAGCAGCTTGAGTGGAGCGCATACAAAGAGGCAATTAATAAGGGCGAGACTGATATGTTCTGGCTCGGATGGTTTGCCGATTATCCTGACCCTGAGAACTTTTTATTCCCGTTATTCCATTCGGCAAATTTAGGGCCTGCCGGAAACAGGGCAAGATATAAGAATCCTAAAGTTGATTATCTGATTGAAGCCGGCCAGCATGCATATACAATGAAAGAAAGAGACATGTATTACGAAAAAGCAGAAAATATGATTGTTGATGATGCAGCGTGGGTATTTTTCTGGCATAAGACTGATTATACGGTAAGGCAGCCATGGGTGAAGAACTATCAGACATATCTCATATACAGCATTGACAAAGGGACAGAAATCGGCTTCTAGTTAGATACAGAGCGAAGGGCAATACTGCTTATTTATTTCCTACCTCCACGGCTCAATAATAACCTTTATTGAATCCTGAGCTCCGGCAACAAGCTTAAAACCAAGCCCTGCCTCAGACATGGCGAGCTTATGGGTAATCATATCCTTCACATCCACCCTATGAGCCTTGATAAGCTCAATTGCAAGCGAAAGGTCAGCCGGACTTGCGCCGTAAGATGTCATCATCTTTATCTCATTACGCCAGAAATCATTAATTGGCACAGAGATATTGATTCCAGGCTCCGGGACTGCAAAGAAAAGGATTGTTCCACCGCTGTCAACAGACTGCAAGGCCTGATTAACCGCAGGCATTACACCTGTACAGACTATAACTATATCAGCCAATCTTCCTTCATTTAATTCCTTCATACGCTTAGGAACATCTTCCCTTGCATCTATAACTGCATCTGCTCCAAACTTTAATGCTGCTTTAAGGCGGTATTCATTTATATCAGTGGCGATTATCTTTCCGGCTCCTAATCCACGCGCAAGATTTATATGCAAAAGCCCTGACATCCCGCTTCCAATAACCAGCACGCTTTGTCCCGGCTTGAGATTAGCAACCTTCTGCCCTCTTAAAACACATGCCAGAGGCTCAATAAATGTCCCTTCCTCGTATGACATGCTATCAGGAAGGACATATACACCCCTGTCTACATTTATCTCCGGCACTCTGAGATATTCGGCAAAACCCCCGGGGTCAAAATTTGTCCTGTGAAGTGTCTCACATGCAGTGTGATAACCGCTCAGGCAATAATGGCAGGTATTGCATGGCACATGATGTGAGACAAAGACCCGGTCGCCTTTTTTATAGTTCCTGACCTCTCCACCTATTTCAACTATTTCCCCTGTTATCTCATGCCCCAATACTCTCGGCGCCTTTTTAATCCGATACCATTCCATAACATCGCTTCCGCAGATTCCGCTTGCCATGACCTTGACAAGAAGCTCAGCCTTCCCTATCTTCGGAACAGGCATCTCCTCAACTCTCACGTCATTATTCCTGTAATACATCGCTACCTTCATAAAATCTCCTTTTGCAAATAATCTATCCAAATATATCGCTGTGGCTCCCTGTCCTTACAAAAACAATAGTCTCTTCACTTTGTTGTATCCTGTAAACAAGCAGCCAGTTAGGTTCTATATGACATTCCCTGTGCCCTTCAAGATTGCCTATCAATTTATGGTCTTTATATCTCATATCAAGGGGTTCCTGATTGGTAAGCTTTTTCATTATCGTTTTTAGTTTCTCTAAGTCTCTGCCTTGTTTTATTATCAGTTTAAAGTCTTTTTCAAACTGTTTTGTGGTTTTTGCTTTGAGCACTACACACCCATTTTCTTAAAGAAATCATCAATACTCTTATAGCTCTTAAGCCCTTTGCCTTCTTCGGCCTCCTTCATTGCCTTAAGAGTAGTTCTGTTAGGTATCTTCACATCAAAAGGCAGGCCCTTCTGTAGTTTTATCTGGGCAAAAAAGAGAATTACAGCCTCAGTTGTGGTTAATCCCAGCTTCTTAAGTATCTTTTCGCCCTCTGTTTTTAAATCAGGCGTTATCCTTGTCCTTATCATCGCAGTCTTTGTCATACCAAACCTCCTCTGCATTTATGAACTATTGTAGCACATTTGGGATACAGAACAGCAATAGATTTGTTTTGACCCTGTTAGGTTGACACAATCGAAAGCTGTTTGATAGTATTGGGACAGATTAGGAATGACACTTTGGAGTTCATAACGTACTTTGTCATTCCCGCAGTCAGTATAAGGATGGAAATATAGACAATGTATTGGCCAGTTCAGGAAAAAATTGTTTTCAGCATCATATTTTTTATTGTCTTCATCCTGCAACTGGCAAGTATTTTAATTTTCAAGGAACCATTTTCAACTTCGCTTATCGTTTTAGTGTTAGGCTCCAATTTATTGGCATTATTTGGAATAATTTATTATGCAAAATGGGTCTGGAAGTTCAGTTCATTTCTTGCCGCTTTGAAAACAGTCATTCTATACGAAGTTGTCTTTATTTTATCTATTATCGTTTTGGGGCTTTTTATTAAGTTTAAATCGGGAAAACCCTATTGAATAGGAAACTTTTAGGCTCAAACCTTCAAAATTCATTTCAAAAAGAGCTTCCCCGCAACGGCTTGCTAACACGCTGCAAAAGACTTCTACATAGAGGGGCGATGAAACGCCCCTCTCATATTTGGATTAATGCCTGCTCAGGTCTGTCTTGCTTGCAGTAACACCTTTAACTCTTGACTTTTTGCTCTTCAGGCGGGCTTTAAGGCCTTTGTAAATCTCATAGGCCTTTTTGGGCGTGGCGTTGTCATGGACTATCGCCTTCACAGCCTGTATCATTGCAACAGGCGAATCCGACTGAAATATGTTTCTTCCCATATCAACCCCTGCAGCTCCACGGGATATTGCATTATAAGTAAGCTCAAGCGCCTCCATCTCCGGAAGTTTCTTTCCGCCTGCCATAACAATCGGAACAGGACAGGTCTTAACGACTTTTTCAAAGCCATCGCAATAATATGTCTTAACAAAATGCGCGCCGAGTTCAGCAGCTATACGGCAACAAAGCGCAAGATAACGCGCATCACGCCCCATGCTCTTTCCAACAGCAGTAACAGCCAAAACCGGAACACCGTAACGGTGGCCTTCATCAACAAGTTTTGTAAGATTAAGAAGTGTCTCTTTCTGGTTCGGGGAGCCGACATAAATTGAGATGGCCACTGCAGCTACATTCAATCTTACCGCATCCTCCATCGAAACTGTCAGGCCTTCATTGGAGAGGTCTTCATCAAGAATACTGTTTCCTCCTGATACCCTCAGTACCATAGGGGTTTCAGTTGAAGAACTAACTGAGGTCCGTATGATTCCCCTCGTCGGCATTAAGGCGTCGGCATAGGGTAAAAGCGGTTTGATTGTCTTTTCTGCATCTTCAAGCCCTGATGTAGGCCCGAGAAAATATCCATGGTCAACTGCAAGCATCACAGTCCTTCCGTCAGTTTTAATTATCCTTGAAAGACGGTTTTTCAATCCCCAATCCAGCGTAGACATAAAATCCTCCTTTGTCTTGAAAATGTGTCAGTTCCAGTTTTCCCGCCCAGGCGGGTCGCCGAAGGAGACAGTGTCAGCAGCATTTACTGTCACTAATCACTGTTTACTGCCTTTATGTTCAAACAATGTCTTTACTTCATTCATCAGTTCATTGATGTCCTTGAATTGCCTGTAAACAGATGCAAACCTCACATACGCAACCTTATCAAGGTCCCTTAGCGAAGACATGACCTCTTCGCCAACCCATGTGCTCGGTATTTCCTTTACGCCAAGGTTTATCAGTTTTTTCTCTATAGTATCAACAATGCCTTCAAGCGCTTCAACGCTTACAGGCCTTTTCTCACATGCCTTTTCAAGGCCTTTAAGTACCTTGGGCCTGTCAAAGGGCTCCCGCCTTCCATCTTTTTTCACAACCATCGGAACCAGATCCTCAACGCGTTCATAGGAAGTGAAACGCTTTCCGCATTTGAGGCACTCGCGCCTCCTGCGAATTGCATCGCCTTCCTTGCTCGTACGCGAGTCAATGACTTTATCTTCTATGTTCCCGCAAAAAGGACATTTCATAATCTAATTAATATACCGGAAATCTCTTGCAGATATTCTCTGCCCTCTGCCTAAACCCTCTAAGCTTTTCATCACTCGCATGATTTTTCAATACCTCATCTATAATATCTGCTATCTCCGCCATCTCAGCCTCACCCATCCCACGTGTTGTAACAGACGGCGTGCCGAGCCTCATACCACTGGTTACTGCAGGCGGCCTTTCATCATAGGGGATGGCATTTTTATTAACTGTTATTCCTGCCTTATCAAGCGCCTCCTCAGCCTCTTTGCCTGTTATGCCCTTGGTTGTAAGGTCAACCAGCATGAGGTGATTGTCTGTCCCGCCTGATATTATCCTGAATCCCCTTTTTATAAGTTCTTCAGCAAGCCTTTTTGCATTATTTATCACCCTCTGCTGATAATCCCTGAACTCCCTGCTCAATGCCTCTTTAAAAGCAACTGCCTTTGCAGCAATCACATGAACCAGAGGCCCTCCCTGAATTCCGGGGAATATCATTTTGTCTATTGCCTTTGCATATTCTGCCCTGCACATTATCATTCCACCCCTTGGGCCGCGCAAAGTCTTGTGGGTTGTTGTTGTCACAAAATCTGCATAAGGCACAGGCGAAGGATGAAGGCCCACAGCAATAAGTCCTGCGATATGCGCTATATCTGCCATCAGATATGCCCCGACCTCTTTTGCAATCTCAGAAAATGTTTTGAAGTCCAGTGTCCTTGAATAAGCGCTTGCACCGACAAGTATCATCTTAGGTTTATTTTCTCTGGCAAGTCTTCTAACCTCTTCATAATCAATATAGCCTGTCTCCCTATTAACCCCGTACGGAATATTCCTATAAAGCATTCCCGAGAAGTTTACCTTTGCTCCGTGGGAAAGGTGTCCGCCATGGCTCAGGTTCATCCCTAAAATAGTATCTCCGGGCTTGAGGAATGCAAAATAAACTGCCATATTGGCCTGGCTTCCTGAATGGGGCTGGACATTTATATGTTCTGCTCCGAAGAGTTCTTTTGCCCGCTCTATTGCAAGGCTCTCAACAATATCAGCATATTCGCATCCGCCGTAATATCTTTTATTCGGATACCCTTCTGCATATTTATTGGTGAATATAGAACCCTGGGCCTCAAGAACAGCCTGACTTGCATAGTTTTCCGATGCAATAAGGAGGATCTTTCCTCTTTCTCTTTCTATCTCTTTCTGAATCGCTGAATAAATGTCAGGGTCGGAGAGCTTAAGCCTTTCAAAGTCCATGTTTTATAAATCGTTCCTCTATCAGTTTAATCTTATTAAGACGGTTGGCATGCCTGCCGCCTTCAAATTCTGTGCTGAACCATGTCCTCACAATCTCTTTTGCGAGATCCCTTCCAACTATCCTCCCGCCTATCACAAGCACATTTGCATCATTGTGCAGCCTGCTCATCTTTGCCGTAAACAGGTCATTGCAAAGAGAAGCCCTTATATCGGGAACCTTGTTTGCAACAATTGACATGCCTATGCCTGTCCCGCATATGAGTATGCCCCTCTCCACATTGCCTGCAGAAACCGCTTTAGAAACCTTCTCCCCGAAATCAGGGTAATCAACACTTTGCGGGCTATCTGTGCCAAAGTCAATACACTCTATCTTCATCTCATTCAGAAGAGAGACAAGTTCTTTTTTTAGATCTATGCCGGCATGGTCACTGCCAATTGCTACTTTCATTTTTTTACCCCGGATACGTATCTTATCTGAGAATTTACGTCTAAGTCAACCCTTCGGCTTCATAACATAAACACTGTTTTCACAGTGCCGCAGTTATGCATTCCGTGTCCAGTTATTGATAAATGTCTCTATCGCTGCCCTGTATTCAGGAAGAAGCGCAACAAACCTGACGCCGTACTGGAACGTCCTGAGAGCCTTTCTCACTACCCTGACAATCTCTCCGTCTGCAACTACGCGTTCAGAGTTCGGGAGAAAAAATGAGCAGGATACAGTATCGCCTTTGGCCAGGGGTTTATCCGTTTCCACGAGCATGCCGGAGGCGCTTAAATCCCCGGAAGAACAGAAAAAAGGCACATTCATGAACTTGCCCTTAACCTCTACCTTTATAAGAACACGGTAAGATTTTCTTTCAGGGATATTCAGAAGCCGGCTTACTGTCTCGATAAGCTGCGCAGGGGCTATCGGCTTTGTTATATATGAGTTGGCCCCTGAGTTTGAACACCTCTCGATGTCTGCCTGACTGTTAGTGCATACGATAATTATAGAAACTTTTTTAAGCGCTTTATCTCCTCTGATAACAGAGCACAACTTGTCGCCGCTGATTCCGGGCATATCAAGGTCTGCTATTATAATATCTGCTTTTTCAGCCCTGTGGACCTTAAATGCTTCTTCTCCTGAAGTTGCGGTGAATATCCTGAAGTCTGCTCTTTGCAGAATACTTCTTTCTTTCTCGATGAACGGCTTGAGCGCGCTTGCTATAATTATCTTCTTCATAGATTAGATTTTATGGTCACTGCCGGTATTTGTCAAATCAGGATAACCTGAAAGTGTTTGACCAAATACAGGGAAATCATTTAAAATTCAAAGTTAGCCGGAGTGGCGGAATTGGTAGACGCAAGGGACTTAAAATCCCTCGTCCGCGAGGTCGTGCCGGTTCGAGTCCGGCCTCCGGCACCATATAATGTGCCGCTGACATTAATGCGCCTGTGACTCATTAACCGCCTATAATACTATTGACCAGTTTTATGAGTTCCTGCGTCTGGATGGGTTTTGGAAGATATGCGTTAGCGCCTATGGCGATGGCCTTCTTTTTGTCTTCTTCAGCGCCCTCTGTTGTTATAATTATTATAGGTATGCTTTTATAGGCAGAGTTACCCCTTACAAGGCTTACCAGCTTCAAGCCGTCCATAACAGGCATATTTATATCTGCAAGTATAAGGTCTATTTTTTCAGATGACAGCTTCTTTAAGGCATCAACTCCGTCTGTTGCCTCAACCACCTTTGAGTTTGCTATCCTCTTCATGGCAAAGCTTATCAGCTGCCTCATTGTAGGTGAATCTTCTACTACAAGGATATTTGGCATTCTCCCCTTACCTCCTCGGCTTTTCTTTCAGAAGATCGAGGAAACTCTGTATTGTAGTCAATTTCCTCTCTGACTGAGTGTATAGTCTTGAAGAAAAAATAGCAGTAGCAGCATGCCCCGCAAGCAGATTAAAAAGTTCATAGTCAATATTGGAAAATTTTTCTTTTTGTGCCAGGAGTGAATATATAGCAATAACGCCTATTACATGTTCCTTGATCTTCAGAGGGATACCGACTATCGGCTCCTCTTCGGACCCATTACTTCTGTTATGAATGTGCTCTGAAAAATAACTTTCGCCTTCCTTTGCAACGGTACCTATAATGCCTTCGCCGAATTTAACCTTGGGGACATTTGCTATAGACATGCCTTCTGTTGCAACAGGCACAAGCTCATTTGTTTTTTCTTCGATAAGAAGCACTGCAAACTTCTCAGCGCCTATAAGATTTATGACTATCTCGAGAACTATTCTGAGAACCTCATTAAAATCCAGAGTTGAATGCAGCTGGTAGCTTGCCACGTAAAGATTGGCAAGGTTGTTGTTCTCTTCTTCCACCTCTATATACTTTACTGCGAAATCCTTATTTTCCTCCTCAACCTGCCTGTATCTTTCCTTCAGGGAATTAAGTTCCTCCTCGGTTGTCTTTATCCTGTCTTCATAAAGCTTTATCTTTGCTTCGTCGCCGGAACGCTCTATGGCATCTTCGAGCTGGGCAAGCCTGAAACGTAACTTTTCATTCTCTTTGAGAAGTTCCTGCGTAAACTCCTCCCCTTTTTTGAATATCTGCAGGAATTCATCAGCCTTCTTTGTAATATTTATTTCTCTTTCCATTAACCCTGTCCTCTTTTAACAATTCTTATCAATTCTGAAGACACTTCAGGGAGAGGAAGCACACTGTCCACCGCCCCTGTACTTATAACCTCAGCCGGCATGCCAAAAACCACTGCAGTTTCTTCCGACTCAGCTATAGTATAACCGCCTCTTGATTTAATTTCCAGTATTCCTTTTTTCCCGTCATTCCCCATCCCCGTAAGAACAACTCCCACAGTCCTGCTGCCATAATGCTCTGCCGCAGACGCCATCATTATATCAACCGAAGGCACATACTTATCCTCAAATGTCGCCTCTCTGAGCAGTATTTGATTTTTCTGCCCCCTCTTCCTGAGTACCATATGCGCGCCGCCGGGACATATAAATACCTTGCCTGGTTCCACGATGTCCCCATTTTCTGCCTCTTTTATCTTTATCTCTGAAAGCTTATCAAGCCTTTCAGCAAGCGGGCCCGTAAACCCCTTAGGCATATGCTGGCTTATCAAAACCGCAGCAGAAAAATCATGCGGAAGCCGTGTAAGAATTATCTGGAGCGCTGCAGGGCCTCCTGTTGATGTACCTAAGGCCACAACATCTATTTCGCCTATCGAAGTTTCTGCTCCGGCCGTGACTCCGGTTTCCACATTCAGGAGTTGAAGATTTTTGCTTAATTTATCCATGTTGAGGTTCTTGACGCCTCTTACTTTATTCAGAAGGTCTTTTTCTATCCCGCGCAGTTCTGCGGATGCCCTTTGCGTCGGTTTTGCAATAAAATCAACAGCGCCTAATTCGAGGGCCTTGAACACCGTCTTGGTATCAGAATAAGAACTGACCATTATCACAGGCGTAGGCTTCTCCTTCATAAGCCATCTTAAGAAACTGAAGCCATCCATCTCGGGCATCTCGAAGTCAAGCGTAATAAGGTCAGGCCTGAGCCTCAGGGTCTTTGCCATGGCATCTATACCGTCAGAGGCTATTCCTATGACTTCAATGCTCTTGTCCGTTTCAAGCATCTTCTTTATTGTCTGCCTGCTATAGGCAGAATCGTCAACAACAAGAACTTTTATTTTTGGGCCAATAGTCATGATTTATCCTTTGTTCCCCCAGACCATTCTCACAAGGCTGTCTTGCGACATCGTCATTGAAAGCTTCGGAGGTTTTTGATATACCATATCATGCTTAAAGTGCTTGAGAGTAAAGGCAGTTGAGATATTCATCAATGATTCCGCATGCCCCAGCAAAAGATAACCGCCGTCTGCCAGTCTGTCGTGGAAACTCTTAATAACCTTCTTCCTGGCTTCATGGTCAAAATATATCAACACATTCCTGCACAATACCACATCCATATTACCCACGAACTTAACCTTAAACGGGTCAAGAAGATTAAGGCAGCTGAAGCTCACAAGCTGTTTTACATTATCATTTATTTTGTACAAACTGTTCTCCTGCGTAAAATATTTTTCTGCAAAATGTTCCTCCGTAGTCCTGAATGAATTCTTCCTGTATATGCCCCGCCTGGCATGCTGCAGCACCCTTTGATTTATATCGCTGCCGAGTATCTCTACATCCCATCCAAAAAAATGGCCCTGCTCCAGTATCAGCATTGCAATAGTATAAGGCTCCTCCCCTGTAGAGCAGCCTGCGGACCATATCCTTATCTTCCTTGTATCCCTTTTTGTATTTTTAAGCTCGGGCAGTATCTCTTCACTCAGGGTCTTTAATTGACTCATCTCCCTGAAAAAATAAGTCTCATTAACAGTGAGGACATCAACAATAAACAAAAGTTCTTCATCTCTTTTCTTGTCATATAACAAAAGCCTGTAATAATCCCTGAAGTCGTTAAGATGAAGGTTTTTTACTCTCTTTGACAGCCTTCTCTCCAAAAGATATTTTGAGCCGTCATCAAAATATATGCCGCAGTAATCCCTTATCAGGTCCCGGAGAAGCCTGAACACATCATCCGATAACGGGAGTATTTCTTCTCTCTCAATCATCAAGACTCTCCTCTATGGCCTTTTTCACAATGGGGTCTTCCTCTTTATCCATCAGCCTTTCGAGTTCAATCTTCACCTTCCCGCCTAATCCGCCTGAGGCGGACATCCTCGTGCCAAGGACTTCAACAGCTGCCATCCTTGTGGCCCAATCACTGTCTTTCAGGCAGGGCAAAAGATTATCCTCTATATCTTCAAACGGTACAAGCGCTTTTATGGCAGTCCTTTTTATCTCTTTATCCTGCGAAGAAAGCATCTTTACGAGTGCATCCCTGGCGCCCTCGCCGCCAATTCTGCTCAAGGCCTCTATAGTAGCGGTTATAACAAAGCCGTTTGTATCCGAAAGCAACCTGATAATTTGTCCTGCTATATTTCTATCGCCCAAATCACCGAGCGCCTTTACCGCTGCCACCCTGACGGCATCATCAGGGTCAGTAAGCAAAAGGAGCAACGATTCTGATATCCCGCTCCCTTTAATCTTGCCAAGGCTCAACGCAGCAGAGGCCCTGATATCAGGGGTTTCATCCGTAAGCGCGAGGGTCAGATATTTTACAGACTCCTCCGTTTTAATCATGGACAGTGCCTTAACTACCGCATTCCTTACATTGACATCACCATCCTTTAATGCAAAACCAAGGGCGTGCACTGCCTCAACAGCCCCTATCTCACCAAGCAATAGCACAGAGTTTTTTCTGAGAAGAGGGTTTCTGTCACTGAGCATTCTGGTAAACTCCTCAAGCGTAAGGCCTGGCTTGAGGGCGGCAAGGGCGGTAACCGCAGCATCCTGCACATCTTCGTAGACATCGGACAGGAGATTTTTAAGCGGCTTTATGGCCCTCACATCGCCTATATTGGCAATGCCGAGCGCTGCAAGTGTCCTCACGTGGCCGTCATCATCTGTCATCAGTTCTTCGAACAGGTCATAGAAAAGGGGCGATGCAATCTCCCCGGCAACGCCGCATATAAACCGCCTCTGGTAAGGGCTTACTGTATCGAACAAAGGCAAAATAACATCGGGCTTATCCTTCCCTATGAAGACCAAAGCCCTCTTCACATCCTCTGCCAAATCCTCTTCCAGCGAAAGTTCCAGCAAAGGAGCAAGCGCCCTTTCATCTTTCATAAGGCCGAGCAAAAGTATCGCGGAAATCCTTATATCAGGCTTATTGCTCCATGCATGAGACACAAGGATGTCAATAGCACGGCCTCCGAAGAACTTTTTTATCTCCTCTGCAATAAATTCTTCCTTGACCCCTTTGTGATAAAAATTCTTTATTGTCTTGACTGTCTCTTCCTGTATCGTCTTTGTCGCATCTTCAAGAAGCGGAACTATATGTTTAAGTGTCTCCGGAGCTGAGAACCTGCTGAGCGCCCTGAGCACGGGTTCTCTGAGAGTCTTCACAGAAAGTGTTTTGATAAGTGATGGGATAGCCCTGCTGTCACCTATCCGCCCCAGTGCATCGGCAGCAGGATATGCAGTCCACAGGTCACCGCTTTCGAGTATCTCTATAAGCGCGTTTACAACAGCGGGCTCTCCAATCTTCCCCAGGTGTTCAACAGCAGAGGCCCTGACGTTATCATCCTCATCCTTAAGCGCATCGAGCATTAACGGCAGTGACTTCTTATCCCTGAATTCTCCAAGCACATCTATTATGAATTTCCTTACATCACGGTTCTGTGTATTAAAGGCCTCTATTAAAAAAGATGTGGCCTTCTTGTCCAGCTTTATGAGTGTTTCTATCGCCGAATTTCTTGCGCCTGCATTATCATCAATATACAGAAGCTTGATCAGTCCGCTGATATATGCCTCAATCGGATATTCCTCAAGAATGATATCGACTGCAGTTTTTCTAACCCTCCAGCTGACATCCTTCATCGCCTTAAGAAGGAGCGCTATAGAGGCCTCCGAAGGGTTGCCTCTTATCTTTTCAACAGCTTCTCTTCGTACTTCTACATCTTCATTATCAAGCAGTTTTTCCAGTGTTTGCATCTTTCTCCCCTATAAGTTCAGAGAGCCTTCTCTCTTCGGCCCGCTCTCAGGCGGATTCGCCGAGGATAACGAGTCCGACGAGTCGGAAAGGATTATCTTCTCTTCTGAGGTAAGCAGCTTATCAAGGTTCAGGAGTATAATTATTTTGTCTTCTTTTTTAGCAAGCCCTGTAAGGTATTCTGTCTTTAAACCCCTGAATATGGACGGCGGAGCACTTATGTCTTCAGGGTTCAGTGAAATTATCTCATCTATCTCATCCACCAGCAGGGCTATATTCCCGCCTTCACACCGCACAGTTATCATACGCCCTTTTTTTGCAGGTGTATGAATGCCGAAACGCAGCCTGAGGTCCAGCAGCGGTATCACCTCTCCCCTGACATTTATGACACCTGAAAGAAAATCAGGAAGTTCAGGGAGAGAATAAATCTTCTGTGATTTCAGTATCTCGACAACCCTGCCAATGCCAACACCGAAATTTTCGTCACCTATGCTGAAAACAGCAAACTTTTCCATCTATCCCTCTTCCCTGCCAATAGCCCTATCATCTGTTTTGAACGACTCCATCTCCTTTTTGAGCAGCTCAATTTCATCATGCAGCGTTATTAATGAGAGAGATACATCTTCAACATCCCTTGTTATAGTCGTCCCTATAACCTTAATCTGCTCTATCGCAGCCGTAACATTTTCGTTCATCTTCTGCTGATTTGATGTTGACTGCCCTATCTTCTTTATCCGTTCATCCGCAAGCTCAAGATTTTTTGATATCATCTTAATGCTTGTAGCCTCTTCTTCGGTTCCCTGCTTAACAATATCAGCAGCATCCTTTACATCACTGACGCTCTCGAGCAGGTGTGATGTCCCCTGCTGCTGTTCCTGTGTTGACTTTGCGACCTGTTCCATCATCCTCTTGATATTTTCTATTGAAAGTGCAACCTGCTTTAGCCCCTTTACCTGCTCTTCTGTTGCCCTCTCTATAGACCGGGACATATCGGCAGATTGCTCTGACGCCAACAGCGTCTCCCTTAGTGCATCCCCAACCTTAAAAACCATTGAGCCGCCCTCGTTAACCCTGCGCATACCTGAATCTATTGACTTTACTGCCTCTGATATCTCTGACTGTATTGTTTTGATAATATTGGATATATCCCTTGTAGATGACGCAGTCCTGTCGCTGAGCGCTCTTATCTCATCAGCAACAACAGAGAAGCTCTTGCCGTACTCTCCGGCCTGTGCAGCCAGTATAGCTGCATTCAGGCTAAGGAGGTTTGTCTGTTCTGTCACATCTTTTATAACAGAGAGGATTTTTTCTATATCTGCAGACCTTGTGCCGAGACGGGTTATTATCTCCGATGAGTGTTTTACCTCTTCGGATATCTTTTCCATGCCTTCGACTGCATCAACAACCGCCATCATCCCGACCTCGGATGCCACTTCAGTGACCCTTGAAGCAAGTGCAGCGGACTCCTTTGCGCTAGTCTCAACCTCCTTTACCGATGCGTTTATCTCCTCGATAGCGGCTGAGGTGTCTTCCACAGCAGCAGATGTCTCCTCTGTATTGGCTGCAATCATTTTGGCAGTCTGAGTCATTTCAGCAACTACAGAATAAGCATCTTCCGTAGCCTTAAACAGCTTGCCTGTGCTGGAGGCAATCTCATCTGCCGTTGCCTTCATCTCGAGCAGCGATGTCACATTCTCATTGGAAAAATCTATCAGCTTTCCGGTGTCCTCTGTTATATGGTCCTGGGAAGTCTTTGCCTGTTTTATAGAGGCTGCCGAGGCATTGATTGATTCGCCCTGCTTCTGGGTTCCCTGTGTAACATTCTTGAATGTAAGGTTCAGCTGGTCTATAGCCATTGAGACATTCTCGGATATGGACCTCAGTTTATTTAAAGTAGAAGCCAGCCTGTCAATAAGAAAACTGAACCCCTTCGCAATGCTGCCAATCTCATTAGCTCCAAATTCACGGATCTCTACGGTCAGGTCGCCTGCCGTTGCCTTTTTTATCTCTGCGTTAAGCATTTCAATAGGCCTTCCAACCTTTTTCTGGAAAAAATAATAAAGGGCGTAGATAAGCAGTATAAAGATTACCCCCTGAAGAAACGGCGTAAGCTTCAGGATATTACCCAATATCTCATTAACCCTTCTGCCGGAGTAATATATCTCTATATTCCCGAGCTTTTCCCCTGAAGAAATAATTGGCAGATTCATCACATTTTTCCATGGGATAAAAAAGGGATTAATGGTTTCTCCCCTTTCCTCGGTCCTTATCACCTTTTCCTTCAGGACTTTCCCTTCTTTATCGGTGACCTTTATCGAGAGTATGTCTTCGTCCTTGCTCAGCCCTTCCATGCAAAGATCAAGATAGTCAAAATTAAACGTAGTTATAGAGGTAGCGGCAGAATTTGCAACAACAGAGCCGGCTATCTTTATCTTCTCTTTCAGCCCGTCATTAAGCGACCCCTTCCACGGCCCGATAAGATACCATAGACTCATTCCTCCCTGTCCGACAAGAAGTACGATTACTACTATGGCTATAAAACTCACTGCGAGCGAATGTCTTATCTTTATCATGACAGCATCCCCAGTTTTGACATCATGGATTTTATATTATCATAATCCTCATCCCTCGCCTCAACGAAACCCGTATAGCTCTTGGTTATGGATTCAAGTATGCGCCGGTTGTCCGGAGACGGGTTGGTCAGCTCAGTCAAGGCAGACCTCAGGCGTGATGCCTCTTCCTTACCCACTGACTTATTAACGCATATATTAAATTCAGGAATATTTTCTGAGACCTTCAGAAACTTTAAGCCCTGATCCCTGAACTTGTATGCAGTCGCCTCCATAATACCGCCTGCATCAAACTCGCCCTGGAGCACTGCCTTGGCAACGTCATCGTGATGCCCGAGATAATTGTAGTAATGAAGATCTTTCAATTCTATGCCTGCCTCCAAAAGCATGGCCCTCGGCACAATATGGCTTGATGTCGAGTGAAAATCCCCAAAGGCAAATGTCTTTCCCTTCAAATCTTCCACTGAATTTACATTCCTGTCCATCCTTGCAATTATCACGCAATGCTGATAAGGCTTGCCTTCCCTGAGCGCCTTTGCAATCACATCAGTGTCATATTTATTGTGCGCCTCTATATATGTAGACGGCGTCATATAACACACCTGGGTTATGTTCTTGCCGATATCGCTTACCGCTTCTTCAAAATCAATGGCCACTTTCAGTTCAACCTTCCTCTTAAGTTTCTTGCTGAGATACTCTGCCAGCGGGCTGAACTTTATGAACATATCTGCAGGAGATTCCAGAGGCACGACACCAAATCTTATTATGCCTTTGCCTTCTTCCTCGGAAAACTTGAATCTCTTTATTTCTGTGTCTATTAATTCTGCATCCTTGAGGAGCGCCCTTAAGGAATTATTTACATTAAATGCAAGGTCGCGGTTTCCTTTTGGAATCTCTTTGATCTTCTCTGTGGAATTCCATATCTGGTTCGAACCTATCTTCTGCTCATAGATGGCCCTTGAAATCTGCTGGCTCTTGTCAGAGACTATCTCGATAGCCTGTGAAATATGTTTACTGTTTACTGCCTGTTCTTCTGTTGCTGTCTTGACCTGCTGGGATATATCCCTCATCTTTTCTGTTGCGGTCATTATCAGGGATATGCCTTTTGACTGCTCTGATGTTGCTTTGGCAATCAGGCCTGTCATGCCCTTAACGCGTTCCATTGCCTCCGAAACCAGCTTTACTGACTTTGTCTGTTCTCCCGTAGAGCGTTCTATGGAAAATGCCATCTCTGAAGATTTTTTAGAACTGTCAAGAATCTTTTTTAACGCATCAGATGCCTCTTTTGAAAGTTTAAAGCCGTCTTCAACAGATATCAGCCCTTCCCCCATTGCATGAACAGCTCCCTTTACCTCCTGCTGAACAGATTGTATCAGAGAGCCTATCTCCTGGGTTGAAAATGCCGTCCTTTCTGCAAGGTCCTTAATCTCATCTGCAACAACTGAAAATCCCTTGCCGTGCTCTCCTGCCTGAGCAGCGAGTATCGCTGCATTCAGGGCAAGGAGTGTCGTCTGATCCGTAATCTCATCTATCACATTAAGGATCTTTCCGATCTCTTCAGACCTGCCGCCAAGTTTCTTTATGAATTCATTTGTCTTTTCAACTGAAAATTTTATATTTTTCATTCCGTCTATTGTTTTTTCTATGGACGTCATGCCGAATGTTGAGGCATCGTTCATGACCTTTTCGGATAACTTTGCCGATTCCTTCGCGTTCAGTTCAACCTCTTTTACAGAAGATGCTATCTCTTCTATTGCTGAAAGGGTTTCATCGGTTATGCCTGAAAGATTGTCAGCATTCTGCGCTACTTCTTTTATTGTGGCAGAAAGCTCCTCAATCGAAGATGACGTTGCCTCAACAGAGCCAAAGAGGTCATGGGTGCTGTTTGTCACCTGCCCTATGCTCGTAGCAATCTCATCCATCGAGGCTGCCGTCTCTTCCGTAGATGCGGCAAGCCCCTCCGTGCTCTCGGTAATCTCTGAAATAGCAGCATTCAACTCTTCAACAGAACTCGAAATATCAGCTACTGCCTCTGCCTCAAGCTGGGTCCCGTCCACAACTTTTTTGGAATCCTTTTCAACGTTACCGGCTACGCGTGAGATCCTTAGCGAGACATCTTTAATCCTCTGGAGTATCCTTCCCAGAGAACCAATAGACTCCTTTACGGACTGGCTGAGCCTGGCAATCTCATCCTTGCCCTTTATATCTGTCTCAAATGAGAGGTCACCCTCCGCCAGCCTCGAGGCTGCCATCTCTATCGCCTTTACAGGCACTATAATCATCTTCCTGAGCATGAACCACAGCACCAGGCTGAAACCGAGAGCTCCCAAAACGGTCAGTACGATTACGGTTACTATTGATTTCATCGCCTTATCATATTCTTTCTCGATAGACAGCGAGACCTTTACCGCGCCGAGGAGATCTCCTTCCTGGGCATGGCAGCCCTTGCACGAAGAAGTATTTTCGAGGGGTTTGTAAAGAATAAACTTTTTTGCATCTTTTATCATGACCGGCATTTTCGTATCAATCAGCTTCTTTATGGTGGCAGCTTCTTCTGCCGGCGAATCTTTTTTAAAGGCCTCCCGGCCCTCAAAATTTATTATACGAATATCCTCTATGCCGCCAACACCCCTGATGCCCTCTACGAGTTCCTTTGTAAGATCAGGCCTGTTCTCTATCATTGTCCTCTCAACATTCTTTGTAACAATAGCAGCGGTGGTCTTTGAATTTTCTTCAGTAATGCCATATAAAGTTGATTTTTCTATAAGCATGGTCATAACACCCGCCAGAACAATTCCGATAAAAAGCATGCTCAAAACTGTAATAATTATCTTTAATTCAAGTTTTTCGCTCATAAGACCTCCATCTTTAAAAAAAGTTTCAAAAGGTCAAAAAGTTTCAGAAGGTTAACCTTTTACCCTTCTTACCCTATTAAAACTATTTACCCTTTTTCATTTTAGATTTATTTCCAATACCTTTTCCATGCGTATGACAGAGATAAATCTGCTGTTATAAAGAACAACCCCCTCGATAAACATCAACTCTGCTTCTGACAGATGTGCAGGCGGCTCAACAATCTCCGAAGGAGAAATGCGGATAACACCCTTTACCTTATCTATAATAGCGCCCACCGGGCCTTTCGGGCCTTTCAGTGTCAGTATTTTTTTGCGGGAGTTACCCGTCTGCAAATCCGCTAAAACTGTCTCGCCTTTGCCCTTTATCGAAAGCCTCTTTTTCAAATCTATAACAGGTATTATCTTACCCCTTAAGGAAGTAATGCCGAGGATATAGTCAGGCACCTTTGGAACCGGCATGATTCGTTGAAATCTGAGTATCTCCTCAATATCAAAAACTCTGAAAGCAAATTCTTCAGTAGAGAGGTGGAATGTCAAGAGCTCGACTATATCTTCACTTATTTTTCCCGGTTCAGGAGTCTTTGCTGCAGGGACTGTCTCTTGTATTCTGCTCTTGGCAGGGAGGCTGATTGTTTCATGGGAAGTCGCCTCTTCTGTTTCATCCTGCTGCTCATGGGTTGCAGACAATTCTTTTGTAGCGGGTTTTTCTTCGCTTCTGCGGATATCCGCTTCCTCAGAAGACGGGGCCACCTCAGGCGATTCCTCCTGAGACTTCCCCTTTTCCTCTTTTCCCTCTTTAATCTTCTTCCTAATTTTCGCTATATCCATTAAGTCCCATCTCCTGAGCGGCCTCATTAATCAACTGCCTCTCTATGATTCTGTATTCATGCCCGAGTCCGCCTAAAAGCGCAGCTGTTGCCAGGCTGTTTATCAGCCTCGGGATGCCCCCGGAATACGCATGAAGCGCACTCAATGCATCATCCGTAAACAGCATATCCTCGCGGCCACCAATCTTCAGCCTGTGCTCCACATACCCTTTAATCTCGGTTTCGCTGATTGGCCCGAGATGATAAAACAGCCCGATGCGCTGTTTCAGGGGAATATATGCCTTATGGTTTAACCTGCGCCTGAGGTCCGGCTGTCCGACAAGTATGAGGCTTAAGAGGTTTGTGTCATCAAGCTGGAAATTTGTGAGCAGCCTTATCTCCTCAAAGGTCTCCTTGTTGGGGATAAGCTGCGCCTCGTCTATGATTACCACAGGCGTAATCCCTGCCTGATAGTCTTCATAGACCTTTGAATAGACTGCCTCAAGCAGGTCATCTTTAAAGTTTGACGGGACATCTATATCAAAACGCTTGGCAACTGTCCTCAGGAATTGGGCCGGCGTGAGCCTGGGATTAATTATAAGTATGATCCTGTGTTTTTCTCCTAATGAATCTATCAGCGCCCGCGTAAGCGTTGTCTTCCCGCAGCCGATATCGCCTGTAAGAAGAATCAAATCTCTTTCTTCAACAGCATACTGCAGCCTTGCAAGCGCCTCTTCGTGCGCCCTGCTCATAAAAAGGAATTTCGGGTCAGGCGTCTTGGTAAACGGCCTGCGTTTCAGCCCATAAAACTCCTCATACATTTAGAGCACCCCCTTTTATCTTTTGTTTGATAACTGATTCCTCTATAAGTGCATCAACATCTATGACCAGTATAACCTCATGCTTGCCTATCTCTGCGGCACCTGCAAAGCCGCGAAGCCCCGCAAAATATTCTCCCAGCGACTTGATGACTATCTCGTGCTGGCCGAAGAGTTCGTCTACTATCAAACCATGTTTCCTGTTGCCGGCCCCGACAACAACGGCAAAAAACTTCTCGGATTCGCTTTCTCCTATAGCAAAAACCCTCCCGATGTTTGTCATGGGAAGCATCTCTCCTCTCAGGTTATAGACTTCCTTCCCTTCTACGGTCTGGAGTTCGTCTCGTGTGATAACAACTGTCTCGGATATGGAGGTCAGAGGCATTGCAAACTTCATATCTCCTACTCTGATAAGCAGGGACTTGACAATAGCAAGCGTAATAGGAATAGTCAGGAGCATTGTAGTCCCTTTGTCCTTCTCTGTATCTATCTCGGCAAAACCTCCAATGGCTGCAAGCTTTTCCTTCACGACATCCATGCCCACGCCTCGGCCTGAAACCTCGCTTACCACTTCCTTTGTGCTGAAGCCTGGAGTAAAGATAAAATCTATAATCTCTTTCCCGTCAAGCTCTGCGCCCCTTTCTAAAAGGCCCCTTTCAATTGCCTTCTCTTTCACCTTTTGGACATCAATTCCGCCGCCGTCATCCTTCACCTCAATAATAACGTGGTTGCCGCGCTGGGACGCCTTCAGGATAATAGTGCCTGACTCTTTCTTCCCTTTTCTTTTTCTTTCCTCCGCCGGTTCAATGCCGTGGTCAAGCGCATTCCTTACAAGATGCATTAAGGGGTCAATAACCTCTTCCGCAATATACTTGTCAATCTCTGTATCCTCTCCGTACATGACAAGCTCTATTTTTTTCCCTATCTCTCTTGAGTATTTCCTGATGACCTGCGCGAGCCGCGAGAATATCTGGCCTATGGGAACCATTCTTATCTCCAGCACGCGATTCTGAAGTTCTACCAGTCTTTTTTCAAGTGTCTGGGATATTTTATGGACGTCAATGACCAGCGGTGAGTGGCCGTAATTCTCAATCAGTTCTTCCCCTATCCTCTTTACAGCGCCCTTTGCAAGTGTAAGCTCGCCTATGGTATTAAGAATCCTGTCCAGCTTCTCTATATCAACCCTTACAGTTGTAGTTGTACTCTTAAGAGTGGCCTCTCGCTGCTGGTCGCTTCCGGCCTGTGCCTTTTGAAACTGCGGGACAACCTCGGTAACTCTTGGATTGATCAGGCTTTCAATATCAAACCCTATATCATCCTTAACCTTTTCCACTGGCTGAGCGCTGCTGAACATAAGGTTGAAACCTATGGAATCAGGAGGCATATTTGATGAAGTCGGAAGTGTTGATATCAGCTCCCCTTTTGATTTTATCAGCCTGGTAAGCTCTTCCAGTGATTTATCAAAATCAGCCAGGGAAAATATCGCCTTAGCCAGATAGACCCCTTTGCCTTCATGGATATTTGCCTTTAACCTGTGTTCCTCATACTCTGACAGCACCATAAGCAGCGATTCATCTATAAGCCCTTTGAGTTCAGGGCCTTTTGTCCTGCTTGTAAGAGAACTTCTGAATACCTCTATATTTTTCAGATGTCCTGAGACATCCTGTTCCTTGTCCTGGTTAAGCCCTTCAATAATCGCCCTGAGTATATCAATATTATTGAACAGAAATTTCACGACATCCTCGGATATATCAACCTTGCCAAGCCTTATCTCATCAAGCAGGGATTCAAGCGCATGGCTGAGGTCAGCAATACCCTGATGCCCAAAAAGCCCTGAAAGCCCCTTGAGTGTATGTATGGCGCGGAAAAGCGCATTGATGGTATCAGGATTAAGCTCGGCCTGATAGGTCTCCTGTACTTCGAGAATAAGCCTGCCTGATTCCTCGAGCAGGTCTTCTGCTTCAGCTATAAACTCTTTTTTGGCTGAGTTCATAGGTCCAGAATCTTTCTTATAATGCCCTGTAGTTCCGGAGCCTTAAAGGGCTTTGTCACATAAGCAGTTGCACCAAGCGCCATACCTCGTTTCTTGTCCTCCTCGCTTCTTTCAGTGGTGACTATTATCAACGGAATATGATTATATCTTGGATTGCCTTTAACAAAGTTTATTAATTCAAGGCCGTTTATATCAGGCATATTAATATCTGTTAGCACCAGATCAAAGTCCTGTGCAGGAAGGAGTTTTAATGCATCAAACCCTGTAGGAGCTTCGACAACTTCAAAGTCACCAATCTCTTCTATAACCGCTCTAATCAGGGAACGCGTAGTTGCTGAATCTTCAACAATCAGAATGGATTTCACATACCCCCCTAAATGAGTCGTAGACTAGAACTGCTAGATTTTAACAAAATAGCAATAAAAAAAGCATCACATCTTTGTTTTATTTTCTGCATCCCTCTGCATATCCTGAATTCTGCGCTGGAGAAGCGCTTTTTCCAGTGCAAGGCCTGCCTGGCTGACAAATATCTCCAGCCCTTCTGTCTCTGTTATCGCCTCGCCTGTCGGAAGATTATCACAGTAAAGCATTGCAGCAACCCTGCCCTCTGCAATTATGGGAAATATTGCAACATCCGTTGGCCAGCCTCCTCCGATCTCCTTTATCAGAGCCTCCGTGATTTTATCTTTCTCCATGGCCCCTCTGTATGTATGCGTCTCATTCACAATCTTTGTCAGGAATGGACTGTCTTTTAAAGGGAGTTTCGTCTCTCTTATCTTTTCATCAGCCCTTTCTATCTCCAGGCCGAACTGGCCCAGCCCCACAACCTCTTTTTCTCCGGCCATAAACAAAATGCCTCTTTGAAAAATATCGCTTGCAAACCTCAGTATAAGAAGCGTTATTTCCGAGGCTGAATTCGGGAATCTCAGTTCCTGCGTAAGCGCCTTAAGGGCGGAGATATCTTTCCTTTCCGCAGCCGGCTGGCCTCCCCAGTCTGTTTCCCAGCCGCTTTCTTCTGCCTCACCTGTAAGTTCTTCGTTTGAAACATACTCCGGCTGGCTTGATTCATCATGTACCCTTGCGCCTTCCATAAGAAGATATTCAGGGCTTATTCCCTTTGAAACCTCCCAGCCCGGGTCTTCAACCTCTATCTTGTCTTTTATATCAAGGTCATCAAGCTCAAACTGGAAATCACCTTCCTGCCAGAGCAGAAGTTGATAGACAACCCTCTCTATCCTCTTCTTGGAAGCCTTTTCCAGTACCTCCTTATTTACTGCGCCAAGCTCAAAAAGTATCTCTGCGATTGACGTGGCAGGCAGCTTTTTTTTTACTTCCAGCGCCATCTGCAATGCAGATTCCTTTATCACACTGCCATGCAGAAGGTCGTGTCCGATAGTTCCCTCAAGCGCGCTGTTTTCTGCCCTGACAACAAGCCCATTTTTAAACACTATCATGGCAGAGCCAGCGGTCCCTTTGATGACCAGAGTCCCGGTCTTCTTCCCGATACTCAGTATCTGAAATATATCAGAAAGGGCCAGGTCTTCGAGCCTTCCGACAAGACTCATTTTATCTCTACTCCCTTGGGGATCACAACTACACCGTTAGAACTGATATGAAATCTTTTCCTGTCCGCTTCAATATCATATCCGATAACAGCGCCTTCCGGCACAGAAACATCCTTGTCTATTATCGCTTTTCTTATTCTGCAGTATCTGCCTACCTCGACATTTTCCATGAGCACAGACTCTCTCACATCTGCCCAGCTGTTAACCCTGACATTAGGAGACAGCACAGAGTTCTGCACACGCCCGCCGCTGACAATACACCCGTCACATACAACCGAGTCCAAAGCAATACCTAACCTTCCGCCCTGTTGCTCCTGCGCAAAGACAAATTTTGCAGGCGGATACTGCGGCTGGTAGGTCCTTATGGGCCATGCACTATCGTAGAGATTAAACAGCGGGTCAACAGAGGCCAGGTCCATGTTTGCCTCCCAATAACCGTCAATAGCGCCTACATCCCGCCAGTATTTTGCTTCCTTTTTATTCTCGTCTTTAAAGTTATAGGCAAAGAGCCTTTTAGTTACAATCATATGGGGTATAATGTTTCTCCCAAAATCATGGGCCGTTGTGCGAAGGGCATCGCTCTTAAGTTCACTCAGTATATCCTGGGTATTAAAAAGATAGACCCCCATTGAAACCAGGGACTGGTTGGGATTCCATGGTATCGGCTTTGGATTTTCAGGTTTTTCTTCAAACCCTATTATTCTTGATTCCTCATCAACTTCGATGACTCCAAAAGATGACGCCTTGTCCCTGTCAACCTCTATTGCAGCAATCGTCCCCATTGCGTTCTTGGCGAGATGAGACACAAACATCTCGGAGTAATCCATCTTGTAGACATGGTCTCCGGAGAGAATAAACAGATAGGCAGGCTCCTCTTTTTCGATAAAATATATGTTCTGATACACAGCGTCTGCCGTACCTTCATACCACCTTTCATCCACGCGCTGCTGGGGCGGCACAGAGATAATATACTCGTCCAGTTCAGGGTTGAGGAGATGCTCCCAGCCGAGGGCAAGGTGCCTGTCAAGAGAGAGGGATTTATACTGTGTAAGTACCGCAATCTTTCTTATATTCGAATTGATGCAGTTGCTCAACGTAAAATCAATTATCCTGTATTTCCCGCCAAACGGGACTGCGGGTTTCGCCCTGTGAATAGTCAGGGGATGAAGCCTTTCTCCTTTGCCTCCGGCAAGAACAAGGGCAAGAATATCCCTTGTAAGCCTTTCTTTTCTGACTTTACCCATTAAGCAAAAACCACCCTGCATTCTGTATTGCAATTTATAGTGCTGGTACAGTGAAGTATATCAGGAAAAATTTAAGAGTGTCAATGAGTTAGGAGTGTTTTAACCTCGGTAGAAATTTTACCTGTGCCTTGATTCGCTCCCATCTGTTTTTCTGGTAAGATATATCTGATTATGAACAACATCAAAAATATAATCCTGTGCAACAGCATTAACGCCAAAGTCTTTTCTTCCGGCAAAGAGGTCTATATCGTCGGCGGGTATCTGAGAGATGTTCTGCTTGGGGAGGAAGCAAAAGACATAGATTATATAGTGCGGGGTGACATTAGAGAATTTGCACTGGAATTATTAGTGCAGGAGAGAAAAACAAAGGCCCGGAACCTGTTAGACAACGCAACTATAGTTGAACTGAAAAAAGAACAGATGATAAGGATTGTCCTTAGGGATGGCATGACCCTCGATTTCACAGAACTCAGGGGCAAGCTTGAAGACAACCTCAGAGAAAGAGATTTCACGATGAATGCGCTTGCATGGTCTCCCAATACCGGAATAAGCGACCCGACTCATGGGATTAAGGATATTAAGAGAAAAGTAATCAATGCCATATCTATGGATAATTTCAGGAACGACCCCTTGAGGCTTCTCAGGGTTTACCGCTTTGTCTCAGAACTCGGTTGGAAGGCAGATTCAAAAACCCGCAGGATGGTAAGCCAGTTAACATCCAATATTAAAAAATCTGCGTCGGAAAGAATCACGCAGGAGTTCCTTAAACTTCTTGATTCAAAAAATTATCAAGATGCCCTTAAAATGGCATTAGATGACAGGCTGCTCGAAAGTTTCATATCATTATCCCGCAAAAAAATATCGGGAAATATCAGGGCGCTTTCGCATCTCGAATCGAGAATCAGGAAGCTTCCTCTAAAATATAAGGAGTCCCTTGACAAGCCCTTCTCTCAGGAGCTTACATATAAAGGGCTCCTCAGGCTTGAACAGGCGCTGTCTGGCTCGGTACTGAATGAAAACAGATTAAGGCTGAGCAGAAGCATTCTTGAACGCCTGAAGATTACTCATAAACTTGCAACTTGCAGCTTGTCGCCTCAGGCGACTCGCCGAGGAGAGCAGCTTGCAACTGTCTCTAAGATGTTTGATGCTTTTTCCGAAGCAAAAGATGCGCTGCCTGATATTCTTATACTCACTGGAAATATAAAACTCCTGAAACACGCAGAACGATTTAAGAAAATCTGGAAGAAAAGTTTTCTAACCGCAGAGGAAATAATGAAGGCCACCGGGCTCAAGAGCGGAGTTGAACTGGGCAAGCTGATTTACAGATTGAAAAAGATGGAATTTGAGGGAAAGCTAAAGACAAAAAAAGAGGCGGTAAAGTGGCTCAACTCAAAAGATAACAGGTAATACCGTGGCAGAAAGCATATGAAAAGATATTCGGTTTTAGATAATGTGTCCTCCGATTCTGATGTAGACAGCCTGAACAAGGTTATGGAGGAAATGAAAAAGAACCGTATTAAACGGTACGGTATCATAGGCGATGTGGATGGTTATCTGCAGTTCCTTGAAGACCGTGAAGCTCTATTCAAAAACTCTCCTAAAAAGAGAATACCAATTACAGGAAACAGCACGATTCTTTAAAAAATTAAATAGAACCGTCCCCTTAAACGTCCTTTATTTAAATTATCGGCTCATGAAGTAATTCGTTCATCTGAGTTGTCCAGATTGGCTTATAAATGTGATGTAAAACACAATCCAAGATTACTTTCATTTTGAAAACGTCATCAAGTTCTATTTTAATCTGTTTCTTTTGAGCATGCATGATCTGCGCTGACCGCAACCGATAGAGGAGCTTAAATTCTTTAATAATATCTTCTTTCAGACCTATGATTCTCAAGGCTTGCTGTAACTCCTTTAATTCGTTATTCAATTTCGTAACCTTAAGAATCTTCTCTGTAGCAACATTTTCAAAGGAACGATAAAAATTTCCAAAAGCCTCCCTACTAAAATCGATAAAAGTAAAGTTAAGACTTATGTGTAAAATTCCTCTAAGATATTCTTGAACTACTATTGATTCACTTTGTCTAGTTAACACGCCAAGAATAAGTATTGCCTTCCTTATATTTGCATCAGTAATGTCGACTACCTCAGATGGATAATGAGCGTTTTTATGTAGTGAAAGCATTCCTAATGGTTTGCCGTCCTCAGCATTTGTAACTTTATATTTAGGCGACAAGTTGAGATCCCATGTAAAGTAACCAACAGTTGCAATATTCAAGGACATTATAAAAATCCCAAACATTAAATGCGTAGATACAACGAAACGATCAAAATCTTTATGTAGTGACGGCTTGTACTGGCAGTTAATTCTAAACGAGTTTCCGTTTAAATCACTAACTATAAAAGGCATATTACGATTCATCAATATCGAAAAAGCATTATTATTTAATCGGTGCGAGGCCGTGACAATAGTACAACCAATTGAAGGGGTGACATCTAATTTGCTCATTAATAAAAAGGAGGGACTCTGCCCGCATTTTCGTTTATAATGCTATTGCCTCTCATCGCAAGCAGTATAAGATATTTGTCTGTTAAAAAACAAGAACTGGATTAAAGTGATTCACGGCAGAAAATTTGAAAATACTTCGCTGAAAAGAGTATGCTATTTTATATTTTTACAAGGAGGTTTCTGCCATTAAACTCTACATCCTGAAACGTCTTTTAATCTTAATCCTTCTCCTGTTCGGGATTACGCTCCTTACCTTTTCCCTGACAAAGGCCTTGCCCGGAGACCCTGTGGAGAGCATGGTCGGAGAAAGGGCACAGCCAGAGGTTATAGAAAAAATCAGAAAAGAACTCGGAACCGACAAAAATGTTCTTGCCCAGTATGCAGGTTACGTAAAATTACTGCTGACCGGCGAGATGGGCAGGTCATATTTCACAAACAGAAAAGTCCTCGATGACATCCTTATAAAATTTCCCAATACAATAAAACTGGCTTTCGGGGCAATGCTCATAGCGGTCCCCATAGGATTATTTTTAGGATTTTTAGCAGCATATAAGAGAAATACCCCGGCTGACAGGATTATATCATCCCTTTCCATCCTGGGCTTAAGCCTTCCTGTATTCTGGAGCGGCCTCCTTTTAATGCTTTTTTTCAGTCTCAGATTAAGGTTATTTCCGCCGTCAGGCACGGGTGATTTAAGCTTTCTTGTATTGCCTGCCCTCACCCTTTCCCTGCCTGCCATTGCAACGCTCGTGCGCATCACAAGGACCTCAGTGATAGAGACAGCTGATATGCCTTTCATAAACACGGCCCGCGCAAAGGGGCTGAGCGTCTTTAAGATAAACAGTGTCCACATATTCAGAAATGTTCTTATCCCGCTGGTAACGGTCATCGGGCTTGATTTCGGAAGTTATCTCAACGGCGCTGTCCTTACAGAGACAATATTCGGATGGGACGGCATAGGAAGGTTTACAATGGACGGGATAATAAAGAGGGACTATCCTGTTATTATGGGATGCATAATCATCGGCACTATTGTCTTTGTTTTGATTAATCTTATGGTTGATATCCTGTATCATTATCTTGACCCGAGGGTGAGGCTTTATGCCCCTGACAGGTAAGATAGCAGGCGCTTTAATAATCGCAATATCCATCCTTGCGTTATTTTCACCCATGCTGACTTCTCACGAGCCTGAAAAGATAGCACTTGACAGCATAAAACAACCGCCGGGCCCGGGGCATCTCTTTGGAACAGACAACAAGGGCAGGGACATTTTTTCAAGGGTCCTTTACGGCGGAAGGATATCAATAAGCATCGCAATTATAGCTGCTTTCATTTCAATGAGCATTGGCCTGCTGATAGGTCTCTGTGCCGGCTACTTTGGCGGAATAGTTGATACTTTAGTAATGGCAATTGTAGACCTCATCCTTGCATTCCCATCATTGCTGCTCGCTATCGGAGTATCAATAATCTTTCCTCCGGGCATATACACGGTAATGATTGCCATAGCCTTTGTCGGCTGGGCATCATTTGCGCGCCTCATAAGGGGCCAGGTGCTTACACTGAAAGATGCGGCATACATTGAAGCAGCCCGGGCCATAGGCTGCAGCAGAGCAAGGATATTGTTTGTACACCTGATGCCGCAGTGCCTTCCCATAGGGCTTGTTATGGCTGGCATCAAACTTGGGGGATATGTCCTTACAGAGGCCTCATTGAGTTTTCTGGGGCTCGGCGCCCAGCCGCCAATGCCGACATGGGGTTCCATGATAAGTATGAACAGGGCCTACATTGCATCAGAACCCTGGATGGTATTATTTCCGGGGCTGGCAATCGCCGTGACAACATTATGTTTTAATATGCTCGGCGACGCCCTCAGGGATAAATACGGACTGCCTGCAACAGCAGAAAAGATAAAAATCTGATTATGCTTCTCTTAACTTTTCTTCTTCTTCCTGCTGGGTTTTGCACTCTATGCATAGCGTGGTAACAGGCCTTGCCACGAGCCTTCTGATATCTATATTTTCTCCGCAGTCATCGCATATACCAAATGTACCGCCGTCTATTCTTTCGATGGCATCTTCAATTTTTTTGAGCAGTTTCTGTTCCCTGCTCCTGAGCCTGAGCATAAAATTCCTGTCTGTTTCTGCGGTTGCCTGGTCGCCCATATCAGGGAACACTGTCTGGCCCGGCAGGGCGTTAAGCGCCTCTTCTGCTTCTGCAAGCAGCGCCTCTTTCTGGCCTATCAGGTTCTTTTTAATTTCCTGCAATTTTTTGTCTCTGGGTGTAAGTTTCCCGGGTTTTTTCTTTTCTGCAGCAACCTTTGTTTTTGTTTGAACTTTCTTTGTTATCGCTTTTTTTACCGCAGTCTTTTTGCTTTTTGCCTGTTTCTTTAAAGGCTTCGATAAACGCACAGGTTTAGTCTTCCGGGTTTTCTTTGCCCCGGTTGAAGCCTTGCCGGTTTTCTTCTTCGCCATAAATAACTCCCTTTCTCCTCAGTAAATCGGACAAGTCCGAAAAATTTGATACTTTACAACCTAACAGAAATAATATTACTTAGTCAAGGCAGGCTGGAGAGTTTTGGAATATTGTTGACAAAAAAAGAAGTATAGAAAACAATATCAGTATGACAAAAGAGATTTTTCCGGAAGGCGAGGCAGTATTCAGGCATAAACCGCACTCTGCCGAGTTGTTCACCATTACCGTAGATGAAATAGACAAGGCAGGGGAATCCTTTATCGGCATAATCAGGGTTGACGAACCGGATGCTGCGTATTTTCTGTTTTTTCTCAGAGGCGATGCCTACGCAGCAGGTTATATAACAAACGGCAAGCCCATGCCGCTGAGCATAAAGGACTTCGTACAGCACATGTCGGTTGTTACAGATAAGAGGACTCTTTCTCTGTCTAAAATAGACCCTGTGCTCCTTAAGGGGATGCTTGTGTTTCTTCAGAGAGAACCTTCCCTGAAGGCAACGACAGACATGATTAACCTTGAAAACATCCTGTCCCATATTAAGGCTGAAAATGCACCTGCTTTTGTTGTATTGAAAAAAAACAGCATGTACAACTTTTTCTACTTCCATTCAGGCGAACCAAAGATGGCACATTTTGCGGATGCATCATGGATGCAGGCAGAAACCGGCCCGCAGCGGGAAGAAATCCCTCTTCTGGAACAGGTACTCCTTTATGCATATCCTCCGGATAAAACACCTGTCGAGGTAATGGTCTATCGCGATATTAAAACATCCGAGGCAAGTGATACATCTGAGATTAAACAGTTTCTTATATCAGATTCCCTGCTGGCGGACCGTAAGAAAATTATTGAACAGGCGCCTGTTGAAACTCCTGCACCAAAGGAAGAAAAAGCAGTAAGGTTAAGAATCGAGGTTACTGAAGGGCCGCAAAAAGGCAGCAAGTTCAATGTGCCTCTGCCGTGCACAATAGGCAGGAGAGATGCAGACCTGCGCATAAGAGACATGACCGTCTCAAAAAGGCATGCTTCCCTCGAGGCATCAGGGAAAAATATCATCTTCAAAGACCTTGACAGCACAAACGGAAGCATGGTCAACGGGAAACAGGTCAAGGAAACAGAATTGTCAAACGGTGATATAATTCAAATAGGCGATACGACCCTGAAGATACAATTTGTCACGAACTGAGCGTTACAACCATTTATATTTTAAAATTATCTTACCGGACAGAAGGAGGCAATAATGGTTACAGGGAAACCGCTATTTACCGCAGAGCAGATCCAGAGCAGGGTCAGAGAACTGGCTGACAGAATATCATCAGATTATGGAGGCAAAAACCTTCTTGCTGTCGGAATTCTCCGGGGCGCTTTCATGTTTTATTCAGACCTTGTAAGGATGATAAGAGTTCCTCTTTCTGTTGACTTTATAGTAGCCTCGAGCTATTTAAAAACCAGCACAACAGGAGAGGTAAAGGTTCACTATGACATAAGGGAGGATATAAAAGATAAAGATGTCCTGCTGATAGAGGATATCGTTGACTCGGGCATAACCCTCAATTATATAAGGGAAAGGATACTCGCAAGGTCACCGGCAAGCCTCAAGATATGTGCCTTCCTTGATAAAAGAGGCCGGAGAGAAGTGGATGTCCCTCTGGATTATGTAGGTTTTCAGATATCCAATGAATATGTGGTCGGTTACGGCCTTGATTATGATAACAAGTTCAGGAACCTTCCATACATATCAATATTCAAAAAAAACCGCTGACACAAAGAGGGAAGAACAGATTTTGAGTAACAGAAAGGAGCAGGATGTTTGAACTTATGGTAGAGACGACCTTTGCTGCAGCACACCAGCTGAGAGGCTACAAAGGCAAATGTGAGCAGATGCACGGCCACAACTGGAAGGTTCAGGTGCATGTGGTAGCAGAAAGGCTGAATGATATAGACATAGCCATGGACTTCCATGACCTGAAAAACATTCTGAACGAGGTTATAGAGCCGCTGGACCACTCCTTTTTAAACGACATCTTCCCATTCACGGAAAAAAACCCTTCATCAGAGAACATGGCAAAATGGATATATGATTCTCTTAGCAAGAAATTGTCCGATGAGCAGGCCCAGGTCTCTGCTGTTACAGTATGGGAATCTGACTCGGCCTCTGCAACATACTATGAAGACTGATATGGAATTCGCAGCAAGGGCCGTTGAGCTTGCATTGAAAAAAGGGGCAGACCAGGCAGAGGTATATATAAAATCCTCCAAAAACCTATCGCTGGAAGTAAAAAACCTCGCAGTAGATGCAATCGAATCATCGCTTGCCTTTGGATATTCATTGCGCGTCATAAAGGATGGAAGGCTTGGATTTTCTTATTCAACATCTGCTGATGAAATCGAATCAGTTGTGAAGAACGCAACAGAGACAGCCAGATGGGCTGATAAGGATAAATACCTTGATTTGCCGTCAAGGGCCGGAAACATGAAAGATGATATAAGCAAAATCGAGATACTGGACAGAGAAGCGCTGAATATAAAAGAGGATGAGGCGATAAAACATGTCCTGTCTATTGAAAAAGCGGCAAAGGGCTTTGACAGCAGAATAAAAAAAACAAGAAAGGCATCCGGAACATTCAGCAGCGGTGAAATCCTGATACTAAACTCAAGAGGCATTGACATATCATATCCGTATACAAAATTTGCAGCACAGGTCATAACCGTTGCAGAGGAAAACAACGAGGCTCAAATGGGATGGGATGCCGATGGCAGCAGATTTTTGAAAGACATATCATTTGAGGATGTCGGAATAAATGCTGCAAGGCGTGCAGTGCAGATGCTCGGTTCAAAAAAGATTAATACCATAAAAGCCCCTGTCGTCCTGGACAATTCCGTTGCAGCAGAATTCCTCGGTGTATTTGCATCATCGCTTACAGCTGAATCCGTGCAAAAAGGCCGCTCATTGCTGATGGGTAAAGCCGGACAAAAAGTGCTGAGTTCAAAGATAAACTTCATTGACAGCGGGCTGATCCCGCGCAGGCTCGGCACAAGGCCTTTTGATGATGAAGGGGTTGCAACATCAGAAAAAATCCTGGTAAAAGAAGGCATACTTCAAGGCTATCTTTATAACACATACACTGCAAAAAAGGATATGGTCAGCTCAACCGGGAATGCCGTACGCGGAGGATACACAGGGCTTCCTTCGACAGGCATATCAAACCTTTATGTCATGGCACATTCCGAATCCGATATCATGCCCTTCACCAGCCTGCTGGCTTCTATGGACAGAGGCCTCTATATAACCGAGGCGATGGGGGTACACACTGCAAATCCTATCTCAGGAGAGTTTTCAATCGGCGTATCAGGGCTGTGGATAGAAAACGGGGCAATAAGATTCCCTGTAAAAGAAGCTGTAATATCAGGGAATATACTGGACCTCTTTAAAAAAATTGAGGCAGCAGGAGATGACATCAGATTCTATGGCAACATTGGCGCCCCAAGCCTCCTTATCGGCCCAACAGATATAAGCGCTTAAATGACATAATACAGTATATGGTATAATATCCCTGGTATCAGGGTTTTTAAAATTAAAAGCCGAGAGAGGGGACAAATAATATGGCCACTCAAACCAAAACAGAAGCAGACAAGCTGCAGGAACTTCAAAGGCAGATACAATTCAATGAAAAAGTCAAATATGTAGCCAACAGCATCCACGCAGCCAACAATATTACAGAAATCCTGATCAAGCTCAGCGATAACATCTTAAGCCTCTTCGATGCCGAAAGGATCACCATATACCTCACTGATACCTCAAAAAAAGAACTGGTTTCCAAATATCTTGTTGGCAGCGGCATCAAGGAGATAAGGGTTCCGATATCTCCAACCAGCCTTGCCGGCTATACAGCACACTCAGGCAAGATGATAAATATTACAGACGTGTATAACGATGCAGAACTGGCGAAGATAGATCCCCAGCTGCATTTTAATAAAAGCTGGGACGAAAAATCAGGGTTCAGGACAAAACAGGTGCTGGCCAGCCCCATACCCTTTGAAAATAAACTTCTCGGAGTTATACAGCTGATTAACAAAAAAAGCTCAACCGCCTTTACCAGAGTGGACGAGAAAGTCATTATTGAAATTGCGCGGGTATTGGGGATCGCCTTCAGAAACCAGTTCAAGATGGTTCATACTACGCGGTTCGATTATCTCATAAGCCATAACATAGTTATGGATAATGAATTAAAGGCAGCCATGGTAGCTGCGCGGGAGCAGAAAAAAGATGTCGAAACAATCCTTATGGAAAACTACAAGGTAAAGAAAAAAGATATCGGCTCCTCACTGAGCCAGTTTTACGGATGCAAATTCGTTGAATACAGCACTAACATATTTATTCCAAAGGAATTGCTCAAAGGAATAAATTTGCCCTATTTGAAAAAAGCCTTATGGGTACCGCTGTCAGTTACAAATGATAAGGCAGTCATAATAATTGACAATCCGAAAGACCCGAAGGTTATGGAAATTAAAAGCCTGATAAGGGCAAGAGAGATCGAATATCAGGTGGCCTTAAAAGACGATATACTCAAATTTCTCCAGACCCTTGAGATGGATTCCAGAGATATAGCCCCGGGTTCACTCACTGATATCCTTGCCGAGATGAATGTAAAAGAAGCAAGCGAAACCGAAGCAGAGACTGGAGAGGCAATAGATGAAAATGAAAGCACAATAGTAAGGCTGGTCAATCAGATAATTATAGATGCATCCGAAAAAGGCGCATCGGATATCCATATCGAGCCAAGCAAGGCAAAAAAGACAACATCCATAAGGTTCAGGATCGACGGCGTATGCATAAAACATCTTGAGGTGCCGTTTACCCACAGCAAGCCGATTGTTTCAAGAATAAAAATCATGTCCAGCCTTGATATCGCTGAAAAAAGAATGCCACAGGACGGCAAGATCAAATTTATTTTCAAAGACAAGGTCATCGAACTTCGAGTGGCAACACTGCCGACAGTAGGCGGAGAAGACGTTGTTCTCAGGCTGCTAGGCTCAAGTGAACTGATGCCTTTGGAGGCACTGAATCTTTCAGAATGGAATTATAAAAACTTTAAGGAAACAATCTCAAGCCCCTATGGAATGATACTTGTGGTTGGGCCGACCGGCTCAGGCAAGACCACTACACTGCATTCAGCCCTTGGATATATAAATACCCCTGCAAGAAAAATCTGGACAGCCGAAGACCCTGTTGAAATAACTCAGGAAGGCCTTCGCCAGCTTGAGGTAAAACCAAAGATAGAGCTGGACTTTGCAAGGGCCATGCGCGCATTCCTGAGGGCAGACCCTGATGTTATTATGGTCGGTGAAATGAGAGACCATGAAACAGCTTCAATAGGCGTTGAAGCGTCTTTGACAGGGCATCTTGTCTTCAGCACGCTGCATACCAACAGCGCAGCTGAAACTGTCGTGCGCCTTATTGATATGGGGATAGACCCTTTTAATTTTGCAGATGCAATATTATGCATACTCGCCCAGCGGCTTGTGCGTACATTATGCAAAGATTGTAAAGAACCGTACCATCCGGCAAAAGATGAGTTTGATTACCTTGCAAAGGCCTACGGGACTTATTTCCCTGAACTTGGCATAGAATACACAGACAAGTTTATGCTTCATAAACCCAAGGGATGCGATAACTGCAATAACACAGGATACAGAGGCAGGACCGGAATACATGAGCTTTTAATCGGGACCAAGCCTGTAAAAACCCTTATTGCAAAGAAGGCATTAGCAGATGAAATCAGGGAACAGGCCATGAAAGAAGGGATGAGGACTGTCTATCAGGATGGTGTTGCAAAAATATTCAAGGGCCTCACAGACCATAAACAGGTAAGAAGCGTGTGCATGACCCAGTAGGGATGTAATTTTTATCCCAGTTGCCTCATAATAAAATGTTACCGAAGGCTCGTTGACTCAACGTGTTTTTTATAATACAGAGAGAAGATTTTTTTCAGCTTCTCTTCCATGCCC
>WPIF01000009.1:5000-99306 GCA_009773185.1 Nitrospirota bacterium | reverse complement strand
GAGCATAGTGGTAGGCTCAATACTGGGGACAGGGCTTGGATATCTGGTAGAGGCTGTTACATCACCGGCAGAGGTTAAAGAGGGTGCTGAGGCTACTGCTAAGGCAAAGTAAAGTAAATTTAAGTTTAACAAAAAGACAGCGGGAATATTCTCGCTGTCTTTTTGTTATTTCCCCTTTATTCCTTTAATTAAATCCATTTTCCCGATTATGCCCAGAATTTTTTTGCCCTGGACAACAGGGATAAGATGCACCTTTTTTTCTGACATTATGGTTGCTATTTCTTCTGCGGAAGTGTCTTCAGCAACGGTTATTACCTTTTTTGAGCATATGTCATCAACTGTAGTTGCACTCATTTTTTTCATCTCTTTTTCTATCTTGCCAGGGCTTTCAAGCACGATAAAGGCGTCAAAGAGCCGCATAACAGTGGGGATATGAAGCCTCTTGTTCTGGCTGATAAGGTCATTTTCCGTGACTATTCCGATTAAATCCCCTGCATCATTTACAACCGGCAGGCCGCTGATATTATGTTTCATCAGTTTTTGTGACAGCTCTTCTATTGTTGTGGAAGGTTTAACTGTTATTACATCAGTGGTCATTATGTCTTTTGCCTTTAGCATTGTGTCTCCTTTTGAAGAAGCTGATGGCTTATAGCTGACATCTATTAGCTAAAGATATGATACGACACGAAGGAAGGATAATCAATGGTGTGCATTGCCTTTTTTTGCCCTGATGCCATCAATAAGCAAATTCCCTATGACACCATTCACAATTCCGGTAATCGTACCCAGCAGGATTAGTACAGGACTCACTATCAGTATCGGCTCTATTTTCTGAACGAACAGGATATATGCAAGAAAAAGCTGGGCTATATTATGAAACAATGCTCCTATAAGGCTGAGTCCAACAGGCCCAAAAAGGCGCGGGAATATGGAAAATGCAATCCCCATTGCAAAGGTGCCTGTTACGCCGCCGCCGAAACTCATGATAAAGCCAGGGCCCAGAAAAGTGCCTATGAATATTGATGAAAGTATCACGCGTATCAGCGTGACCATCATTGCTGCCCTGAAACCGTAAAGGACGAGCGTTGCAAGTGTGATTATATTTGCAACCCCCAGCCTGAGCCATGGTATTGGCGTAGGGAGCATGCTTTCAAAGCTGTGGATTGCAATTGCGTATGCAGAGAGCAGCGCTATGCGGTATTTATCCTGTGATTGCATCTATAGTTTTGTTCTGTTTATCTTCTCGTTGCGGGTCGGTTCCGGCAGTACTGCCGATGCTTACCACGACCTTGTTCGGGAGACATATGACCGCCCCTCTGTCAATCCATCCGCTATGAATGCATATCTTGTTCGGGCAGGAGGATTCTTTTATGCAGACTCTTTTGTCTTTTATCTGCACTACTGTTTCTCCTGCCGGGCCTTTCACTGAGACAGTTGTATCGCTATTCAACGGCAATTTATATTCCTGTTTCCCGGCGACTTCGATTAAGACATCAGTCCCCTGAGGGAATGCCTTTTTAATGAATATGAATCCGGAAGCGGATATGATTACGAGCGCTATAAGCAGCAGTTTATCTGCGGCTGTTGTTCCCTCTGTCATTTTCTTTAAGCTCAATTTTTCCCCTTAACCCTGATGTTGTATGTATTTTGCCATCTTTGTCCACAATTATTCCATCTATCCCCATCTCTTCAAGAAGCTTAAGGCCTTTCTCAGCGCCGAGTATGAATATGCCTGTTGAGAACGGGTCTGCTACAGCGCCTTCTTTTGCTATCACGCTCACGCTCCGGCATTCATCAGCGGGATAGCCTGTCTTTGGATTGAGGATATGGTGGTATCTCCTGCCTTCAACAATAAAATAACGCTCATAGTCGCCTGAGGTAGATATTGCCATGTCAGACAGATCTACGGCAGCAATTATCTCGTCGTCTTTGTTTTTTTGCCGTGAGTTCCTTATGCCGATTTTCCACGGCTTTGAATCAGGCCTCCGGCCAAAGGCCTTTATATCTCCTGCAATAGCAACAAGCCCGGATTTTATCCCGTTTTTTTTCATCACTTCAACTGCCCTGTCAGCTGCGTATCCCTTAGCCACTCCCCCGGGGTCAATTAACATCCCCTTTTTTTTGAGGTATGCAGATGGGGGATTTTTATAAAGGGTTAAGGCTTTATAATTCACGAGCTGAAGCCTTTGCTTTATTAGCCCGTCTTCAGGTTTTATCTTTTTGTGGAAGTCCCACAGGGAAATCACAGGGCCGATTGTAATATCAAATGCTCCGTTAGTCTTTTCAGATGCATGGATTGCCTTTTCTATTACCGCTAAAGTTTCAGGAGATACCTTCACCGCCTTCTTTCCGGCATTTTGGTTTATCCTTGAGATTTCGCTTTTATCAGAAAAAAAGTTTATGAGGTTGTCAATTTTTTCTATCTCAGAGAATGCCTTATCAATGGCTGCCTCTGCCTTATTGCCTGAATCCGCGACAGCGCTTATTGTTATCAAGGTGTCCATGAGAATCCTGCTTTTGCGGTAGGTTTTGTCTTTCTGCGGAGTGCAGGCAGAAGAAGTGAAAAATAAAAAGCAGAAAGCAAGAAATAAAAAGGCGCTATGTGATGGTTTAAATTTTTCTTCCACCTGGTAATGCCCCTAAAAAAGCTTTTCCCCTTCTATAACGGATTTTTTGTCAATCAGGTATCTGTTGCCTTCTGTTTTTCCCCTGAGTGCAATGGGATAGCAGCTGCCAAACCCTGTCTTGAGGCTCTCTATTGAATATCTTATGCCGCACTTCCTGCATATGACGTATTGTTTGTCGGCCCTGTATCCAAGCTTCTCGGGATAACACTTTGCACAGGCATCAAAATAGGACTGCACTTCCCCCTTCATTTTAACAACAAAAAAGTCGATTTTTTTACCCTTGTGCCGCATGGAATAAAAAACAGGGGCCTCTTCTTTCAATGCCTTTGTGTCTATTGTTATTGTTTTGCCTGAAACAGGCGCATCCGGATATGCAGGCTTTTTTGCACACGCCGTCAGCAGCAGGATGGAAAGTATTGATAAAGAAATCAGCCTCATCTATAAATTCTAAATTTTTTATGGGGAATTAATCAAATATGTGCATGAGGGCGATGTACAGGAGGGGATTGTCTTTGAGCGGTTTTATCTTGCTGATAGCCCTTAACATAAATCAGAAAAATAAAGAGGCAAGATACCTCGGAGGGCGCAGCCCGAGAATGAGCGAAAAGATTATTCCCTCCTGTAACTGGTAAAAGATATTCTGTTCTCTGATTCGTTTTATTGTCTTTGCTATAATACCCCATGAACTTTTATCAATTCATAATCCCAAGGCTGAACGGCAAAGATATTGAGAAAGACTTTGACTATTACCTCGGGCTTGTCAAAAAAGGCGTTGCAGGGTTCATTATCTTCGGAGGGAAACTCGGGATAGTCAGGCAGGGTATAAGCGAGCTTCAGAAGGAAGCTGAGAGGCCGCTAATTATTGCCTCTGACCTTGAGCGTGGATTGGGGCAGCAGCTTGAGGGAGGCACAATATTTCCGCCTGCAATGGCAATAGCAGCGGCCTTCAAAAAGCGTTCAGCGTTCAGCGTTCAGCGTTCAGCGTTAAAACTCCTTAGAGATACATTTAAGGCGGTTGCGGTTGAGGCCGGGTATGCAGGCATAAACACAATCTTTGCACCTGTGCTGGATATAAACACCAATCCTAAGAACCCTATAATCTCGACACGGGCATTTGGCGGGGACGCAAAGACCGTGTCATTCTTTGGGATAGAGATGATTAAGGCATTTCAGGCAAACGGTATCGTAGCCTGCGGCAAACATTTTCCCGGTCACGGCGATACGGAGATTGATTCGCACATAGGCTTGCCGCTGATTAAGAAAGATATTCAATCACTCGAAAAAACGGAACTTGTTACTTTCAGCAGAGCTGTTAAAGCAGGCGTAGAAATGATTATGCTTGGCCATCTTAAAGTCCCTGCACTGGACCCATCCGGGATTCCTGTATCTTTATCAGAGAAGGCTGTCAGATATCTGAGAGACAGGATGGGATTCAAAGGCATATTAATAACCGATGCCCTTAACATGGGAGGAATAAATTGGGGAAATAGTTCAAAAAGTTCAAGAATAGAAGAGAGGGCATCTTTGATGGCGCTCAGGGCAGGGGTTGACCTGCTTCTGCATCCAACAGATACCGAAAGGGTTGTTTCTTATCTCGAGAAGAAGCTCTCAGCTTTCAGCCCTTTCGCCTCAGGCGAATCCGCCCGGGGCGGACAGCTCTCGGCGAATACGTTCAGAAAGTCGTTGCGACTCGCAACCGGGAAGATAAAAACTCCTGCTGCCCCTGATTTTGGGAAAAACAGAAGGCTCTCTGAAAAAATTACAAATATGGCGATAAAAATTGACGGGCAGATAAGGCCGCTTAAAAAATCTTTCCTGATTATTTTGAATGATGCTAAGGATAAAAAAGGCAATCCGCTTATCTCAGCGTTAAGGCCCAGGCACCGTAATCTAAAGTATTTGAGGGTTAATGCTGGAGATGATATCCATTTGAGCAGCTTAAATGACAGGGAGATGATCGTTGCTGTCTTTTCAGGGATAAAGGCGTGGAAAGGCGGGCCAAGCCCATGGCTTTTAAAATGCATAAAAGAACTTGAAGGCAAAGCAGGGATATTTATATCCTTTGGAAGTCCTTATATACTTGATGCAATAAGGAAAGACTGTACGAAGATTTATGCCTGGTGGGATTCTGATTCTGCGCAAAAAGCAGTAGCAGAAGTCCTCTGAGTGTGGTATCTTAATTAAAATAATAAAGAGGGCATAAAATGAAGACTGCGGTAAAGCGTAAAACGAAAAGACAAGAAATCCCCAGGGGATTAAACCCTGCCATTGTTGAAAACATACTCTGGTTCAGCAGATTTACTCCATTTGAAAAGATTGCTATTTTCAGGGGACAGCAAAAACGAGTAGAGATGTTTAGAGGACTGGCATTAAAATGTACAAAAAATATATCTTTGAAGAAGTAGTTAAAACATTCAACAAAAAACATATTCGCTATCTGCTTATAGGCCGACAGGCATTATTGTTTTACGGAGCTCCGCTATTCACATATGATTACGATTTCTGGATTCATCCTGAAGATAAAGCTATGTTGTTTGATTATCTGGAGGATGTCCTTGGTATGGAAGCAAGTCGTGATAGAACAGAGAAAAGACCAATATTTGCATTTCATTCTGACAGCGCTGATAAAATTGATGTTTTTATTGCAAGAAAGATCACAAATAAAGAAGGCGAAACTCTTGATATAGATGAATGTCTCAGCAGGGCTGTTGAGATAAGACAGCCTGATTCTGATTTTCATGTAAGATTGCCATCTATAGACGACCTGATAAAACTTAAGAAGATGGGTAAACGGCCTAAGGACATTGAAGATATCGAATATCTTGAGACGATAAAGAAATTAAGAGGAAAAAATAAAAGAGGCAAAGGGAAAAGGTAACGTTTCGGGTAAATATTTACCCGAAACGTTACCTTTTATGCTAAAATATGCTTGATTTTAAAGGTTTATTTTTTAGGCACAAACATTGCTTTAAATTAAATAGTGACAGTGTAAGTGGTCAGTGACCGACACTAACAACTGACACGGAACACTAATAAAAAAACGAAAGGAGGTAACAAAGGATGTTAAGGAACAAAGAAGGTTTTACACTTATCGAGCTTGTCATGATTATCGTCATCCTCGGAATTCTGGCTGCAGTTGCAATACCGAGGTATACTGATTTAAGGGAGTCAGCTGATAGAGGTAATGCACAGGGTGTTATTGGTAACTTGAACTCTGCTGCATCTGTAGCGTATGCAGCATATTTAACGAGCCTTACGCGCTGTAACGGGATAGCTGCATCAAATCCTATAGACACAACGGATGAACTTGCGCAATGCCTGGATGGCGGTCTTCCGAGAAACTGGGCCTCGAGCGATCCTAATATCACATATACTGCGAGCAACGGGACAGTTTATACCTTTCCTATGACTGATGAATTGACTACAGCAAGGGCGATTGTTAGAAGAACCGCTACCGGCGGAGCAGCCAACTGGCCCGAATAAAAGTTTGATAAACATTTCTTGATTGCAAAGGGGCAGAAGCCCCTTTGCAAATTTTCTGATTCTTTCTATTGAAAATAACAATCCGTAAAAGAACAGTTTTTATCTTCCTGACATTAATAGGTTTGCTTGCCTATTTTAATTCCTTTGGCGTTCCTTTTCATTATGATGATATTTATTATCTGAGAGAGAATCTCCAAATTAAGTCTTTTGATGAGTTCTGGAACTGGCTTTCAATAGATTATTCGACAATTTTTACAGGCAGGGCATTTCTTCTCTTTACGTTTTATCTGAACTATGTGATTAACGGGCTTGATGTCTTTGGTTATCATATTGTTAATCTCCTTATTCACATTTCAACAGCGTTTTTGTTTTATCTGTTATTGGCAAAATATGTTTATCCACCAACTCCCATCAAGGGAGGTAGTAATGTCTCCCAAGCCCCTGAAGACATAACCCCACCTTCGCCTCCCCTTAACTTAAGGGGAGGATGGGAGGGGTTAAGAGGGGGAAGGGGGAGTTATGATTTTGTAGCCATTCTCCCCTCAACACTTTTTCTGCTTCATCCAATAAATACCGAGAGCGTTACTTATATATCAAGCCGTTCTTCGGTGTTGTCCGCATTTTTTATGCTGGCTTCTCTGCTCTGCTTTTTCAGGGCAACCACTCCTCAACCCATGAAGGGAGGGAGTAACGCCCCTTCTTATCCCCCTCTTAAGTTAAGTCGGATACTCGACTCGCAACCGAGAGGGGGAAGGGGGAGTTATGATGGGAGTGCGGGGGCAGTTATTGGGGAAAAAGTCCACGCAGGATTTTATGCCCTCAGCATAATCTCTTTCCTCCTCGGCCTTTCTACTAAAGAATCAGCCATAGTAACACCTGCGCTTATTCTATTGTTCGATATCTATTTTATTTCAGATAAGGGCAAAAATATTAAATCAAGACTGAAATACCATCTGCCCTTCTGGATAATAATTGCAGCAGGGTTTTTTTATTACACAGGATACATCACAAGTCCGGCAATGTATGACAGGGCGTGGCAGACACATATCCTGACAGAGTTTAAGGTCTTTGTTGAATATCTAAAGTTATTAATCCTACCCTTAAACCTGAATATTGACCATCATATAAAGGCATCCATGACTCTTGACCCATCAGTAATTATCTCAATAGTCGTTATTGCGGGACTTTTATTGCTTGCTATTTTCTTGAAGGGCAAAAATAAGGTTTTATCTTTTTCTATCCTCTGGTTTTTTCTGAATTTAGCTCCTTTTATGGCAATCAGATTGAATGATTATATGGCCGAGAGGTGGGTTTATACCGCTTCACTCGGGTTTTCACTTTTCATTAGTGGGCTATTAATGGGTCTAACTTCAAAATATAAAAGAATCGGGGTATTTACCATTACCTGTGTTGTTATCTCTTTCGGGATTCTTACACATATGAGAAATGAGATATACAAAGACCCGATTCTATTATGGACAGATGCTATCGAAAAATCTCCGAAAAAGATCAGACCTTATACAAATCTCTGTGCATCATATGTGGAAAGACAGCAAATGGATAAGGCGGTCGAGACATGTAAAACAGCTATTAAAAAAGGGAGTAGACAGACTGAAACTTATATTAATCTGGCAACAGCCTATTTTTTCAAAAACGATCTGAACAATGCAGAATCAATTCTCCTGTCAATGGCTGATGCGATGAGAATAAAAAGCGATAAGAGTTTATTCGAAATTTATCATTATAATCTGGGCAGCATATACAAGGGCAAAAAAGAATATAACAGGGCAATAGGGGAATACAAAGAGATTTTAAAGATGAGTCCGCAATCCCCTGCGGCACTTGGTTTAATTGCAGAATGTTATTATCGGCTCGGCTTAAAAGACAAGGCAGAGGAGTATTCTTATCTGGCGACAAAAGGGATACCCCAGAACGGAGAAGACTATTTAATGCTTGCGAAGAGCTTTTTATACTTAGGTGAAAACCGAAAGGGGATCGAAAGTCTTAACAAGGCAATAATTACCGATCCTCTAAATGGTAACATACGCTATTCTGTTGCAACGCTATTTCTTGAAGTCGGAAACCCTGATGGTGCCTACAAACACTTTTCAGTTATGGCAAAGCTCTCTCCCAATTACTCCCCTGCCTACTCCGGCATGGGCAAAGCTATGCTTGCAACAGGCAATCTCAGGGAGGCAAGTAAACACTTCAACAAGGCGCTGAGCCTGCTGCCGCCGGGTTCTCCTGAGAGAAAAGAATTGCTGGAGCTTTTGGACAAAACTAAAGGCTGAAAAGATTTCCGGCCTTGCCCTGCCCTTAATTTATAACAATTATTCAGCGGAGCCCAGACCTAAAGCTACAGATTGATATTTTTTGCTTGACAAGGAATAAGGTTTTAAAGTATAAACATTACGTTTATGCCTGGAACCTATTTACCATCAGATTATTTACCGATTCTTATGTTCTTGATGGTCGCAACGGCCTTCGGGATTGGTGCCCTCGTTGTCGGAATACTCTTCAGACTAAGCAGGCCGTATCCGGAAAAACTCATGCCTTATGAGTCAGGCAACCCACCGGTAGGGGAACCGCGCATGAGGTTCTCTGTAAAGTTTTATATCATTGCCATGCTCTTTGTTGTGTTTGACGTTGAAGCGGTCTTTCTCTATCCGTGGGCCGTGGTATTTGACAGGATAGGGCTTTATGCTTTTATTGAAATGATTATTTTTATAATAATACTTCTCGTTGGATATGTTTATGCATGGAAAAAGGAGGCATTTGTATGGGACTGATAACCACGACTTTTTCCCCGTCGCTTGTTGAGGTTGAGGAAGGCACAAAGATACTTGCGCCGAATATTATTATTACCTCAATGGACAAGCTGATTAACTGGGGCAGGAGTTCATCCTTGTGGCCTGTCACATTCGGGCTTGCCTGATGCGCCATTGAAATGATGACGACGGGATCGTCACACTATGACCTGGACAGGATGGGAATTATTTTCAGGGGCTCGCCGAGGCAGGCTGATTTTATGATTGTTGCCGGGACAGTAACAAAAAAAATGTCCCAGATAGTAAGAAGGGTCTATGACCAGATGCCTGAGCCGAGATATGTAATATCCATGGGGAGCTGCGCATGCAGCGGCGGGATATTCAATACATACAGCACAGTGCAGGGGTGCGACAGTTTTGTCCCTGTGGATGTTTATATTCCGGGCTGCCCTCCGCGGCCGGAGGCCTTGCTTGACGGGATTATCAGACTTCAGGAAAAGATAAAAGGAGAGCATTTCAGGTGGAGCAGGTGGAGATAGATATTTTAAATTTGAGATTTGAAATTTAAGGATGATATGGAACCATTAGCAATTGCCGATAAGATTAAAGAAAAGTTTCCTGACGAAGTCCTTGGCATAAAGGAATTCAGGGGACAGGTTGCTGTTACCATGAAAAAGGGCAGGATGCTTGAGATAGCCGGATACCTGCACGATGAGCCTGAGCTTTATTTTGATTACCTTATTGATGTCTGCGGTGTTGATTACCTCGGGAAAAAAGACAGCAGGTTTGAAGTCGTATATCATCTTTATTCAATAAAACACCGTCATGCCATAAGAATAAAAGCAGAAGTCCCTGAGAACGACAGCAGCATTGATTCAGTCATGCCTGTATGGGTGGGCGCAAACTGGCATGAACGGGAGTGCTATGACATGTATGGGGTTGTGTTTAAGGGGCATCCCGACTTCAGAAGAATACTTATGCCGGAGGACTGGGAAGGGCATCCGTTAAGAAAAGACTATCCTGTTAAAGGGCCTGCAAAGGAATGGCCTGGATTTCTTGATGTCCTTGACAGGGCAAAGAGGTTTAAGGAATTTGAGTGGCATGGATAGCTGTCAGCTAAAAGAAATATGGAAGATATAGAAAAGACATTTGAGACCAGAGAGTTAACTATAAGCATGGGGCCGCAGCACCCTGCAACGCACGGTGTCCTGAGGCTTGTGCTGAACCTCGACGGTGAGACAGTTGTCAAATGCACGCCTTATGTAGGATACCTTCACAGAGGGATTGAGAAACTCGGGGAGAACAGGACATATTTTGCTGCGCTTCCTTTAAGCGACCGGCTTGATTACATATCCTCAATGAACAACAATGTCGGATATGTTAATGCCGTTGAAAAGTTATTCGGCATTGAAGCGCCTGAAAGGGCCAAGTTTATCAGGACTATGGTAGCTGAGATGGGAAGGATATCAAGCCACATTATATGGCTCGGCACCCATGTCCTGGATATCGGAGCTACGACGCCATTCCTTTACGCATTCAGGGAAAGGGAAGTAATAATGGACCTCTTCGAGATGCTGTGCGGTGCAAGGCTCACAGTAAGTTATCCGAGAGTGGGCGGAGTCCGCAATGATATTTCACAGGAATTTCTTGACAGACTTTATGAATTTGTCCTTGATTTCCCTTCAAAGATGGATGACTATGAAACCCTTGTCACTGAAAACAGGATATGGAAGTCCAGGACAGTCGGTATAGGCGTTATCTCTGCGGAAGAAGCCGTAAACTGGGGCCTTACAGGAGCAGTGCTTCGCGGTTCAGGAGTTGACTATGATGTGAGGAAATATGCTCCGTACGATGCATATGACAAGATGGAGTTTGATATTCCTATCGGCAGGAAGGGAGACTGTTACGACAGGTATCTGGTGAAGATGGGGGAGATGAGGCAGGCAAACAGGATACTGAAACAATGCATAGAAAAACTTCCTGCAGGCCCGGTGATGGCAGATGCGCCTAAATTTACGCTCCCGCCCAAAGACATGGTTTTAAAGGACATGGAGCATCTTATCCATCAGTTTATATTGATAACTAAAGGCCCGACGGTCCCGGAGGGAGAACTCTATATGGGGACAGAGGTCCCGAAAGGCGAACTGGGATTTTATTTTGTGAGCGACGGGACAGGCAAACCTTACAGGATGAGAGTCAGGGCCCCTTCTTTTATTCATGCCTCGGTACTTCCGAGGTTGTGCGAGGGGGGCCTTATTGCAGACGTTATTGCAAATATAGGGACGATAGATATTGTTTTGGGAGAATGCGACAGATAATGCTTAATGAAGCAGCCGTAAAAGAACTGAATGAGATAAGGCAGAAATACCCTAATGCAAGGGCCGCGCTTTTGCCTGCCCTTTATATTGCCCAGAGGGAATTCGGGCATTTAAGCCCTGAGGCTTATGAGGCTGTTTCAGAGATTCTCGGAGTTCCAAAGGCAATTGCAAGAGGTGTTGCCACATTCTATGTAATGTATAAACATAAGCCGATGGGAAGGAATATTGTCCAGCTTTGCACAAATGTTTCGTGCATGATACTTGGCGCAGAGAAGCTTGTTGATTTTCTGAAAAATAAACATGGCCTTGAGCCGGGGGGGACAACCTCTGACGGAAGATTTTCGATGGTTATAATGGAATGCATAGGAGCGTGCGGGACTGCTCCTGCAATGCTTGTGAATGATGATTTTTATGAAAATTTAACAGAGAAATATATAGAAGAGATACTGGGGAAATATAAGTGAAGAAAAATAAAGGGCATAGCATTTTCGCTCATTCTCGGGCTGCCGCCCTCCGAGGAATCCCGAATGCTTTCGGGATAAAACCGCTCAAATACTATGACCTTTATTTTGTAAGCGGTGAAAAGTAGGACATGGGAAAAGTATTATTAAAAAACATAGAAAACCCTGACTCGGCTGATATTAATGAGTATAAGAAAGCCGGGGGATACAGCAATCTTCCAAAGGCCCTTGAAAAACAGCCCAAGGAGATTATCGAGGAAGTGAAAAAAGCAGGGCTGAGGGGGCGCGGAGGCGCAGGCTTTCCTGTTGCGATGAAATGGACCTTTGCATCTGCAGACCCCAAGTTCCCGAAATATCTTCTCTGTAACGCTGATGAAGGGGAGCCTGGGACCTTTAAGGACCGGCCGATACTTGAAAAAAATCCCCATCTTCTTATCGAGGGCATGGCAATATCAGGTTATGCGCTTGGAGCAGAATACGGATATATATACCTCAGGGGTGAATATCCCGAGGCCAAAAATATTCTTAACAGGGCAATCAAACAGGCAAATGATAATGGTTTCCTGGGAGACAATATTTTAGGCAAGGGGATTAAATTCCATCTTGCTGTGCATCAGGGAGCCGGCGCATATATATGCGGAGAGGAAACTGCTTTAATAGAATCACTTGAAGGGGACAAGGGACAGCCGAGGATTAAGCCTCCGTTCCCGGTCAATGTCGGAGTATTTGCAAAACCTACAGTAGTAAATAATGTTGAAACACTTTCCAACCTTCCTTATATTATCGAAATAGGAGGGGATGCCTATTCAAAGATAGGAACCCCTGACTGTCCGGGGCCGAAGCTTTATTGCGTCAGCGGGCATGTCGAAAAACCAGGGGTATATGAATTGCCTATGGGTACAATCCTCCGTGATATTATCTACACTCACTGCGGCGGGATAAAGGGCGGCAGGAAACTCAAGGCAGTTATTCCTGGCGGCGCTACAACGCCGATTCTTCCTCCTGACAAGATAGACTGCCCCATGGACTTTGTCAATATGCCCAAGCACGGCAGCATGCTCGGCTCAGGCGCTGTGATAGTCATGGATGAGAGTGTGTGCCTTGTGAAGGTATGTTACAGGATATTAAAGTTTCTTGAACATGAATCATGCGGCAAGTGCACCCCATGCCGTGAAGGGACAGGGTGGTTAAGGAGCATTCTTGGAAGGGTAGAGGGCGGTGAAGGGATGGAAGGAGACATAGATTTGATGCTCTCTGTTTCCGGCAATATGATGGGCAAGACATTCTGCCCGCTGGGAGACGGGGCAGCATCTGTTGTGCAGAATTTTATAAAACATTTCAGGCCTGAATTTGAGGAACACATAAAAAATGCGAAATGCAGATTTAAATAGAAAGCCAGGTTATCATGTTCTCGCTCATTCTCGTCCCGATAAAATCGGGACTCCGAGGTATTTTGCCTCTTTTTTATTTAGAAATAAACTTATGACTATCGGCAAAATAAAACCGCTCGAATACAATAACCTGTCTTTAAGAATTACGGGCATATGATAAAAGTAACCATAAACGGCAAAGAGATTGAATTAGAAAAGCCTGTCACGGTGCTTGAGGCCGCAAGGTCTGCCGGCATAAAGATACCTACGCTCTGTTACCATGAACAGCTGGAAAAATATGGCGGATGCAGATTGTGCCTGGTTGAAGTCGAAAAAATACCAAGGCTCCAGACAGCATGCACCTTGATGGTTACCGACGGCATGGTAGTAAGAACAGAGACTCCCCAGATAGCTGATGTCAGGAGGGGGATACTGGAATTCCTGCTTATAAACCATCCGCTGGATTGCCCTTACTGCGATAAGGCAGGCGAGTGCGAACTGCAGGACCTTGTGGAAAAGTACGGCCCTGCAAAGGGAAGATATAAAGAGAAAAAGAGAAAGGCGCCCGAGAGCCTTGAAGACCCTGTTTTTGTCAGGAATATGGAAAGGTGCGTTATGTGCACAAGGTGCGTAAGGATGTGCGATGGCGTCCAGGGCGCATCAGCCATTGCTATCATAAACAGGGGCGGGCATTCACATATGGAGCCTTTCTCAGGTGGGAAATATGACTGCGAATACTGCGGCAACTGCGTTTCTGTATGCCCGGTCGGGGCCATTATGTCAAGGCTTCACAGGCACAGCTACAGGCCCTGGCAGGTAAAAGAAAAGACAGAGACGATATGCCCGTATTGCGGTGTCGGATGCACGGTTATTGCCCAAGTGCGGGACGACAGCATTAAAAGGGTCATCCCGAAGATAGGTTCGTCTGTCAACAACGGGATGCTCTGTTCAAGGGGAAGGTTTGGTTATGAATTTGTCGGAAGCAGCGAAAGGCTTACATCCCCGATGATAAAAAAGAACGGGGTGCTTGAACAGGCCACATGGGAAGAGGCGATCAGCCTTACGGCAAAGAGGCTTGGAGAAATAAAAAATAAGTACGGCGGTCCTTCCATAGCAGGGATAGCCTCGCCAAGATGCACTAATGAAGATAACTATGTTTTCCAGAAATTCATGAGAGTTGCACTTGGCACCAATAATATTGACAGCACCGCAAGGACAGGTTATGCAGGAACTCAGAAGTTTATTGAGAACATCTTCGGACAGGGAGCAACTGCAAATATAATATCAGGCCTTTCAAACTCTGACTCTGTGCTTGTAATCGGCGGAGACCCGACAGCAATAAATCCGATACTGGGCCTGCAGATAAGGGCCTGCTCAAGAAAGGGCGGGAACATACTTGCAATCGGGCATATTAAAGGCCTTGAAAAATTTAACCCCGTAACAGTCAGCCCGCGATTTTATACAGAGACTCTTCTGCTTGAGGGCATTGTTTCTGCGCTGAAGAATAAAAAAGGGCTTCCAGGCTCCATCCCCGCGCTTGAGGCAAAGATAAAAGACATAAGCACATCCGCAAAAGAAGTTGAAAACGGCTGCGGGATTGCTGAAAAAGATTTCATTCGCTTTACTGATACGCTTTCAGAATCTTTGACGCCCAGCATAGTGCTTGGCAAGGATATAGCGCAGAGCAGCGGAGGCAGTTATAAGCTCATGCTGATTTCAGCAATAAATTATCTCATGAATGCGAGAATCTATCTGCTTTCTGAACGCGCAAATGAGCAGGGAGTGCTTGATATGGGCTGCGCACCCGACCTTTTGCCGGGTTACAGGCCTCTCTCCTTTGCCGAGTTCAGGAAAAGATATGAAAACGCATGGAAGTCCCCAATCTCTGAAAAGCCGGGGCTTTCGATATTTGAAATGGTAGATTCTGCAAAGAGCAATGCCTTAAAGGCATTGTATATAATGGGGGAGAACCCTGTTTTTAATCTTCCGAATTCAAAGGCCGTTAAGGCAGCGCTTAAGAATGTTGAATTCATTGTTGTGCAGGATATATTTCTTACAGAGACGGGAAAACTTGCGGATGTTGTTTTCCCGGCATTGAGCTGGGCAGAGAAAGAAGGGACCTTCACCAATATGGAAAGAAGGATTCAGCGTCTGAGAAAGGCCGTGAACAGGGAAGGGATGGAAGACTGGAGGATTATCTCAGAGGTGGCGAAGAATATGGGCGTTAAACTTGACTACTCAGGTGCAGAAGAAATTTTTCAGGAGATAAGCAGGATTTCTCCATTGCACAGAGACCTGACTTATGAAGAGATAGGAAAAGGCGGCGCTATATATCCGTATAAGGGCGAGCCCTTAAGGGGCGTTATGGAAGATATTCAGATGCACAAGGGCAGCAGCGTAAATCCGGACGGGAAATTATATCTGAGGCTTGAAAGGCCCTTATTCCATTCGGGGACGCTGTCAACAAAGGCCCCTGCATTGGTAAAGATATACCCTGAGGCAGTTGCAAGGGTCAGCCCTGCTGTTGGTGAAGCTCTTTCACTTAAATCAGGCGATATGGCAAGGGTATCTACAAGGACCGGTTCTCTTGAGCTCCCTGTAAATATTGATAATAAACTTGATAATTTATCCGTGATGCTTACTAATAATTTTGAGGATAAAGGGGCTTTCAGCCTGATGGAATATACAATTGACCCTGTGACAAAGGCCCCTGTTATAGACGCTAATGAAGTGAAGCTGGAGAAGGTGCTGGCATGAACGAAATCCTCGGGACTATTATTGCGCCGGATACTATGGATTTACTGATAAAGTACGGGATAAATATTTTAATAATCTTTTTAAAGATTGCCGCTGTAATAGCGGTAGCATTGCTTCATGTTGCATATGCAACTTATTGGGAGCGTAAAGTAATCGGGCATATGCAGGTGAGGCTCGGCCCCATAGAAGTCGGCCCTCACGGCCTGCTTCAGCCGATTGCAGACGGCGTAAAATTATTTTTCAAGGAAGATATAATCCCGGCAAATGCGGACAAACCATTATTCTATCTTGCCCCTGTCATCTTTTTTGTTTCGGCCCTGACCTCATTGGCGGTGCTGCCGTTTTTTGAAGGGTTTGTTATTGCCAATATAAATATCGGGCTTCTTTTCCTTTTTGCAATGTCTTCCCTCGGGGCTTACGGAATCATCGTGTCGGGATGGTCTTCAAACTCCAAGTATGCATTTCTTGGGGGGCTCAGGTCAGCCTCACAGGTTATAAGTTATGAAATTGCGATGGGGCTGAGCCTTGTCGGGGTTATGATTATGGCAGGTTCCCTTAACCTTTCCGATATCGTAAGGGCCCAGCACCAGTATCCGACTGGCATGTATGCAATTCCGCAATTTCTGGGCTTCTTTGTATTTGTTGTCGCTGCATTTGCAGAGACGAACAGGCTCCCCTTTGACCTTCCCGAGGCCGAGAGCGAGCTCGTGGCAGGCTACTTCACAGAATACAGCAGTTTCAGGTTTGCAATGTTTTTCCTCGGTGAATACACGGGGATGCTGATAATGTCTTCAATCTCGGCAATATGCTTTCTGGGCGGATGGACCATCCCGAGGTTTATTACAGATGCAATCCCGTTTTTGCTGAATGTGCCGGGGATTGTATGGTTTCTTGTAAAGGTCTATGCATTCATGTTTTTCTATTACTGGGTCAGGGCAACTCTGCCCAGATACAGGTATGACCAGCTTATGGCTATAGGGTGGAAGATACTTATACCATTGGCGCTGTTGAATATAGTTATAACAGGCGTAGTGAAAATACTGGTTAAGGGATGAAATGACAGCAGGGAAACTTATAAGGACAATATTTTTTATTGAGATCTTGCAGGGCATGGCATTGACCCTCAGAACAATGTTTACGCCCGCGGTTACGAGACGCTATCCAAAGGTCAAGAGGCCTGTCCAGCCCGGATTCAGGGGGCTGCATGCGCTTGCGAAGAATGAAGAAGGCAAGATGAAATGTGTCGGGTGCGGCCTTTGCGGCGCGTACTGCCCGTCACAGTGCATACATATTTATACAACAGAGGGCGAGGACCACAATAAGGTTGTAGATAGATATGAGATAGAGGTTCTCAGGTGTGTTTACTGCGGCTTCTGTGTTGAGGCCTGTCCTTTCGGGGCCATTTCATTGAGTGAGCATTACGAATACTCAGGCTATTCGAGAAAAGAATTTTATATGACGAAGGAAAAACTTCTGGCCAACTGGGACAAATATTTCACAGGCAAAAAGGGCGAGAGGTACTACAAGGATTTCTGGAGGCCGAAATCAGAGGACTTCCATGGATATGAAGGGCAGGCAATGTTTAAGGGGATAAAGAATGAAAAGTGAAAAATGTCACCCTGAATTTATTTCAGGGTCTCATGAGATGCTGAATCAAGTTCAGCATGACAGAGGAGAAGGAGCATTGTGTTAGCTAAACTGTTTTTTGGTTATTATGCAGCAGTAATAATTCTTCTCTCGCTGCTTGTCGTCACAAGGAAGAACCCTGTGCGCAGCGTTATGTGGATGCTTCTCCTTTTCTTTCACATAGCGAGTCTTTACCTGTTTTTAAATGCGGAGTTCATTGCAGCCATACAGGTGATTGTTTATGCAGGAGCAATACTCGTGCTTTTCCTGTTTGTGGTCCTGCTGCTTAACCTGAGGGAGGAACTTAAAGTTAAGAGGTTTATAGGTTCATGGCCTGCAGGGCTTTTTGTCTCTGCGGCCATCCTTGCAATCGTCATTAATGTAATAAGGTCTTTTGTGCTTGTTGCGCCGCCCGGCAGGTATTCTATCGAATACATAAAGGAAGCGACCCATACAAAGGCCCTGGGAACGATATTGTATACGGAGTATTTGTTCCCGTTTGAAATAGCGTCGCTGGTGCTGCTTATTGCCATCATAGGCGCAATCGTGCTTGCAAAGAGAAAAACGAGGAGTCACTAATGGTGCCTTTAAACTGGTATTTGATGCTCAGTGCAACAGTCTTCATGATAGGAGTGTTCGGGTTCCTTACGAGGAAGAACATCATAATAATGTTCATGTCCGTGGAGCTTATGCTCAACGGGGTCAATATCAGCCTCGTTGCCTTCAGCCACTATCTGCAGGACCTGAGGGGGCAGATACTTGTGTTTTTCATTATCACTGTTGCAGCGGCAGAGGCTGCCATAGGGCTTGCTATTATCATAGCCCTTTTCAGGAACAAGTCCACTGCGCATGTGGATGAGATGAACGAGATGAAGGGATGAGAAAAGTCAGAAGTCAGAAGTCAGAAGCCAGAGAGGAAGGGGAAAATGAATAATTATCTTTTAATACCGTTTCTGCCGCTGGCTGCATTTTTGATTAACATTCTGCTGGGCAGGAACTTCTTAAAAGAGAAAGCGCACTGGGTATCAATCCTGGCTGTCGCAGGTTCATGGGTTGTCGCAGTGATGACTCTCGTTGATACCATGGCAGGCAAGACAATAAATCAGGACCTTTACTCATGGATAGTCTCAGGGAACTTCAAGGTCTCAGTAGGGTTCCTTATTGACCAGCTTACAGTAGTTATGCTTATCGTTGTCACTACGTGCAGCACGCTTATACATATCTATTCTGTCGGTTACATGCATGGAGATAAGGGATATTACAGGTTCTTTGCATACCTCAGCCTCTTTACATTCTGCATGCTCATGCTCGTCATGGCGAACAACTTCCTTCAGCTTTATTTCGGATGGGAGGGCGTGGGCCTTTGTTCTTACTTCCTCATAGGATATTACTTTGACAAGAAGTCGGCCTCTGACGCAGGCAAAAAGGCGTTTATAGTAAACCGTTTCGGCGACTTCGGTTTCGGCATCGGAATCTTCATGATATTCCTTACCTTCGGGACAATTTACTACGAGCCTGTTTTTGCTCAGGCCGGAGGCTTTGCAAATAATACGGTTAATTTCCTTGGATATGATGTTCACCTTATGACATTGATTGCGCTGCTTCTTTTCTGCGGCTCTGTAGGCAAATCTGCGCAGATGCCTCTGCATGTCTGGCTGCCTGATGCAATGGAAGGCCCGACGCCTGTGAGCGCGCTTATCCACGCAGCAACGATGGTCACGGCAGGTGTATTCCTTGTTGCAAGGTGCAGTCCGATATTCAGCCTCTCTGAAACTGCATTAATGGTTGTTGCCTTAACAGGGGCCATAACATCACTTTTTGCCGCAACAATCGGCCTTGTGCAAAATGACATAAAAAGGATTATCGCCTATTCAACCATAAGCCAGCTTGGATATATGTTCCTTGCATGCGGGGTTGGAGCATATTCAGCAGGCGTGTTCCATCTTTATACACATGCATTTTTCAAGGCGCTCTTATTCCTTTGCGCAGGAAGCGTTATGCATGCAATGGCAGGAGAACTTAATTTGCAGAAGATGGGCGGCCTTAAGAAATATATGCCGGTTACATACCTGACCATGCTTCTTGCTTCACTGAGCATCGCAGGCGTTCCCGGGTTTGCAGGGTTTTTCAGCAAGGACGAGATACTCTGGCTTGCATATTCAGGCCCGAGCCCTGTCGGAAAGCTTGTATGGGCCATTGGCACGGTCGTGGCATTCCTTACAGCATTTTATTCCTTCAGGCTTATATTCCTCACATTCCATGGGAAATTCCGCGGCACACATGAGCAGGAGCATCATCTTCATGAATCACCAAAGGTTATGACAATACCCTTGATTCTTCTTTGTGTCGGCGCGATTGCATCAGGCTGGGTCGGGATACCTCATCTGCTTGGGGGAGGGGCTCATTTTACAGAGTTCATGAAACCTGTATTAGGACATCCTGAGGGCCACGGCACTCATTCAGAGGAATGGATGGTTATGGCTGTCTCAGTTATTGCGGGGTTTTCAGGTATAGGGCTTGCAGCATTATTTTATCTGGTGAGGACTGATATACCTGTCAAGCTTGCGGCAGGCCTGAGCGGTGTGCATAAGCTTCTTTTTAATAAGTACTATGTGGATGAGTTTTACAGCTTTTTAATAGTCAGGCCGGCAATATGGACAGCAAAGAATATACTTATAGGCATTACTGACGCAAAGATTATAGAGGCAATTGTGAATGGAGTGCCAAAGGCAATCGGCGGATTCAGCCAGGTAATTAGAAAGGTGCAGACAGGGTTTTTACAGCATTATGCAACAATAATGGCTACGGGCATACTGATTATTATAGCCCTGATGCTGCTGAGGTAGGGGGATGATGGAACAGGTGATAATGAATAAATTAGGGTTTCCGATACTCAGCACGCTCATTTTTCTGCCAATAGCAGGAGCAGCGCTGCTTTTGCTCATACCAAGGGCAAAGGAATCGCTTGCAAAGTGGGTAGGCCTTTTAGTGAGCATCGCAGCCTTTATACTGTCAATCCCCTTGTTTACAAATTTCGATAAATCTACACATCTCATGCAGTTTGCGGAGAGGCATGCATGGATACCTTCCTGGAATATTACTTATTATCTCGGGCTTGACGGCATAAGCGTGCTTTTTGTGCTGCTGTCCACATTAATAACAATACTCTGCGTTCTCATATCCTGGAATTCGATAAAGACGAAGGTAAAGGAGTTTTATATATCCATATTGATAATGGAAGGCGCAATGATAGGGGTGTTCTGCTCCCTGGACTTTATGCTCTTCTATCTTTTCTGGGAGGCCATGCTGATACCCATGTATCTGCTTATCGGGGTCTGGGGCGGGCCCAACAGGATTTATGCAGCAGTGAAGTTCTTTCTCTATACCCTGGTAGGAAGCGTGCTTATGCTTGTTGGAATAATCGTGCTTTATTTTTATGCAGGAAGGACCTTCGATATACTTGAGCTCATGACAAAGACATATCCGTATCAAATGCAGTTCTGGCTCTTCTGGGCCTTCTTTGCGGCATTTGCAGTTAAGGTCCCCATGTTCCCTGTCCATACATGGCTTCCTGACGCCCACACAGAGGCCCCTACGGCAGGCAGTGTTATACTTGCCGCAGTGCTCATCAAGATGGGCGCTTACGGCTTCCTGAGGTTCTCCCTGCCATTATTGCCTGAGGCCTCAAGGGCCATGACGCCTGTGATGCTTACCCTGTCAGTGATAGCTATCATATACGGCGCTGTAATCTGCCTTGCGCAGACAGATTTAAAAAGGCTTATCGCATACAGCTCAGTCAGCCACATGGGGTTTGTGACACTGGGAATCTTTGCGCTTAACTTACAGGGGATGGAAGGCGGAATACTCCAGATGATAAACCACGGCGTTGTTACAGGCGCGCTGTTTTTGAGTGTTGGAGCTATTTATGACAGGACCCATACAAGACAGATTGCAGATTACGGCGGTGTTGCATCTGTGATGCCGGTTTATGCAACGGCTTTTATGATATTCACGCTGGCATCAATAGGGCTGCCTGCAACAAACGGGTTTATAGGCGAGTTCCTCATAATCCTTGGCGGATTTACAGCCAACCAGTGGGCCGGTGTGCTTGCAGCAACCGGAATTATTATAGGCGCGGGCTACATGCTCTGGCTGTATCAGAGGGTATTTTTCATGGAGGTAAATCAAAAGGTGGCAGGGCTTAATGATATTGACGCAAGGGAGATAATAACGCTGCTCCCAATGGTCCTGCTGATATTCTGGATAGGCGTTTATCCGAATGCATTCCTGGGGTTCATGCACGAATCAGTTAAACATCTGCTTGAGCGCGTTAATTCAGGCAGTGTACATGAAATGAATATGGCAAAAAATATTATGGAGCTTATTAAGTGAGCAATAAGAAATTGGAGGGGTTTTAATGCCATTTGTAATGCCTGATCTCAGACCTGTATTGCCGGAGATAGTGATGACTGTCTTGGCCCTTGCTATCCTTCTGGCAGACCTTGTTATAAAGAGAAAAGAGACCATTGCCTTCCTGAGCATAGTAGGTGTTGCGCTGGTTACGTATGTGCTTCCCGGCTCTATGGGCACAACCTTCAACGGCATGTTTTTATCAGACGGCTACAGCATGTTTTTTAAATTAATTTTTATGCTGAACGTGATTCTTACTGTCTTGATATCAGTAAAGTACATAGTGATAGAGAAAGTGAATTTTGGAGAATACTATGCCCTTATACTTTTCTCGACCCTTGGCATGATGCTAATGGCATCCGCAGGAGACCTGATAGTCCTTTACCTCGGACTTGAACTAATGGCCTTAAGCACTTATATACTTGCTGGCTTTATAAGATACGATATCAAGTCAAACGAGGCTGCAATGAAGTATTTCCTCCTCGGCGCCTTTGCCTCTGCATTCCTGCTCTACGGGACTTCCATGATATACGGCCTCACAGGTACAACAGACCTGAAGGCAATATCTGCATATATAGTAGCTAACGGGCTTTCAGGCAATCCGGTACTGATGCTCTCAATGATACTTTTTGCAGTGGCTTTTTCATTTAAGATAGCTGCTGTGCCTTTCCACATGTGGGCGCCTGATGCATATGAGGGCGCACCTACGTCCATAACAGCATTCATGTCAGTCGGGCCCAAGGCAGCGGGCTTTGCAGTTTTGGGCAGGGTTTTCCTGATAGCGTTCGGCTCGGTCAAACTGGAATGGTCAGCAGTCCTTGTTCCCATTGCAATCCTCACAATGGGTGTCGGAAACATAGTCGCGCTTTCACAGACCAATATCAAGAGGATGCTTGCGTATTCCTCGATAGCCCACGCAGGCTATATATTGCTGGGCATAATAGCAGGCACAAGTGACGGTATGGCAAGTGTTCTTACTTACATGCTTATTTATGCCTTCATGAACATAGGCGCGTTTGCAGTAGTTATAATGCTGAGGTCTGAGGGTTTCAAGGGAGACAATATAACAGATTACGAAGGGCTTTCAAAGACCCATCCTCTGGCTGCTGCGCTGATGCTTGTCTTCATGTTCTCTCTGACAGGCATTCCGCCGACAGCAGGCTTCATGGGCAAGTTCTATGTATTTATGAGCGCAATAAATGCAGGCTATACATGGGTTGTTATTATAGCCGTGATGTTCAGCGCCATATCAGCATACTTTTATCTGAGGGTAGTAATGTACATGTATATGAAAGAACCGAAAGAGACAGTACAGCTTTCAACCTCGCCTGCCATAGGGCTTGCGCTTGCCATAACAGTGATTGCGGTTCTGTTTATCGGGATTAGCCCCTCAACGGTTGTAAATCTTGCCCGTGCAGCAGTCTCTGGATTTTAGAAATTTCCTATTGACCCTTTTTTTAAAATCAGCTATCCTAATCCATAGATAAAAGCCATTGACAATATCAGAAATGTCTGGTAGGATTTTGTAAGTTATATTCGGTGTCATTAGCATCATGAAGGTGCTAAAAATATAAAGGAGGTAGAGATGGCAACAAAGAAGAAGGCAAAGAAGGCAGTAAAGAAAGTCGCAAAGAAGAAGGTCGCAAAGAAGAAAGTGGCAAAGGCCAAGACAAAGAGGAAACCGAATCCTGCATTCATGAAGCCCATGAAGATAAGTAGTGCGCTTGCAACTGTTGTCGGCGACAAGCCGCTCCCAAGGACAGAAGTAACAAAGAAGCTCTGGCAGTATATCAAGAAGAACAAGCTCCAGGACAAGGTCAACAGAAGAAACATTAATGCTGATGCAAACCTCAGGGTAGTATTCGGAGGAAAGGGCACAGTATCAATGTTTGAGATGACCAAGCTGGTCAATAAACACCTGAGCTAAGATACAAAGTTTCCGTATAGTATTTTGACTGCGTAAAAGGCAGGTAGGCTTTTGCTTACCTGCCTTTTTTTGTTATTTCCGCTTTTCCTTTGCGTGCTGTATACGCACTCTTCTTCCGTGCATCATGATGTCGTTGATGGCGCTGATGACCCTGTCAGCAAGATTTGCAGGGACCTCAACAAAACTGAAGGTATCAAACAGGGCTATATTCCCTATCTTCCTTGCAGGGATATCAGCCTCTGCTGAAATGGATTTGACGATATCCGCGACTTTTATCTTGTCTTTTCTGCCGATGGTCATGAAGAGCCTTACAAAACCTGAATCTGAGGACGGCTGTGCAGCGCCGGATTCTTTAATGTCTCCGACTTCCATGTCTCCGAAGATGATGCTCAGGGCTGCAGCAGCAACATCCTCCGGAGAATATCTGGCAAAAAGTTTTTCTGCAAGCGGGAGGTATTTGGCATGTTTCTTTTCTGTAATCTCATGTTCGAGGCCGGCAATCATCTCCCCTTCCCTTGCCTTTTTAACTTCATCTTTAGTCGGCAGCTTGGCCTTGCTTATTTTTGTCTTGGCAGATTTTTCGATAAGTTTTAAATGCCGGTATTCCCTTGGAGTGACAAATGTCAGCGCTATGCCTGATTTGCCTGCCCTTCCGGTTCTCCCGATTCTGTGGATATAACTGTCGGGGTCCTGGGGTATGCTGTAATTAATGACATGGGAAACATCCGGTATGTCAAGGCCGCGGGATGCAACATCAGTGGCAACCAGGATATCAATGTCCCCTTTTTTGAACTTTCCCATCATCTCGTCTCTGTGAGACTGGGTAAAATCGCCGTGGATTGCGCCTGCATAATATCCCATCTTCTGCAATCTCCCTGATACATCATCAACATCTCTTTTTGTGTGGCAGAAAATAAGCGTTAACGAAGGGTCCTCTACGTCTAAAAGCCTGGTAAGCGCGTTTATCTTGTCCTCTTCTCTCACTTCATAAAAGACCTGTTTAATTTTTGAGACAACCATTTCTGTAGCATTTACACGGACGTTTTCAGGGTTGTTCATATATTTCATTGCTATGCTGCGAATTTCCGGCGGCATAGTGGCAGAAAAGAGCATGGTCTGTCTTTTTTCAGGAATCTCCCTGAGTATTCGTTTCATGTCTTCAATAAATCCCATATTGAGCATCTCATCAGCCTCATCAAGGACAACAATTTTTATTTCTTTCAGGATAAGGGTTTTTCTCTTGATATGGTCTATGACACGGCCCGGTGTGCCGACCACAATGTCAACGCCTTTTCTCAGGCTCTGGAACTGTCTTTCGATAGACTGTCCTCCGTAAATCGGCACACACAGAATTCCTTTGCCCTGGCCGATCTTGTTTAGCTCCTGAGCAACCTGCATTGCAAGTTCACGTGTTGGCGTAAGTACGATTGCATAGGGTATTTTCCCCCTTTTTCCTTTTTCAACAATCGGGATGCCGAACGCGGCGGTTTTGCCTGTGCCTGTCTGTGCCTGGCCTACCAGATCTTTCCCTTCCATTGCCGGGGGGATGGCTATTTTCTGTATCGGGGTAGGTTCTTCAAAACCCATATCAGACAGAGATTTCAAAACTATATCTGATATTCCAAATTCATAAAATTTTTTGTACATTTAAAATTTTCTCCTTGTTAATCTTTGTTTTAAAACATTGGAGCAGCGCAGCGGGGTTTATTGAGATAAATCCTTGGAAGCTCTTCTCGATGCCTTAAGATTGTTCAACTATGACACATTTTATGGCGTAATGTCAATGTCAGAGGCAGATAAAACCCGTGATTGCCTTAGTTGATTAAGACATGCTAAAATGATAAGAAATTTTCCGGGGGCAGGTTATGATGGAATATAAAATACCGATAGGCTTAACCTTTGATGATGTGCTTCTTATGCCTGCGAAGTCAGATATCCTTCCGAGAGACGTTGATATCTCAACCAGCCTCACAAAAAAGATAAAGATAAATATTCCCCTCCTGAGCGCTGCAATGGATACCGTAACAGAGTCAGAGCTTGCGATATCAATAGCGCGTGAAGGGGGCATAGGAATAATCCACAGGGCGATGTCTCCTCAGAGGCAGGCTTCTGAAGTAGACAGGGTAAAAAAGTCAGAGAGCGGAATGATAATAGACCCCGTTACTATCTCTCCTGAAAAACCGATTTCGGATGCAATGGCATTGATGGAGAAATACAAGATATCAGGCGTGCCTGTTACAGTGAGTGGCAGGCTTGTCGGCATACTCACGAACAGGGATTTGAAGTTTGAGACAGGAATGACCAAGAGAGTCGCAGATGTGATGACCAAGCAAAAGCTGATAACAGCTTCTGTAGGAACAGACCTTGATGAGGCAAAAGAGATTCTCCATAAATACAAGATAGAGAAACTCCCTATAGTTGATAAGGATTTCAATCTTAAGGGGCTTATTACCATCAAGGACATAGAGAAAAGGCGCAAGTATCCTCATGCATGCAAAGATAATGTCGGGAGGCTGAGGGTCGGTGCAGCAATAGGAGTTGGGGATGACAGCCTTTTCAGGGCAGACCTGCTGGTGAAAGCAGGGGTTGATGTTATAGCAATAGATACAGCCCACGGGCATACGAAATCTGTTCTGGAGGTCTTAAGGAAGGTCAAGAAAAAATTCAATATAGAAGTTATTGCAGGGAATGTTGCAACTGTAGAGGGTACGTTAGACCTTATAAGGGCCGGGGCTGATGCAGTAAAGATAGGGATAGGCCCGGGCTCAATCTGCACAACAAGGATAGTTGCAGGGGCCGGCGTACCTCAGATTACCGCTATAATGAACTGCGCTTCTGCGGCAAAGAAGTACAAGGTGCCGTTGATAGCAGACGGAGGCATAAAGTATTCAGGTGATATAACAAAGGCGCTGGCAGCAGGCGCACACTCTATTATGATTGGAGGCCTGTTTGCAGGAACAGATGAATCTCCGGGTGAAACGATTTTATATCAGGGGAGAAGTTACAAGGTCTACAGGGGCATGGGCTCATTGGGTGCAATGGAGCAGGGCTCGAAAGACAGGTATCAGCAGGCAGGCGTGGAAAGCAAAAAGCTTGTTCCTGAAGGAGTCGAGGGAAGGGTTCCCAACAAGGGCCCGTTGTCACAGAGCATTCATCAGCTCATGGGCGGGCTTCGTTCAGGCATGGGTTACTGCGGATGCAAGAGTCTCAGTGAACTGAGGCAGAAGTCAAGGTTCATAAGAATCACCAATGCCGGCCTCAGGGAAAGCCATGTCCACGACGTTGTTGTCACAAAAGAGGCCCCGAATTACAGGACCGAGTGGTAGTTAGACATTAAACCTGAAATTGATTATGTCCCCGTCTTTGACTTCGTAGGTCTTTCCCTCAAGCCGCAGCAATCCTTTTTCACGCGCGCCAGCCATATTGCCGTGGGCAATGAAGTCATTGTATGAGACGACCTCTGCCCTTATGAATCCCCTCTCAATATCCGAATGGATTTTACCTGCTGCTTTTTGCGCATCTAATCCTTTTTTGATAGTCCAGGCCCTGACTTCATCTTCCCCCACAGTAAGAAAGGATATAAGGCCCAATAAATCATAGCTCACATGTATCAGTTTGTTCAGTGCAGGCTCTTCAATCCCGAGGTCTTCCAGAAATGCCTTTGCTTCATCAGGAGGAAGCTGTGCTATTTCCATCTCTATCTTTCCGCACAGACTAAGTACCTTCACCTGTCTGCCTTTAAAAAATCCCTGAAGTCCGGAAGTTGCTGTCTTTGTTTTTTCAGAGTTCAGGTCCTGCTCTCCGACATTCAATACTACAAGTTCAGGCTTTATGGACATGAACTGCAGGTTTCTCATGGTCTTTTGTTCTTCCTCCGAGAAATCCATGTCTCTTAAGGCAGTCTCTTTCTCGAGAACCCCTTTGCATTTAATAAGGACTTTCTTTTCTGTCTCGTCAGGCTTTTTGCCTCTTTTTAAGCCCTGTTCCATTCTTTCAAGCCTTTTATCAACGAGTTCCAGGTCTCCGAATATCATCTCAAGTTCTACTGTTTCAGCATCCCTGCGGGGATTTATGCTTTCCATCGGATGGGTTATGGACTCATCTTCAAATCCCCTGACAACATGCACAATGGCATCAGCGTCTTTTATCAGGTCAAAGACCTTTCTGTTCTGCACCATGTCTCCTTTTGTAAGGCCTATGTAATCAACATACTCAACAGTTGCATTAGTCGTTTTCTTTGGATTATATATTTCAGTGAGTCTGTTCAGCCTCATATCAGGAACCTTTACCACACCCATGTGAGGCTCTGCAGTAACAGTAGGGTATATTGTTGTTTCGAGGTTTAATCCTGTCAATGCATTAAATATTGTTGTCTTTCCTGAATTCGCAAGTCCGATGATAGCTATTTTCATTTTTTCTCCCTATGAGTAAGACATGTCAGATGGAAGGCGGCACATAGTATTTTCGCTCATTCTCGCTTCGCTCCGAGGATTTTTCCTCTCCATTATTTATAATTGCAAACTGTCGGACTATCGGAAAAATAAACCGCTCAAACACTATGTCCCGCCTCCGGGCCACTTTTGCTGATAAAAAACAAGAGCGAAGATTATTCATTTTAACATAAAGCAGGTTCATATCTTTCTGAAAATATAAAATAGCCCGATAATATAAGCTTTTTTTAATTAATAAAAGTATTCCAAAATTAATCCTTGAATAACCACTCAAAAAGGCCGATAATTTTGGTGAAGACAGAATTTTGCCGGAGGATAAAGTGATATTCAGGGTATTTGCCAGGGAAGAGCTTAAAAAACTCTTCGATGCCATGGCATCAAAAAACAAGATTGTCGGCCCTGTTGAGATTGCCAGGGACCATAATGGCAAGCCCCTTTTTGCCTTTAATGAGGTAAATAGCTTCAATGATATTAAGCTGGATTATACAACTACAAAGCTGTCTGCCAAAAAATACTTTCTGCCATATAAAGAAGACCTGGCTGCATTCCGCATGGATGAGAATGACTGGCAGAAAAAAGTTGACTATAATATCAGCGAGCCTTTTATCTTTTTCGGGCTTCACGCCTGTGATATAAATGCATTAAACAAACTCGACAAGGTGCTTATGGGAAGTGTTTACCCGATGCCTTATTATGCCGCGAAAAGGAAAAACATGTTCATCGTTGGCATTGACTGCACACCCCAGCCTTATTGCTTCTGCCGCTCAATGGGCGCTGATACAGCCCTTCACGGCTTCGATATGTTTATCACTGATATCGGAGAAAAATATTTTGTTGAGATACTTTCAGATACTGCCTTTAATTTTCTCAAAAACATCAGGACAGCAGAGCCAATAGAAGCAGACCATATCCATTACATGAAGGTTGCCTCGGAGAAGAATAAAAAATTTACAGCCCATGTTGATACAACAGACCTTACAAAGATACTTGACATGGAATTCCAGTCAGATGTCTGGAAGCAGTGGGGGGAGAAATGTCTTGCATGCGGGTCGTGCTCGAAGGCGTGCCCGACATGCTATTGCTATGGGGTTGAGGAGACTGTTGATATAAACCTCCGCGGCGCAAAAAAAACAAAAAAGCTGTATTCATGCAATCTTATTGATTTTGCCGAGGTAGCCGGAGGCCACAACTTCCGCCCTGAGAGGCATGTCCGCCTGAAATACCGGTATTATCACAAGCACAGGGGTTTTGTTGAGGCATATGAAGAATCCCTTTGCGTTGGCTGCGGCAGATGCGGCGAGGCATGTCTTGCCAACATTACAGTGCCTGAAGTCATAGCCAGTGTCCGCGGAGAGGAGAATTGACTTGGATAATCAGTTAAAGTTTACAGATATTATCAGCGAGGCCCTGCAGAAGCAGCACCGCAAGAGCGACCTCAGCACATTTGAATATACCTATAAGGCCGAGATTACAAATATACACAGGCTTACTGAAATGGAAAACCTTTACAGGATACAGATAATAGATACCGAAGAACGCAGGCAGTTTATTTTTCAGCCGGGACAGTTCCTTATGCTTGAGCTGCCGGGAATAGGCGAGGCGCCTTTTTCAATATCTTCTTCGCCTGCGAGGCATGGCGATGTTGAGCTATGCATCCGCAAGGCCGGGAACCTTACGAATTTTTTGTCCAGGGTAGGGCGCGGGACTCATGTAGGAATTCGGGGCCCTTTTGGCACAAACTTTCCAATGGAAAAGATGCATGGCCAGAACATACTTCTTGTCGCCGGCGGATTAGGGCTTGCGCCTCTCAGGTCAGCCATATCATATGCACAGGATAACCGCAGCCGTTTCAACAGTGTAGACATTATCTATGGCGCTAAAGACCCGTCTCAGCTTCTCTTTACATACCAGTATGATATGTGGCGCGCTGATGATATCGGACTCAGCATAATTGTTGATAAACCGGATTCTTCATGGAAAGGGCCGGTAGGGTTGGTAACAAAGATACTTGAGCAGATGTTTTCTGAAAGGGGTAACCCCTTTTTTAAAAGCACATATGCGATTGTCTGCGGCCCGCCGGTTATGTTCAAGTTTGTGTGCAATATGCTTAACCAGAAGGATATCCCGATGCAGAAGATGTTTGTTTCTCTGGAGCGCAGGATGCACTGCGGCATGGGCAAATGCTGCCGCTGCAATGTGGGTTCAACTTATACATGCCTTAACGGCCCTGTGTTTGACTACTGGACTGTAATGAACCTGAAGGAGGCGATATAGATGGATGCAGGCCTTGTGAGGACATATCTCGGTGTGCCGCTGTACCGCCCTAAGGTGGCTTTTTTCGAATTCTCATCATGTGAAGGCTGCCAGCTTCAGCTCTTAAATAATGAGTCTTCTTTATTGGACTTCCTGGCCCTGGTGGATGTGGTAAATTTCCGTGAGGCGATGAAAGAGAAGGCCGATGATTATGAGATCGCCTTTGTTGAAGGGAGCATAACCAGGAGTGACGAGGCGGAAAGGCTGAAAGATATCCGGTCAAAGGCAAAGGTTCTTGTGGCCTTAGGTTCATGTGCCTGCTTTGGAGGAGTGAACCAGCTCAAAAACCGCTTCAGCCTTGACTGGGTCAAAAAAGAGGTCTACGGAAACTCACCCGTAGAAACAGAACCTGTCAGGCCTCTGGGGGATGTGGTCAGGGTGGACCTTAAGATATTCGGATGCCCTGTTAAAAAGGAAGAAGTGGAAAAGATTGTCACTAATATTGCGGTTGGGAAGGCCGTGGCCCACCCGAAATATCCTGTATGCACTGAATGCAAGGCTAATGAAAATATCTGCCTTTTCGACCTTGGTGAGCCATGCCTTGGGCCGATTACACGGGGCGGCTGTGATTCATGGTGCCCTAACAGCAGATTTGGCTGCTGGGGCTGCCGCGGCCCTGCAGAAGATGCAAATGTGGAGCAGCTCAAAAAAATCATGAAGGAATATGGTTTTTCGGAAGATACAATACTTGACCGCCTGGAATGTTTTGGAGGGTTCTCTGCATTTGCAGATACACTCAGGAAATCCGGTGAAAAAAATAAGGGGACAAGCGCATGAAGGTAGATTGCAATATAAATATACACCATCTTGCGCGTGTAGAAGGGCATGGGAATATCAGGATTAAGATACATGACGGGAAACTTCAGGAGGCAAAGTGGGAGGTTGTTGAGACCCCAAGATTTTTTGAGGCAATACTTGTGGGCAAGAAGTGGGACAATGCGCCATGGATATGCGGAAGGATATGCGGCATCTGTTCCATAGGGCACACACTGGCGAGTATCCGCGCTGTTGAGAATGCCTTCGGGATTATTCCGGCAGCTCAAACACAGAAACTGCGGCTGCTTTTAAAGCACATGGAAACACTCCAGAGCCATATACTCCATCTTTATTTCCTGTCAGCGCCTGATTTCTTAAATGCCGGGAGTGTATTCCCGCTGATAAAATCACATCCAGATATTGTGATAAAGGCCGCAGGCATCAAAAAGCTCGCCAATGATATGTGCGATTGTATCGGGGGAAGGCGCATGCATCCCACAAGGCCGGTTGTGGGCGGATTCACGATGCTGCCTGACAAAAAAGAATTAATAAAATTCAGGGAACGTTTGCAGGATGTAGTAAACGGCCTTTTATTCACCGCTGAACTTTTCAGGACATTTAATATCCCTGATTTTGTCAGAGAAACAGAATTCGTATCTCTGAAAGGGGATGGGAATTATCCCTTTATAGGCGGCGGCCTGATATCAACAGACGGCGTGACTAAAAAAGAACAGGAATACAAACAGATGACAAATGAATACATTGTGGGCCAGTCAACATCAAAGTGGTCACGGCTTTCCCGCAGGTCATTTGCCGTGGGCGCCCTTGCCAGGATAAACAATAATTTTGAATTTCTTCATCCTGCTGCCAGGGAAGTATCTCTAAGTTTTGGACTTAAGCCCCTGACGCATAATCCGTACATGAATAATATCGCCCAGATGGTTGAGTGTGTTCATGTGGTGAATGAATCTCTTGGTTTGATTGAAGAACTTCTTGATTCTGAATGGACCGGGCCGAGACAGGAGGTTGTCTTCCAAAAAGGCACAGGAGTGGGCGCAGTGGAGGTGCCGCGCGGGATTCTTTATCACTGTTATGAATTTGATGAGGCAGGGCATATTGTGAAATGCGACTGTGTAATACCAACTAGCCAGAACCACGCAAATATCCAGCATGACCTTGAGGAGCTTGCAGGGAAATATGCATCTGAAGGAATGAAGGACAGGGATATCGAGTTATTGGCAGAGATGCTTGTCAGGTCTTATGACCCCTGCATCTCATGCTCTGTGCACTAATCGTCTGTTGAATTCTGTCTGTAGCCTTGTCTATAATACAGCCGTATGGAAAGAGGAACAATCCTTTTATTGGAAGGCGAGGAACATCTGGCAGAGTCAGTGAAGCTGACTCTGGATAGCAATGGTTACGATACCTTGATTTCTAAAGACACGAAAAAGGGCATTGCTCTCTGCAATAAATTCAAGCCCGGCATTATCCTGGTGGATATGACCATGAATGGAAGCACAGACTTTATAAAAAAAGTCAGGGAGCTTGATAATGAGAATGTAGAGATAATTCTGTTTATGAGCCAGGATGCCCCGTACTGCCCTGACCTTGGGGCCCTTCGCTATTTAAGAAAACCATTTGAGATAGAAGATTTAATCTGCTCTATAAAAGAGGCAGAGGACAAGCTCGGCTTAAGAGACGAGAGAAACAGGTTTCTTATAAAACTGATGGAATATTCCGAGGGGCTGGAGAAGCTGGTGGAAAAAAAGACAGCCCAGCTCACTTCAGCCAACGAGAGGCTGAGGGCGCTGTCCGTGACTGACGACCTCACAGGCGCATACAACAGGAGGTATTTTTTTGAAAAGCTTGAGGAGGGCATAAACCAGGCAGCCCGCTATGGCCTTAAACTCTCGGTTATTATACTGGATATTGATAATTTTAAATCAATAAACGACTGCATGGGGCATCTTACAGGAGATTTAGTGCTCAGGGAATTTACGGCCCTTCTGAAGAATAACTTCAGAAAAGGGGAAACAGTGGCAAGGTATGGCGGCGAAGAGTTTGCCGTAATACTTCCGAACACTGATGAGGCAGGCGGCGTAAAGGCAGCTGAGATAATGAGAAAGAAGGTCGAGTCGAAAGTTTTCCAGACCGGAACTGAGGCTATAAATATCACTGTAAGCATTGGGGTGGCAGAGTTTCATAAGGGGATAAAAGACCTTGATGATGTTATTGTAAGGGCAGACATGGCGCTTTACAGGGCGAAGGATGCAGGGAAAAATATGGTTTCCTCTCTGCCGGGCAAAGACAAATCAGCTTAGTATTCTGCCTTTTTGCTTTTTCAAAACAACCCTTGCGGTATGGTAATTCCAAGATGCTGGTATGCATTTTTTGTGGCGAGCCTTCCGCGCGGCGTTCTTTCGAGAAAACCTTCCTGAAGCAGATAGGGTTCATAAACATCTTCAATCGTTTCTTTATCTTCCCGCATCGCAGCGGAGAGCGTATCTACGCCAACAGGGCCGCCGCCGAATTTCTCTATGATTGTTGAAAGGAGTTTCCTGTCAATATCATCAAGGCCTTTTTCATCAACATCAAGAGAGAGCAATGAGCCCTTTGTTATCTTCAGGTCTATTGCTCCATCGCCTTTGACCTGCGCAAAATCTCTTATCCTTCTTAAAAGCCTGTTTGAAATCCTGGGTGTCCCGCGCGAGCGCATAGCAATCTCAAGGCTGGCATCATCCTTAATCTCTATCCCGAGAATCCCTGCTGACCGCAAAACTATTTTTTTCAGTTCCAAAGGCTCATAGAATTCAAGCCTGTTTATTACACCGAACCTGTCTCTTAATGGGGATGTAAGAAGCCCTGTCCTTGTTGTTGCTCCGATGAGTGTGAATTTCGGCAGATTCAGTTTCAGGGTCCTTGCATTCGGCCCCTGTCCGATGATAATATCGAGCTGATAATCCTCCATTGCAGGGTAGAGCACTTCTTCGACAATCCTAGGAAGCCGGTGTATCTCATCTATAAAAAGTATGTCAAAGTCTGAGAGGTTTGTGAGTATTGCGGCAAGGTCACCCGGCCTTTCAAGGACAGGACCTGATGTGGACCTTATATTCACCTTAAGCTCGTTTGCAATTATTGCGGCAAGGGTTGTCTTTCCAAGCCCGGGCGGGCCGCAGAAGAGGACATGGTCCAGCGGCTCATTTCTCTGTTTTGTTGCGGTGATGAATACCTTGAGGTTTTCCTTTATCTTTTCCTGCCCCACAAAATCACTGAAGGTTTTGGGCCTCAGGTTAAGTTCAAAAGAGATATCCTCATCCTTTATGTCAGGGGTTAAGGTCCTTTCCGGCTCGTCGTCCTTGCGAATCATAATAGTAGTTTACAGTTTTTAGTTTTCAGTTGTCAGCCCCTTTGTCTCTTCCCGAGTCTGTTGCATTACCTGTCAGGTATTTCAGGGATTCTTTAAGAAGGCCCTCTATCCCTTTAATCCCTTTTTTATAGGCCATTTCAAGGGATGCCTGTGCATCTGATTTTTTATAGCCGAGATTGACAAGGGCTGAGAGAGTATCTTCAAAGACCCTGTCTTTTGGTTTTTCCGCTGAAGGAAGTTTGTCCCTGAGTTCAAGTATCAGCCTGTGTGCTGTTTTTTTGCCAAGGCCCGGTATCCTGCAGAGAAGGGCCACATCTTCTTTTTCTATAGCCTCAACGAAATCATTACGGGATATGCCCGAAAGTATGTTCAATGCCATCTTCGGGCCAACGCCTGTTATCCCGAGTAAGGTTGTGAATATCTTTTTTTCATCTTCTGTTGAAAAGCCGTAGAGCTGAAGGGCATCTTCCCTCACGTGTGTATAGGTATGAAGAAATACATTACTCCCTTCTTCGGGCAGGTTTGAGAGGATGTTCATAGGGACATTTACGTGATAGCCGACGCCATTGACCTCGACGATAACATTATCAGGCCTTCTCGAAATCAATCTTCCTCTTAGTGAGCCTATCATCCCCTTATTTCATACAGAAAGAACTGTCTTTGAGCGGTTTGTTTTGCCGATAGTCCATAAAATCTACTCCAAAAATAAAGAGGCAAAATCCTCGGAGCGCAGCGAGAATGAGCGAAAAGGTTGTTCCTTCCTGTGGGTATGAGTTCATAACGCTATGCCTCGCTAAGCTGCATCGAGATAACCTTTGATATTCCGGGTTCTTCCATTGTTATCCCATAGATGTAATCAGACGCCTCCATTGTTACCCTGTTATGGGTTATCACTATGAATTGAATAGTGTTTGAAAGTTCCCGCAGCATATTTGCAAATCTTGCCGTATTGGAATCATCCAGCGGCGCATCTGCTTCGTCAAGAATACAAAGGGGAGTCGGTTTTATAAGGAAGCTTGCAAAGAGGAGCGAGAGGGCTGTAAGCGCCTTTTCACCCCCTGACATAAGAGTGATGTTCTGGAATTTTTTGCCCGGCGGCTGGGCGATGATGTCAATCCCTGTTTCAAGAATATTGTTTTCATCTGTCATGATAAGCTCGGCCTTCCCGCCTCCGAACAGTTTAACGAATACCTCCGAGAATTTTACTTTTAATTCCTCAAAGGCCTCTCTCAGTTTTTTCTTTGTTGTGCTGTTTATTTTTGTTATGGCTTCTTCAAGCTCTGCTATGGATTTACTAAGGTCTTCCTGCTGTTTTGAAAGAAACTCGTACCTTGTGCTGAGTTCTTCATATTCTTCAAGTGTGCCGAGATTTACCTGCCCAAGTTCCTGTATCTTTGTTTTCAGTTCGTTCAAACGTTCTTCATCCTCGGGGAGCAGAGGCTCGGCAGCCAGCGTATCTATCTCGGCGCCGTAGTTCTGTCTTATATTTTCGGTGAGGCTTTCGATCCTCATCCTGTGCTCGGTCTTTTCGATGTCAAGTTCCGATATTTTTGCTGAAAGAGAGTCCACCTCATGCCTCAGTGTCTTGATGCCCTGCTCGTATGCAAGGAGTTTCTGGTTATCCTGGTCAATGGCCTCTTTTTTTGCGGATATCTTTTCTCTGAGTTCGTCTGCATTCAGCACCATGCCCTTAATCTTTTCCTGGTGTCCGCCTGTCTCTTTTCCTCTCTGTGATATGCGGTCTTCAACTGACTTTATCTCGTCATTCACAGAATTGTTCTTCTGTAACAGTTCTTCGACAGCGCTGCCGGCTGAGTCTTCCTCTTTCTGTATTGACTCGATTTTTTCCCTGAGGGATGTTATTGAGAGCCTCAGGTCTGTTATATGCGTACGCTGTTCTTCATAATTTATTTTTTCCCGGGTTATCATTTCGAGGAGGTCTGACATGTCTTTTTCCGTAATATGTTTTTTTGATTCTCCTGCGTTTATTACGGTTTCCTTTTCGAGAAGCAGTTTTTTGACCGCTTCTTTTTCCCTTGCGATCTCTTCAAGTTCTATCGAGAGGTATGCAAGTTTTCTGTCTATTCTTTCTTTTTCTTCCCTGTAGTTTTCAGAAGTGAGCTTGGAAAGTGACATCTCTTTTTCCGTATTAACAATTACCGATTCAATATCCCTGATGCCTGATTCTTTCTCCGTAATCCCCAACTGCAGCCTGTTAAAGTCTTCCTGCATGCGGGCTATGAAAATTTTCTTCTGCTCAATGATTTCCTCAATCTCCCTGATCTCTCTTTTTCTTTTCAGGACCCCTCTGCCCTCTCCGCCGATAACTGCCCCCGAAGGTTCCGATATCTCGCCGTCAAGCGTTACAAGCAATGCCTTGGTCCCTGATTCTCTTATTGCAAGGGCTGTCCTCAGGTCCTTTACTATCAGGACATTGGACAGAAGGTTTTTCGCTATGTCTGCAAACCCGGCATCTACCTTTACGAAATCTGCTGCCCTGCCTATTATGCCTGCAGGCACATCTGCTGCATCCTCAACTGCCTTTGGTGTAAGGGGCATAAAGGCCATCCTGCCAATGCCCTTTGCCTTTAATGTTGAAATGGCAAGTTCAATATCCTCAGGGGATTTAAGTATAAAAGAATTAATCTTTTCTGAAAGGGCATTTTCAACGGCCTTTTCATATTCAGGTTCAACGCTGAGGATATCCGAGAGAGATGAGATGATGTGGAGATTTGACCCCTCAGAAAGAATTTCACGGGTTGGGGCATCCAGGATGAGTTCTTTCAGGGATTCCAGGCGGGAGATGTTTGAGGCGATATCTTCCTTTGTCCCTGATAATTGGTTCCTGAGATTCTCTGTTTTTTCTCTGGCTGAAGAGAGTTCCGAGATATACAGGCCCTTCTTTTCATTAAGCATGAGGATGTCATTATTTTTATTCCTGAGCGAACCCTCAACGTCGTTTATGGATGAATCTATTTCATTAAGGGCCCTCCTTGAATCTTCAGACTCTTTTATCAATGCAGCCTCTTTCCGCTCTAATGCTTCAAGCGAGGCCTGCATCCTGCCTGTTTCATTCCTGAGATTGCTCAGTTCTTCGGATATTCTGAAGATTTCTCTCCTTTTTGCCTCTACGATACTTTCTTTTTCTCCGAGTTCATTTTCCAGCGTTTCAATAAGGTCATTCTTGGCCTTAAGCTCTTCTTTAAGCCCTTCTATATCTGCAGAGAGCTTTATTTCAATACTCTTCAGCTCTTCCTGTTTTTGGGATAGCTCTGCTCTTTTTGTCCCAAACTCGTTTTTCTGGGAATGCAGTTTTACAAGATATTCTTTCAGGTTATCACTGTCGGTATTTGATACGGCAATCAATCTCTCGGTCTCGGCTATTGCCTTTTCTATATCCCTGAATTCCTGCTGGAGAGTTTCAAGGAATTTTTCTTTTTCAAGGAGTTCGATGCGGTCTTTTTCTGTGGTATTTTCTATGCCTGTGAGTTCTGCCCTTTTTAATGCTTCATTTTCTTTGAGGGCGTTATATTCAGTAAGTATTTTTTCCAGAGATTCTTTAAGGTCCTGGTAGTCCTTTTTTGCAACCTTCAGTTCTATGGCCCGCATCTCGGCTGACAGCTTCTTATATCTCTCTGCCTTTTTTGCCTGCCGGTCGAGGGCGTTTATCTGTCTCTTTACCTCAGAGACAATATCGTTAATTCTCTGGAGATTAAATCTTGATGCCTCAAGCTTGTTCTGGGCCTCTGTCCTTCTCACCTTGTATTTCATTACGCCTGCGACTTCCTCTATCAGGAATCTCCTGTCCTGAGGCTTTGAGCTGAGTATTGCCGCTATCCTGTCCTGCTCGAGTATTGAGTAGCTTTTGACCTCGAGCCCTGTGTCAAGGAACAGGTCCTTTATATCCTTTAGCCTGCATACGGCTTTATTTGCCATATACTCACTTTCACCTGACCTGTAGAGCCGTCTTGTGACGGATGTCATATTCTGGGCATCATCTCCGTTGTCCTGGGTTGGGTCGCCTATTCCTGACATGACAAGGGTAACCTCGGCCATGCCCTTGGGTTTTTTTGTTGCGGAGCCGTTGAATATCACTTCTTCCATCTTCTCGCCCCTTAGGCTTTTTGCGCTCTGCTCGCCAAGGACCCAGCGGAAGGAATCAACTATGTTGCTCTTGCCGCAGCCGTTGGGGCCGACTATGCAGGTTATCCCCGGATGAAGATTGAACGCAGTTCTCTCGGAGAAAGACTTAAATCCTATAAGTTCGATTTTTTCTATTCGCATAAGAAATAAAGAAATATTGAATTTTTATTTTTTTGCCTCATGTAGTATAACCTAAGAATTTATTCATGACAAGTCTGTTTGTTTGACCCCTCATTATTTCTGTGTCATAATAACAACATGCCCAAAAAAATCATATTAATAATGCTGGTTTTCTCTGCTTTTTCGTGTATGACAAGGCACTCAGAGACCCGGGCGGAAAGGCCTTTTTTTTCGAATGATGCCTATTATAATTATATGCTGGGTTACGAAGCGGAGATTTCCGGCAGATGGGAAGATGCATTAAAATACTATTCAAATGTCCTTGATATAGACCCAACATCTCCTTATGTCAGGACACAGATGAGTTCCATGCTGTTAAGGACAGGCAAGGTTTCTGACGCCATTGCAATGGCAGAGGAGACCTTGAAGACAAATCCTGATAATGTCCCTGCCCTTATGCTGCTTGGTGAATTGTATAACAGCCAGAAAAATACTGACGGGGCAATAAAAATTTTTGAGAAGGTGCTGAAACTGGCGCCGGCGCAGGATGATGCATACCTCTACCTGGCTGTCTTGTATGCCGCAAAACACAGAAATGGCGAGGCAATAGATGTTCTTGAGTCCCTGCTTAAGATAGATTCTGATAATGTTATGGGGCTGTATTATCTCGGCCTCATAAATATTGATCTGGAGGCTTATGATAAAGCTGCGGAATATTTTAAGAGGGCGGTTGAGATAAAACCTAATTTTGATGCTGCTTACGTTAACCTTGGAATAATAAGCGAAATAAAGGAAGACCTGAAACAGGCAGAGGAATATTACAGGCAAAGCACGGCGATTAATCCTCATAACACCATTGCACTTGAGCGGCTCACTCAGATTTATCTCAAGGAAAAAACAGTTGATAAGGCCATAGAACAGCTCAGGAAGATGAGCCTTCAGGAACCGGCCAATGTGGATGTGCACAGAAGGCTCGGATTTCTCTATATCGAAGAAAAGCAGTATGAAAGGGCAATAGAAGAGTTCAGGATTGTCCTTGAGGCCAATCCTGCGGATGTGCCCGCCAGATACTACCTGGCAATTACCCTTGAGGAAATAGACAGGTATAAAGAGGCAATGGAAGAGTTCAAAAAGGTAGTATCTCTGAACCCCAAGCACATAAATGCGTTTCTCCATCTTGGATTTATCTACTCAAAGGACGGGATGAATGATGAAGCAGCGAAGATATATGAAGAGATATTGAGCTTTGAGAAAGGCAAGCCTGAGATATATGTATACCTGGGGTTGAGCTACATGCAGATGAAGGACTACAAGAAGACAGAGGCAGTATTTTCAGAAGGCCTGGGGCTTTTCCCTGATGACGCCGAATTGAATTTTAATATGTCGGTATTATATGAAAAGACAGGCAGGTTTGATGAGATGGTCAAAGCCCTGAAACACACAATCGGGATAAATCCTGAACACGCTGATGCGCTTAATTATCTTGGGTACAGTTATGCAGATAAAGGCATAAATCTGAAAGAGGCATTATCTCTTGTAAAAAAGGCGCTTGATTTAAAACCTGGCAGCGGCTATATAGTTGACAGTCTGGGCTGGGTCTATTTTAAGATGGGGCAATATGATGAGGCAATAGAAATTCTCAGGAAGGCCGTGGACATAATAAATAATGACCCTGTAATATATGAACATCTTGGAGATGCATACTTTTCCGGGGGGGATAGCCAGAATGCGCTGGATGCATGGAAGAAGGCTGTCGAGCTCCATGAAAAAGAAGAGGGGCTTAAGGAAAGGGTAGAGAAGAAAATTCAAGATTTAAAATTAAAAATTAAATGATGAAGCGCCCGGCCCTCAGCAAATACCCTGGAGGCTTAAGGCTGACAGCTTATAGCTGAAAGCTATCTTATGTTCACCCTTAAGACACCTGCAAAGATAAACTGGTTTCTATCAGTCCTGCGAAAGAGAGAAGACGGATATCATGAGATATCGAGTCTTATGCAAAGCGTTGCTCTCTATGATTATCTCACGTTCGAACAGTCTGAAAAAATCGGGATAATAACGGATGCTGAAATATCATTAGAAGAAAACCTTGTTTATAAGGCGGCAGTTCTTATGAAAGAAAGGCTGTCAGTCAAAAAGGGCGCAGTTATAACATTAAAAAAAGAGATTCCCATGTCTGCCGGTCTCGGAGGAGGGAGCAGTGACGCAGCATGCACACTGACGGGGTTGAACAGGCTGTGGGGGCTTGAGCTAAGCAAGGACGAGCTTGCAGGTTTAGGGGGCGTGCTCGGCTCTGACATACCCTTTTTCTTTAAGGGGCCTTTTGCTGCAGTTGAAGGCAGGGGGGAGATAGTTACGCAGTTAAATGCCAATACCCCTAACATTATTCTGCTTGTAAAGCCAGATCTGAGTGTATCAACAAAATGGGCCTATTCAGAGATGAGCAGGGCATTGCGAATCGAAACCGGGTTACCGCCGGAGTTGACAAAGAAAGAGAATAATATTAAACTTTTCAGTCAAACCCTCGATAGGCAGGATTTTAAATCCATTGCTGTTATGATGAAAAACGACCTTGAAATTCCTGTTATCAGGGAATTTGAGGTTATAGGCGAACTGAAGGACAGGATGCTTGCAAACGGGGCACGGGCTTCTCTGATGAGCGGAAGCGGGCCAACTGTCTTTGGCGTGTTTGACAGCAGGGGAACAGCAGAAAAGGCTGCCGGGGCAATGAAGCCCAATTGGTGCAGGATTGTTGAAACGCTTATTTAGGTGAAATAGCTTAAGAAGTTCAAAAAGGTTAAGAAGAAATTGACCTATTTAAACTGTTTAAACTATTTAAACTATATTATATGGGGCGTCGACAAACGGCAAGTCAGGAGATTTTGGATCTCCCATATGGAGGTTCGAATCCTCCCGCCCCAGCCAGCAAGAGCGTTTAAAGCGTTATTGGGTTATAGCGTTTATCGCGTTAGTCTTTGTGTTATAACGCCTTACGCTTAACGAACATTGGAGGGAAAATGCATAATGGAATAAAACTTCTAACAGGGAATGCAAGCAAAGGGCTTGCAAAAGAAGTCGCCGAATATCTCGGAATACCTGTATGCGAAACAACAATAACTTCATTCAGCGATGGCGAGATTATGGTTCAGATAGATGAGAATGTAAGGGGGTCGGATATATTTGTTTTGCAGTCAACATCTACTCCTGTTAATGACAACATTATGGAACTCCTGCTGCTGACCGATGCCCTGAAAAGGGCGTCTGCAGGAAGGATAACCGCAGTCGTCCCTTATTATGGATATGCAAGGCAGGACAGAAAGGTGCAGCCGAGAGTTCCAATATCCTCGAAGCTTGTGGCTGACCTCATAACCGTTGCCGGCACGAACAGGGTTTTGACGGTTGACCTGCATGCAGGCCAGATACAGGGTTTTTTCAATATCCCTGTTGATCATCTTTATGCATCGCCTGTCCTGCTCGATTATATAAGGCAATGTGATTTTAAAGACCTTGTCATAGTTTCTCCTGATGCAGGAGGTGTGGAGAGGGCCAGGGCATTTGGAAAGAGGCTTAATGCCTCGCTGGCCATAATAGATAAAAGGCGGGAGAGGGCAAATGTATCAGAGGTGATGAATGTTATAGGAGAGGTTAAAGGCAAGGAAACAATTATTCTCGATGATATGATAGATACGGCAGGCACAATTACCCAGGCTGCATCTGCGCTTAAGGAGAAAGGCGCCAAAAAGGTGCTGGCGGCATGCACACACGCTGTGCTCTCAGGGCCTGCTATAGACAGGATTAATAATTCAGTTATAGAGGAGCTGATTGTAACTAATACGATACCATTGGACAGCAAAAAGGAAAAATGTAAAAAGCTCAAGGTATTGAGCATTGCGCCTCTGCTCGGTGAGGCCATAAAAAGGATTCATGAAGAATCTTCGATAAGTTCGCTTTTTGTATAAACCCGCTTGAAAAATTTCCTGCGGGGTAAAGGAGGAATAGATGGAAAGGGCTACACTAAACGTAGAAAAAAGAGATAAGGCCGGAAAAGGCATAGCCAGGTCGCTCAGGCGGCAGGGGATGATACCCGCGGTTATTTACAGGGATGGAGGTTCGCTTCCGATATCTATCTCGAAAAAGGCTATGGCAGAATTTATTGACGCTACATCAGGGGAGCACACAGTTGTTAACCTCAACTTCTCGGATGGTGACAAGAAGCTGGCAATCCTTAAGGAATTTCAGCTCGACCCGCTGAAAGGAGATATCCTGCACACTGATTTTTTTGAGGTTTCTCTGACAGAGAAGGTAACCGTGAATGTGCGAATTATGACAATTGGTGAACCGATTGGTGTCAAACGTGACGGCGGCATCCTGCAGCATGTGCTCAGGGAGGTAGAAATCGAATGTCTTCCTGATAAGATCCCCGGCCATTTTGAGATTGATATATCAAAGCTTGAGACAGGGCAGGCCGTACATGTTAAAGACATCAGTGTCGGAGAAGGCATAAAGGTGCTTACTGAACCTGATGAGATTATTGTCAATGTTATTGTTCCTGCTGTTGAGAAAGAAGAGGCAGCGCCTGCTGAAGGTGTTGTTGCAGTTGCTCCTGAAATGGTAGAGCCGGAGGTCGTAAAGAAAGGCAAGAAAGAAGAAAAAGAAGAGGGAGCGGAGAAAGCAGAGAAAACAGAGAAAAAAGGGAAGGCGGAGAAAAAATAGTTGTGGGCTATAGTCGGACTCGGCAACTATGGCAGTAAATATGCAAAGACCCGGCACAACCTTGGTTTTATGGTGCTGGATACAATTGCTGATTTTCTCGATACAGATTTAAAAGAAAAGAGAGATTATCTGATAGGAAAAGGCTCTATGGAAGGAGATGGTGTTTTCCTCATAGAGCCTTTGACGTTTATGAACAACAGCGGACTTGCTGTAAGAGACGTTCTTAAGAGGCACAATATTCCTCCCGAAAATCTGATAGTGATACATGACGACCTTGATATGGAAACAGGGAAACTAAAGATTAGAAAGGACGGCTCCTCAGGCGGGCACAGGGGAATAGAGTCAGTAATCCAGAATATCGGCACAAAGGAATTTATAAGAGTGAAGATTGGCATTGGCAGGGAAATCGGGACGCCGGCTGAAGATTATGTCCTCAGGAAATTCAAAAGGGATGAACTCCCATTAATCAAGGATGCCATTAAACGTGCAGCAGATGCCATTGCCGTGATTGTCTCCGAAGGTGTTTCAAAGGCGATGAACAGATTTAATGTGAAGTAGGTTTTAATTATCTTGACTAATTGGTCGGGGACGTGTTACTCTAAGTCTAGAATTTTAGAAGTTTTTGCAGTTTATGAGGCCACAAAGACTTTTCAACTTTGTGGTTTTTTTTATTTGTTGAGACCTTCTGAGATTTGAGTTTATAAAAAAGGAGGTAAAAGAAATGGCTAATGGAACAGTAAAGTGGTTTAATGACGCAAAAGGCTTCGGTTTTATTACAAGCGAAGACGGCAGCGATGTATTTGTCCACCACACTTCAATCCAGGGCAACGGCTTTAAAAGCCTTGCCGAGGGTGACTCAGTGAGCTTTGATACCGAAAAGGGACCGAAAGGCCCCAAGGCAATCAATGTAGCAAAACTGTAATTGACCTGCAGAATCCCCCTTGCTGAAGAAGCAAGGGGGATTTTTATTTTTAGCGGCGGAAATTAATATGCTTGCATTAAATTCCTGAGGGCAATAAAAAAGGGAGGCATGAACTGCCTCCCTTTTTTATATCTTTGCTAAAATTTTTAAATATCGTAATACAGGAAGAACTCGTATGGGTGAGGTCTCAATCTTAATGCATCTACTTCCTTGGACCTCTTGTAGCTTATCCATGTCTCTAAGGCATCCTCTGTGAAAACATTTCCTTTCCTAAGGAAATCATTGTCAGCCTCAAGATTATCCAATGCCTCTTCAAGGCTTGCAGGCATTGTCGGAACAGATGCAAGTTCTTCAGGCCCAAGCTCATAGATATCCTTGTCGAGAGGTTCGCCAGGGTGTATCTTGTTCTCTATGCCGTCCAACCCTGCCATGAGCATCGCTGCAAACGCAAGGTATCCATTGCATGAAGGGTCAGGGAACCTGACTTCGGTTCTCTTTGCCTTGGGGCTTGCGGAATAGGTCGGTATCCTTATGCATGCTGAACGGTTTCTTGCTGAATATGCGAGATTTACAGGCGCCTCAAACCCAGGGGTGAGTCTCTTGTATGAATTTGTTGTAGGGTTTGTAAGCGCAGCGAGTGCCGGAGCATGTTTCAGTATTCCGCCGATATAGTAAATAGCAAGCTCGCTTAAGCCGGCATAACCATTTCCTGCAAACAAAGGTTTGTCCTTTTTCCATATGCTTTGGTGCACGTGCATGCCTGAGCCGTTGTCGCCGAATAATGGTTTTGGCATAAAGGTCACTGTTTTATTGTGCCTCTTTGCCACATTTTTGATTATGTATTTAAAGAGCATCAGTTTATCAGCCATTCTGACCATCGAATCAAATCTCATATCAATCTCTGCCTGTCCTGCTGTTGCAACCTCATGGTGTTCTCTTTCAATGTAAATGCCGCATTTCTGCATCTCCATGACCATCTCTGTCCTGAGGTTTACCTGACTGTCTGTCGGAGGCACAGGGAAATAGCCTTCCTTGTGTCTTGGCTTGTAGCCAAGATTAGGGTTCTCTTCTTTTCCTGAATTCCATATCCCCTCAACCGAGTCGATGAAATAGTATCCGCTGTTTGAGTTCTGGGCAAATCTTATATTATCGAAAATAAAGAACTCTGCCTCAGGTCCGAAATAGGCTGTATCGCCTATACCGGTTGATTTGAGATAAGCTTCTGCCTTCTGAGCAATATACCGCGGGTCTCTGGAATAGAACTCTTTTGTTATCGGATCTACGATATTGCAGATCAGGCTTATTGTCGGATACTCCATAAAGGGGTCCATAAATGCAGTTGTTGCATCAGGAATTATGAGCATGTCTGATGTGTGAATCGCCTGCCATCCCCTTATTGAAGAGCCGTCAAAACCAAGCCCCTCTTCAAATATCTCCTCTCTTAATTCTGATATCGGAACAGCAAAATGCTGCCAGATTCCGGGAAAATCAAGGAATTTGAAATTTGCCATAACAGCCTTGTTTTCCTGAGCCATTTTGATTACGTCCTTTGGTGTCATTCTTCCTCCTTTAATTTTAGTTATAGAGTTATTGCGTTATTGCGTTGCGCTATAACACTTAACGCTCTGCGCTATAACGCCTTACGCTTATACTGCTGCTTCTCCGCGTTCTCCTGTCCTTATTCTTACGGCATCTTCAATGGGATAGACGAATATCTTCCCATCGCCTATCTTGCCTGTCTTTGCTGCTTTTTCTATGGCAGCTACAACTTTTGAAGTCAGGTTGTCAGATGTCACGACTTCTATCTTAATCTTCGGGATAAAATCAACTACATACTCAGCGCTTCTGTATAATTCAGTGTGGCCTTTCTGTCTGCCAAAACCCTTGACCTCTGTAACTGTCATGCCTTGAATGCCGATTTCATTCAGAGCATCTTTTACTTCATCGAGCTTGAAGGGTTTTATAACTGCTTCAACCTTTTTCATGTATCACCTCCTGTTATTGTGTTTATCGCGTTATAGAGTTATTGCGTTACGCTATAATTCTTTTAAAAAATGCCTTATAAAAATTCACGGCCCTGCCGTGATACGTTTCATAAAATTTTTCAGTATCAGTCTTTATATCCACCGGTTCGTTCTTCAGCCAGTCATACACCATATTTTTTGTTACCTCTATGTGGAACTGGAATGCATAAGCATCATTTCCGTATTTGAATGCCTGGTTTGGATACAGGCTTGATTTTGCAAGCCTGTCGGCTTCCGAGGGGATGTCGAATGTTTCTCCATGCCAGTGAAACACCTTGAACTTTTTCCAGAAATCCCCTGCCTTTGGATGCAGCGCAATTTTTTTCATCATAGTATCTCTTATCCCCGCCTCCGTAAGCTCAATGTCATGCCAGCCGATTTCCGGTGCCGGACCTTTATAAACCTTTGCCCCGAGAGCCTTTGCCATAATCTGGGCGCCCAGGCATATACCAAGAATTTTTTTATTGGCTTTTAGGAAATCTCTGACGAGCTCTTCTTCTTTTTTTATGAACGTATATGTATCGCTCTCATTCACGCTCATCGGGCCGCCCATTATAACAAGCGTGTCAAACATTGCTGTATCAGGGACTCTTTCGCTCTCAAGCTCTATAACCTCATAAGGTACATTATTTTCTCTGAGAAAATCCACAATAGTTCCCGGGCCTTCTGTCCTTATGTTTTTCAAAATTAAGACTGACATTGCAGTTTGCAATTACAATAAGCATGCCAATAACAATGCATTGATAAATAAGGCTATTTGATTTGAACCGTGTTGGAATTGCCTGTTTTTTAAGCAGAGAGTGATTAATAAACAGGCAAAAGGAAACTTTTGCATTTATACAGGTATAACCTAACCGCCAGTTTGAGAAATTGTAACAGGCAAAATGAGAAAAACGGCTTTTTGACCCCTTCGGGCGGCCTTTAATAGCCGTTTAAATTCTCAATAATTGGTTATTATCAACTCTCCGACTCGTCTGGCCAGTGAGTTTTGCCGGTTGTTCATGCTATAAAGCACCGGCTCGGTTTCTACCACCTTGAACCGCTTATAGAGTTTCCTAACCTCAGGGTGGTCATCATATGATAATACGAACCGGACAGATATGCCTTTTAGTGTGTCCCTGAGCCTCGTATGATCCTCAACCGTGAAGGTATGTTGGTAGTATTGCTTACCGCACGGCTTATCAAGCAGCATACGATATGGCGGGTCGCAATAGAACAGCGTCTCTTTTCTGTCGTAGTTCGGGATAAGCCTGTTAAAGGACAGATTATCAATATACACATTCTTCAACCTATCTCTGGCCGCTTCAAGTTTTTCTATCCCTTCACAGTATTTCGGCCCCCGATTAGGGCCAAAGGCATAGCCCGTAAATATACCAGAACCGAAGCTGTTTCTAATGCAATAATAAAAGGCTATTGCCCTGTCTACATCATCCTTGAATTTCCCTGTTTTAATCGCCTTTTGAAAGGTGAAATATTCTTCCCTGCTTGATAAGAGGAAATACTGTCTTCTCTTAAAAATATGGAGCTTATTTCTGACAATTCTGAAGAGATTGACCAGGTCTGAATTTATATCGTTCCAGACTTCGACTTCTGAGGGTTGCTTCCTGAAGAGCACCCATCCTGCTCCGCCGAATACCTCAACATAAGTTTTATGCTCAGGCATCATTGAGATGATTGTTTTGGCGAGGATACGCTTACCGCCAATCCATGCGAGAAAGCTGTTCATAACATAGACTCCTTTTTATCCTGCCTGCTATAATTCCCATGTCGTTCCGGTCCGGACGACGGGGAGTAGTAGGGGTTCCTGTGGTCTATGTTAGTGCATAGATCGGTGTCCCGTTTGCCGCGGGACGCCTGCTCCCTACTCCTAAAATCAAACCGGCCAGGCCGTGTGATTCGCTATGTCGATTGAATTGGGATCACTCGATACCTGTATTTCAGTCTCGATAGTGTTAGACGCGTCTCTGATCGCCTGGCATGTCTGTTGTTTCGCTGTATAGTTGGCCGTTGTCAGTGTGGTGGCCACCCCAAGCTCGACCTGATCGTGATGCCGCCGAACCTGCCAGTCGGGCAATGTTACATCTATTTTTTTAGATGCCTCGGCTTTGACCGCAGAAATTTTTAGATTTTTTATATAGCTCAGGGAATGTAAGGTATGTATGTCGGGTATCACGTCACCCTCAATTGCTATATCTCCCGGCTCTATTGAATTTACGAATCTCAAATCTATTGCCCGCCCGTCTGTCTGAATTTTGTATGCTATCATTTATTTTTACCTCCTCTCACGCGTTAATATGTCCAACCAGAAATTAAGAGCCTGTGCCCATTGGTTATGGGGTTTTCTGCCTTCCAATAAATGGTTTGTACTGTTGAAAGAGGAATATCGGGAGTTATTCCCGCCGAATAAAAACCTTCAACGGTTCCGCCTCCTCCTTGTCCTGCTGGGACTATGCTTCCGCCAAGACCACTTGCATCGCCAGCGACCGCATGGACTCTGTATAATGTAGTCGCGGTGCCGATTATTACGGTTGCGGTGCGAGCAGTAATAGGCACCATTAAGGAAATATTTTGTGATGTAAAAGAGGCTGGAGCTGTTACGCTGGTAGCTACGACATTTTCCGTCGGCAGGAGAAAAACCCTATTATTGAACTGTACAGTTGTTTTGAAATTGCCCGAGGAATCATTGTAGATAGCCCCCAGATACGTCCTATATATAAATCCGTCCGGCATTATAGGCGTGGTCGCTGAGGCTGAAAGCAACGCTGCTTTTGTGCCATCTGCTTTTGCTATTTCCCAGATGTGATACCATGTAGATGCCGCTTCCGCGCCGGTGTCTAACCCGTTGACCCCAGCTACTGTAATATCTGCAATATGATTAACACCTGATACTTTTAATGCCTTCCCTGCTGTGTCCTGCAGAACGATCCCATCCGCGGTAATACTAAGCTGACTTGCCGTATTGTTTTTAATGACAAGGTTGCGAAAACCATTTGTTATGTAATCAGGCGAGAAGGCGCTGACCATCTGAAAATCCACGCCGTCATATACAACTGTTATGATCTGTCCTGCTTTGATATCGCCTGATGCAAGGGGCTGATCAAAATTCTTACTGATATCCTTTACCCCAAGTCCATTGACATTGAGCGTTGAAGCCCCCGTGTTTGCGTTGGCAGCCATAAATTGTATCGGCATACCGACCACATACTGCGTGAGAGCAGGAACGAGAGCTATCGCATAGGCATTCGCCGCGCCGGTGTCGGCTGCGTAATCAATCGCTGCGCTGCCGTCTGCATCCAGGCCGTCATGCCGATGGCCTGACGTGCCGAAAAGCTTATTTAAAAATGCGGCAAGTACTCTTGTCCCCTGTACCCCTTGCTGCGGGTCTCCATCTACGAAATTTGTTTTTGCCATATCGTTATTCCTCCTTAACTATAGTCAAAAATTATGTACGTGTGCGCCGGTTTTAAGTCATTGAGAATATTTTCCAATACGGTCTGCACGGGCCACCACAGAAGCCGCTCCCCGGCGGATGATTGCCCTGCTCTGAAATAATAGAGAGACTGTCCCGCTATCCGCACCAGCCATATAAAAATGCTCTCTTCGACATAAAGAGTATCGCCTGCGTAACTGAGACCTGCCATGAACGGATGAAGCTCCTCGATAGTGATTGTGTATCCCATCGCAGCAGCGACATCGATGAAATATTTTCTGTCGAGTCTGCCGATCTCTCGGAGCTTCCGTATAACGGTGTCCCGCCTCATCTGTAATGTGTCGTCGGCTCCGGGTGTGATGCCGCAGACCCTCTCCCAACAGCATAGAAGCTCATAGGCCCCATCCGGGAACATCTCTTTAAGCAGATCATCAACTCTCGCCTGGGCGAGATCGAGCTGCTTGCCTTCAAGCTCGATGTCCCTTTCGAACTCGCCGCCCAGATCAAGCGGAAATAAAAGCTTAAGTGCGTCTTTATGTAACACTGATTACCCCCGGCCGTATCATCTCGTATGCGCCAGGCACAATATTATTGGCAGGCGTTGTTATGGTTACATCATCCGCTCCATTATCTATCGCTATATTGACGAGCTGCGATTTATAGAGAGTCTGCCCCGGTATCAGGGTCTTAAGGTATGCCTCGATGTCTGCTGCTGCCTGTGACTTATTCGCATTCTGCCCGGTGACGGCCATTGTAACAGCCTGCGTGAGTATTGTCGGCGGCAGAATACGCGATACAGATGCTGTTACAGGTCTTAAATCTTCTATGTGCGATTTGACCTCCGCAATAATGGATTTGACCACATATTTTTTTGCCGCAGCCTTGAAAATATCATCTGTAAGCGTAAGCTGCTGTATGCTGTCCACAGAGACGACCGTTGTCTCTGTCCCATCCGTGATATTTTCAACCTTATCGCCCTTTTTAATCGTCCATGTAGCATCGTTAAATTTTGCGTTTGCGTCCACCAACTTCCCTGTGGAAACTGCCGTGCTTAAGCCTGTGTGGTTATGAAGGATATAGCTCTCGCTAACGGCCTTGAAAATATCATCTGTGAGGGTAAGCTGGGTTGCACTGTCAATAGATACGACCGTTGTCTCTATGCCGGATACCGGATTCCGCACGATATCTCCGACAGAGACCGGATGTCCGGCCTCTGTAAAATTTGCCGCGCCGTCTATAAGCTTGCCTGCTGATATTGCTGTGATCCTGCCGATGCGGGCAGAGGAACTCGGTATCTCCGAGCCGGTGTTTGTTTCATTGGCAACTACAACCACATCTCCCGTGCCAAGTCCCTGAGCGAGGGGAAAATAATAGGCCGCTGCCACGTTATCTATCTCAAGAGCCCATTTTACATAATCGTATTTATTGCCACCTGCAGGCGGCCTTCTGATCCAATCAAGCAGCCGCGCCAGATATGCCTCATCAGTCTCTTCGTAAGTGCGCTCTATTCCCCGCACCCATGCGTGATGCTCAAGGTTCTCTGTAGAGGAGGTATCAGGGAATATCTGATCTCCTGTCCATTCTATACCCTTATGAATCCCCCACAGGGCGCTGGCCATACAGGATGATTTGATAAAAATAAGGCTTCCCTGTGAAGTGTCTGCTTCGGGAAATTGGTTTTTATAGTCTGTTAAAATGCCATTTAATATCTCATCAAACGACTTTGAAAAAGGATTAATCATACCACCTCCGCGAATGTTTCAAAGGATACTTTCCGCCCATCTGCCTGAGTCGCCTCGACAAGAACCTTTAATCTGTTTAGATCCTGAAGCCTGTCTCTTTCGCTGTAAACATCAATCTTCGTTGCCCTGCCGGTATCGAGCAGCCAGCGCAGCGCCTGTCTAAATCTCTCCTCTATCAGGGCTGCTGTCTGCGCTGTGTTTTTTGCGCGTGAAGGGAGATCAAGTCCGAAATCCGGATTCTGAAAGAATGAGCCTTTTTTGACGGATAGAGACAGAAAAATATTATTCATAATGTTATCGGCTTTATTGAAGGTCATCGCTCCCATTCCTGTGCCCTGCTCAATGTCAATTTTAAAATCCATTATTTTGCCCTCATAATGTCTGTGGCATGATCGGCGAACTCAAGCGTCTGTGTCGGAGGCCCTGAATTAACCGATCCGCCGCAGCCTGAATGCACGTGCGCGTTAAACAGCACCCTAAACCTCTCGTCTATCAATCTCCTGAGATTCGCCCTCATATCAGCAAGGTTTATCTCTGTGCTGCCTTCTATCTGCATATTGCCGACAAGCCGCGCAAGCGGCATAACTCCGGCAGTGTATGCCGTCATTGTAATAGCATCTGACTGTAGATTAACGATAGGAGATTTCAATGTTGCGGATGTGGTTGCATGCGCGGTAAGCAAGGCAGTATTTATATCTGCGGATTCCGTAGCGATGGCCTTTATCCTTTTCGTGTTGATCTCCACGTCATTCTCGATGTCCGCCTTAAGCTTATTGCCGCTCTTGATATAAATCTCTTTCCCGCGTTTAAAAAGGATATGGTCGCCTTCATCCGTGTAAAGAGCAACCTCGCCGTCCTCGATGGCGAGGCGGTATCTGCGGTCGTCAGAGGCGAGCATCACGATATGGTTGCCGTCCTGTATGAGTATTGCCTCAGCTCCTGAGAGGGGCCTCGAGGTAAAACCGTAATGCTGAAAATACTCGCGGTTCTCGATTATTTCATCGGAGCGGCCCGAGGCGGTTAAACGTTTGATCACGCCTTCGAATACGGATTGTATAATTGCCCGTATCATGATATGATTTCCTTATGAAGAGGGATATGACTTACAGGACATATATGACCTATGTTTTTCTTTTTCTCTTCAGCTCTACCGCGCTCGCTGCTGAGCTTCCCTGCTACACCAAGTCCGTGCATTTTCAGTCTGTCCCGCATGACAAGGAATCCTCTATCACCCTTGAGGCCAACAGGGTTAAATCTATTGAGTATAAGTCTAATAGGGCTTATATGACCTATGATCTCGGCAAGGAGACTATCACCATTACCACTGACAGTTTTGCCGCCGAGAGGTTCATTAAGGACACAAAGAACGGCCGGTGCGGAGCGAGTCAGAAAGTAAATCTCATCCCTGACAGGCGGAGTCCCCACAATCAAAAGTTTAAAACGGCTCACTGAATCACCCCCGGATATCCAAGCCTCAGCGTTGTGACCACACCCTTATCTTTTGATAACTCAAATGTCCTTCCGTAGATTAGATATGAGTCCTTGAGATTGAAATTCGGGGCCTCATCTTCTACGTGGCAGATTTGGTTTATCGTCCAGTTTTTTCCGTTCTGGCTGTGTCCGGCAACCTTGTATCTCAGCTGAAAGCCTTCCTGCCTCTGCTTATCGAGAAGCATCTGGCCGTGCGCCTTCGGGCTTTGAGCATCGTTATTATTCTTGACCACAAAAGGCTTGTAGAATGGCACGGCATCGTTTGCAACCGTGGCCTTTGTATTGATTGAGCTTGTCGCTGTAGCGTCTGTTCCCTGCTGCTGTCCCATAACTGTTATAGAGGAATATTGCTTTGAGATATCCTCTGTCTTCTCTCCCTCTTTGATATTATTTTCTTTCCCGTCCTTGCGATTGGTAAGCCGGAATGCAGGCTCTCCTGAAACTAACGGACGGCCAAATACGAATGTGCCATCCGGCATCGACCAAAATATCACCCCGCGGCTGCGGGCATATTCTTTCAGTGCCTCCACTATAGTCATGCCCGGTTCTATCTGCGAAAAATTCTGCGAGGTGTCCCATGCCGCAGACTTCGAATGTTTTTTACTCTTTAGTTTCCCTACGACATTCTCCTGATAGACGATATCTTTCGTGCTGATGAAGGGAGTTTTTTTAAGAAGCCTTTCTGTGAGGGCTTTGAGTGTTACCCCCTGGAGCGTAATGAATTCCTCACAACAGGAATCTGTCAACAGCCCCATAAGGTCTCTGCCTTCGACCCTGAGCTTGTTGCCGGATTTGTCGTAACTCGGTGTTATCTTATCGATGATCCCTGTCATTTCGAGAATATCATTCACGTAAAGCTCGCATCGGGATCCCTTGTAGATCGTTACTTCCGGATTTGCAAGCTCAAGGCTGAACGCATCATCCGCAACATAGAGGTCTGAGTCTATTGTGTATGATATGAAGTTTTCGACTTTATATCCGCCTACAATAAGGCTTATCTTATCTCGCATAGATGCTTATCTCCCCTGAAACAAAATTCGGGTTTTTTATGCTATTAATTGCCAAAATCCTCTCGGCGTCATTATATGGAAGGCCGTGCTTTAAACAGACAAGGTGCAGAGGAATAGGCACGTCTTCCTCGACCTTGATAATCTTTTCCCTTTCGAGCTTAATATTATTTGCGTGATCCAACAGCGCGGCAGCCATTTTTTTCAGGCTATCTATGCCTCTCGATGCATCAATGGCCTCCTGGATGTAAGATCTCGCCTCGGCGAGCGATTTTTCTATCTCGTTAATCGTCAACAGTTCCATTACTTTAAAAACCTTCCCAGCGCATCAAAAGATTTTGCCTTAGCCAGTGATATCATCGCATTTTGATTTAACTGATCCGACTTAAATATCTGAGATGTGTGCAAGCCGCAGCCGAGCGCGCCGCCTATCTTTGTATATTTTGAAAATGACCCTGAGCTTTTTTCCAACCCCTTCATGCCTCCTACATAGCTCGATACAAACCTCGCGGGAGAACTCCGCAGGGTCGAAAGAGATATGCCATACCTCTCGACCGTCTTTGCAACAGAGCCTATCGTCGTACCCGGAAGATTCGTGCTGAACTTAAGCATCGAAGTTATCGAGTTCGCAGGGTTTGATATTTTATTCAGGGTGCCCTGCATCGTCTTTACGTAAGTATCCACCTTCTTAATCCATCCGCGCGCCGGAGTGGTCAAATTAGTGAACTGCTCAAGCATGGTGCTTTTGGAAGGGTCGAGTTCTTTTTTGAGTATGCCCTCCGCCTGCGGCCCGAGTTCATTCTTCGCGTCCAACTCAAAATCGCTTATCATATCGCTCCAGCCGTTAACATAAGCCTCTTCTCCGGCCATCTGGACATCCACATAAGCCTGAACCTCTATTTCGCCCCTGAGGTTCTCTACGAATGCAATGTCTATCTCTGCTGTCTTTTCCTTGTAGTCATGACGCACAGATATTGTTTTTACTTTTCCCTCTACGATCCCGTATTTCGGGTGAGACATCTCGATCAGGTCTTTTTGTTTGAGAAAATTAATCAACTCGATATGCGATTCATAATTTCCGTTGTAGAAATAGCAGCGGAACCTGATTTGACGCGCCTTCTCTCCCATGTCTTCAAGCATCGCGCCGTCCTTATAGGGGAACTCATGTTCGACTATGGACTTTTCAAAATTGTCCTCGATGTTCTCGATCTCAAGCTTCCATGAAGGATATATGAATGCGTCATATCTGTCTTTTTTCTCTGCCATTAAAAGCCTGTCCTTTTGAGATTAATTTTTGTGTTCATGTCGTTTGTATTCGATATCACCTTGCCGCTTTGATCTACGCTTAAGGTCAGATTAATTTCATTGTTGTTTTTTATTTCCGGCTGTTTGCCTTTAGAGGATTCGGATGGATGCAGGAGATCATAGAGCATCTCACCAAGCCATCCCTCGCCCTTGCCTGTGAGTTTGCCCATGCCCTTATTGATAAGCGTGCCTGCCTGATACCCCGCAATCCCAACGCCTGCGACCATTGATGCCTTGCCTGCAATACCGGCCAACTTGCCGAATTTGCCGCCCCCTGGGATTCCACCGCCCGGGATATCGCCGCCGGGGAACTGGTATCCACCCGGAAGCATCGAGAGATGTTTGTTGACGATATACACGGGAATGGGCCCCTTGCCTGCTCCGGGGAGTCCCAGACCGCCGATACCGGGAATCCCCTTACTGCCTTTGCCTGATAATCTCCCCCATATATCTATAAGCCCAAAAATTCCTTTGAATGCCACAGCGACGGCTCCGATACCAAGAATTGTCCCCAGCCCGCCCTTTGTAATAATAGGATGATTATTTAAAAACGTGAGCGCAGCATTAAGCTTTTTTATGGGCCAATCCAGATTTTCGTTTGTAAGTTTAGACAGTCCCGTTTTTATATTTGTAATCTGAGCGGCAGTCTGTTTTGTCCAGAAATGAAAATCCTTCATAGTCTCAACACTATCTCCGCCCTGCTGCGCAAACTTATCGAATGTATCAAACTTACCGGTTGCACGAAATTCCCTTGCCATATCACTAAAGGCCGTGATACTGCGCAATCCGAATATCTGACCGAGCTTTATCTCATCCCCCTTTGTGGCCTTAACAATGCCCTTAATTACATCCTCGATATCTTTCATTACGGTCACTCCCGCCTTCTTTGATGCTACGGTATCAATAGGGTTGAATCCAAGTTTCTGCATTTTTTTTATTTTTTCGAGCGTCAGCATTTCAGAGACAGCATCCTTAATTGAAGTCGCCATTTCGTCCGAAGACGAATTGCTTTTAAACGCCATCTGCGCCCACGCGCTGATAATGCGGACACCTTTAAGACCCTCAAGATTGAATCTACCGGTAGATGACGCCATAACAACCATTTGTTTGGCGAAATCGCTGAACTCTACTGCGCCTGCCTTTGCTCCAAGATTTAATATGTCTAAGGCCGGTAATATCTCTTCGGGCTTAAGCTTCAGTTTTTCCTTAAGATTAGCGACCACCTCACCCATATCGGCCATGCTTGTTTCCGTTGCAGCCGAGGCAAGGCCTACATCTTTAATGGTCGCCATTGCAAATTTAATGTCTCCAGTTCTGGCAACTATTGTTTTGATATACGTGACCAGCTCACCTACAGGTGTATATGTTATTGCGGAAATCTCAAAAAGTTCTTTTTTCATTCCAACCAACATTTTTGCGCCCCCGCCTGCTGTTATAGCCAGTCGCGCCAGCCGCGCATCGAGGTCTATCACGCCCTTGCCTGCATAAAGGAGACTTGCGCCACCAAGGACGCTTGTGAACCTGTTCAGATACCTGTCGCTCAGGGTGTTTATCGTGCTGCCCACGCGCTGGAACGCGGCAATGCTCTTCCTGCCGAAGGTCTCGATATTCTTGCCGCTGCTCCTGATAACACTATCGAGCTGGTCCGCACGGCCTCTTAAAATAAGCTCAAGAATATTAGACATAACTCCCCCATCCCCCTCTTAACTTAAGAGGGGGTGACGAAGGCGGGGGCGTTATTATCTTGCTGTTCATCTTTTCTTTCTTACCTTGTATGTCTTTGATTTTGAGTCTTTGGGCATCTCCATCACGAAGATGTAGAGCCACTGCCCTGTTGTGAGTTCTGAAGCCGGGAGGCCAAAGAGACTATTAGCTTTCTCGCTATAACGATATTTGAAACGCTCCCAATCATCTCCGGTCTTTTTTTTACCTCGTCAATTATTTTTTCCATGTCCTCTGTGGATATCTTTTCAGGATTCGGAGAGCATTCCTGTTCAAGAGAGTTATACTCATCCACAAGGATATCCTTCTCGGCCTTCAGTATCTGCGAGCGGAATTCGTCCACTGTTTTTGAGAGAGGCTTCCCGTCAGTATCGCTGCATGCCCGGAAAAGTATCTGTGTAGTTTTCTCGGCCTCGTAAGCATCAACCGTTGACATAGAGACCTCTATCCCGTTTTTCTTAAATAGCCTCTCTGACTCGAAGTGCGCGGCCTGGATGTCCGCCTCGGATAAAACAGAGATAATAATATCCTGATCAGTGCCGGGAAATTTAATCGTGTTTTTGTTTTTCTTCCCGGCCTTGAGTTTTTCCAGAAGGCTCATTCCTTAACCCTCCCCATAGCTACAAGCTCGATGTTCCTTGTGGTTTCTTTCTCGCCGTCGTATTTCGCGTCTCCGACTTCGAGCGTATAAACGCCGGTGAAAGTAACCCTCACCCCGTTTTCCTTGTCTACTGTGAGTGTGCCGTTTTCGACTTCTTCCCAGTCGAATTCAGGAGCGTCTTTCGGAAGAACATATTCAACCTGCATCCCGTACTGCGGCGTGCCCTTGACCACGCCGGTCTTATTCATGAGCTTGATGGCCTTTCTCACTTCAACCTTTTTTTCCGTAACGGAATTGATATCGTCAACGAGCTGCCCGTTTACTTCGAGTGTTGCTTTCGAGACATATTCCATAAATCCTCCTTATAACCGCCCCTAAATCCCCTCCTTGGCAAGGAGGGGACTGGGGAGGTATTTTTTTAGTAGACTAAGATTTTTATCTTCATACCGATAATTTCAAGCCCCGGAATTATCGCCGTCGGAATTTCAACATCGAGCCGGGTCGCATCAGTAAGATTGTCCGACACGATGATCCCATTCTTATGTTTATCAACATCTTGTATTAACTCGTATTCCTGAAGCTGATAGGCTTTTGCTATGATGGCGCTGCGGAGGCGGGTTTTTGTGCGTGCGGATTTTTTCTGCCTCTGGAATTTGCGCTTAACATCATCAACCCATGCTGCGCGACAGTAATCGGTAGTGACCATCACACCAACGTCAAGGAATGCAGGATCAAGCGCGCCATTGGCATCAGATACGTAAGTTGTAATAGATCTCCCGACCAGCAGGCGTTCACCCTTGCCAACATACAGATAAGAAACGCCATTATAGAGGCAAGTCTGTTTTTCCGTCGTTGTTAATCTGTCGGCTATTGCAGGCAATGGAACACCCCTAACTTCGAGATCCGTTTCGGAGTTACCGACCTTGACTGAATGCGCAAACGCCGTAATTGCGGCCTTGGCCGCTGCGATTTCACAGGGCATGTACTTCCGTTTGGTCTCGGATGTATATCTGAGCCATGCACATTGGAGACGGATTTCATTAGTTTCGCCGGCAGCCAGAGTTGTAGCCTCGGCGAGCGAACCATTCAACCCGAATACACCCACTCCCGGCCGCTGCTCAACAGCATTAGATACAAATGTCAAATGATCACGCAACTTAGTGCGAGAATCCGCATCATTGAATTGACTCACATATATGTGATATCTTTTGCCCGCTACAATAGTAAGAGCATCCTGAATGTCGGGACTGCCTAAACCGTTTGCCATTTCAACGATTGCGACTGCCACTCCTGCTGCACCCGCAATGTCATAACCAAGTCCAATTGAATTTCCGACTATGCCCTTGTTTTTCGCCTTGAGCGTTACTACGCCTGCAAGGTTCGACGCAACAACAGGGAGATCAGGCATCATGGATATCTCATTACATAAAAGAGTTGCCATTTCCGAAGGTGTGTCGTCTTTTGATATCAATATTTTCACCTGCTTGCTCGCAATATACAAACTCAAAACTCCTGATGACGCCGCATTGCCGGTGAATGTTATCATGCCTGTAGCTGCGACACTGGCGGCTGCGTCATCAAGACTGACAATTGTCAGATCGAGATATTCATATGCCTTTATTGCGGCCCTGATCATAAGATGTATTTTTGATCCATAGCCAGCGTATTTGGCAGCCTCTGCGTCAGAGTAAACTTTCGTTGCAATTTTTTGGGCTATTGAGGGTTCCGGATATGCGGAGAACCGCCATTCGTCATTGACCGCATGTCCCGTTATGGCTGCAAATGTAACGGTAACACCATCGCTTAGTGCCTGGGCTGCTCCGGTGACACTGATCTCAGCAGACCACGTATTGCCGCCGTCCGTTGACCACTTAAACTTATCCGTGGCCGCTGCGGTAGATACCTTCACTCTAAAGTTCTTAACGGCGGCACCCGTATATGCACCGCCGCTCGTCATATTATTGAGAGTGCCGCCCTGAAAAATGGCGGGACAAATCATAGATTTGAGTCTCTGAGCGATAACGAGCATGCTTTGTAATTCCTGAGGGAGCGTGTTGCTCGCATTAGATTTATCTAATTCAGCATATACTCCAGGAATTCTGATATTAGATGGAATTTCATTGAAGTCAACCATTATTTTCTACCTCCCTTATCTTTTTCTGTCGGCTTCTGCTCTGACTTCTGCTCTATTGCGCTGCTGCTATCCTGCGCTTCTAAAACCAGCGACCCGTCAGCAATCAATCTCCTGTAATATGTCGAACCATCCGACACTTCAACCGGCTCCCCGCTGTCCGGGATATAAGTGCGGGGCTTCCCTTCCATCGGGCATTTAAGCCCTTTCGCTGCTAAAACTTTCATATCTTTATCCTCCTTGCCCCGATAATATCGGGGCTTTTTTAAATCTGAATGCAAAGCCGAGATTCCCCCAGCCTTTGTTTTTCATCCACTGCCCTATCTTTGTGAATACCTTACCGTCACCCTCATTGCCGTAGCCCACGCCCCATGTCGGAGTGGGCCGGAACCCCGCATATATCTCTATGCGGAAATTGCTTGTTATCTGAACCGGCAGCCAGAAAAACGGCCCGGTGTGGACATACATCTTTGAGATAGTGCTGTCCGGATTCGTTGTTTCCTCCCAGTGTCCTTTTGTCCAGCTAAAACCTTTAGGCCATGCCATTATGCGCCTCCCTCGAGCGTCACCTCATCCGATGCATCTTTAGTCTCATCTCCGGGCTTAAGGTAATAATCAAGACCGACTTTAAGCAGGTCGGTTACAACCTCATCGCTGACCGGCTCGATGTTAAATGCGGTTTTAAATACGATTTGAAAGCGCGTTTTACTGGCCTTATGATCTTCCTCTCCAGTTACGTTCTGCCATTTTGAAGGTTTCAACTCAGATATATTAAGGCCAAGGTTCTGGCCACAGAGGTATTGAATAATCGCAGAGAGTATTAGGAATGCGCCTACGCGCCTCTGCTCTTCATCCCGCAGGTTTTCAAATTCAATCTCGACATAGACGTCGAGCTTCTGCTTCCATCCCCGGCCTACCGCTTCGAACACTCCCTCTTCCACAGAGACAAAGACTCCGGGATTAAGGAGATTATTCTTTGGGCCCTTCTGGATTTTTACATCCCGCACGGATTCCAGTTTTGACTCTATCCTCGTCTCTACAGCCTTCTCAATGTTGGAATACATCCTTAGCTCGTTCATCTCAATCAATTATGTCCTCGTGCACCGTAACAGGCGTTCCTCGCGGCGGCGTTAACACTGTTTTTTTAAGCAAGGCATCATACATTGCGATTTCAAAAACTCCACTAAAGACTGCGGCGACATCGGCGGCATTTATCGTAAATGAAAACTTGCCGTTCGCAGCATCGGTAATAGCGCCGTTTATCACTGGTATCTTGTAAGCTGTATCGCTGTGTTTTGCCTTTCCGGCAAATTTAAAAGTGTATCCGGTAATATTTTTTGCAATGCCGTTTTCCTTTAACTGGAGGCTTATCGTTTTAGTCTCGCCTTTGACAAACTGCTGCGAGCCTATTGACATGCCTGTGGTGGTATCTATCAGCTCCAACATATCAGTTGCCCCTCATATACGCCTTCAGGCTTTCTTCTAATTTTTTGATATAGAGGTTTTGCCTCATGATCATCTCCATTAAATTTTTAAAGCTACTCTCGTCCATGCAGCCGATTCCCTTTTCATCCGCAGGGGAGAGGTAATGCACATACTCAACCGGCAGCACGGGCCTTTCGATTACAGGCGGCTCCGGACATTGCACAGCCACAGGCACTTTTACCTCGACTGGCTCATGCCGCACCTCAGGAGTGCAGGCCATAAGTCCCATAAATCCTATAAGACCTATTGCTGCAAAAATAGCTTTTGCCATTCTTCCTGCATCCACTGACTGCCATCCTTTCTTATCGCGTTACATGGCAGGGTTATTTCCTGCACTATGACGCTGCTGTTTTTCAGAGCGTCTATCTCTTTCTGGTAAGCAGCGGATAGCTCACCAATCCGCCTGTTTGTCTCTTTAACTCTCTCTTTTTGTTTCTCGCCTTCTTTTTGCCACTGCTCGATGGCGTCATTCTGGACTTGTATCGAGGCTTTTATTTTTTTATTCTCTACTCTTTCAGTCAGGACTTTTTCATGCTCTTTTTCAACTGAGAGCTTGAGGGTCTCAATCTGGTTATGTTGGTACCAAATAAGTCCTATAAGGCATATAAGACCTATAGATGTTTTGTTCTTCCACAAAAGCTTTGCTATCTCTGCCCAGGGTATCATTTCGCTGCCCCCTTAGAGGTCGCCTTTAAAAAACATTCTTTGCATTTTGTTAGCGCATATCTCGCCTTACAACTCTCTCCATCAACGTGGCATACCTTAGGGTTCTTTAATCCCTCGGCTGCCCACCTGTAGAATTTATCTATATTGATTCGTTCCATCGCGGTCAGTTCATTCCCCTCTTGTATTTCTCCGCTTTTTGAAATATCAGATACGGATACTCAATATTGACTTTGCACATATCCAATAATGCGCCGCTTTTAAGTCTGAGCACACGCCTTTTACATCTCCTCTCGATATCTTTTTCGATGCATGAGTTTGCAAGCCTTATCTCTTTGCTCAAATTCCCCATCCCGCCGTTATATGCACGAAATGCAAAATACCATCCTTCACAGGGAGCTTCCTTGTAGAGATAGCGGTCATAGAGGATCAAGGCCCTTATCGCCCACCTGGGATTATAAGGCTGAGGGTCAATGCCGAATTCCTTAAGTGCAGCCTCCCTCGCCTGCATCCATGCGGCGGTATCCGGCATAAATTGTCCAAGGCCCATCCCGCCATCAAAGGCAGTGATCCCTTCCCTACAGCGCGACTCCTGATCTACCTGCCCCATGAAGTAATGAGCAGGCGCGTCCGCGCCGATAAAATACCGGGACTCTTTATATACCTGCCGGTAGAACTTCAGGCATCTGTCTGCCGCGCTACATTCCGATTGTAAGACCGAGAATGATAGCAGCAATAAGAATGCCCCTGAAAAGGAGCACCGCAATAAGTTTTGCATCCTCTAAAGCCTCCACTTTTCCGAATATAGGTTTAAACCAGAGCGCCCAGATTAACTCTGCGATGCCGAATCCTAACAGCACCATTCTGACCTTATCGCTCAGGAGCCCCGCGAGCACCGTCAATAGAATCATAGATACAACGCTCAGCCCACCAAACCGTATAATGTATTTTTTTAGTCCTGTCATAAAACCCTCCTAAAACGTCTTCAACTTCTCTTTCGTAAATTCCCTGTCGTCCGCCGTCTTGTTTGTCTTATAACTCCCGGCTGATCCTGCTGCAGACGCCTCGGCCTCTATGCCGAGGGAGATAAGCCCCTTCTGTATCTGCTCTAAAAGCTTCACAGCGTTCTTATAACGATTAGTCAGGGACTCAGGCATATCCATCTCGCGCCTGCGCTCGTAGAGCTTGAAGACCGAGATGTCAATGGAGATTGTTTTAATAAGCTCAGGCACGGTTGAGAGGGGAAGGGTATACCTTCCCCTCAGATATCCGTCAATGATACTGCCTGCTGTTGCGATGGCCTTATCCACGCGCGATGTATTGACCTGACCGGTATTCTCATCGTCCGTAAGCTCGATGACCTTCTGCTCCGGCACCTGGTCAATAATATCTGCAAGCGCACAGTAGGGCATTATTTTTTCTCCGCATCCTTGAGCATCTTAATCTTTGCCCTGGCTGCCTCAACCACGGTCACCCGCTCTTCACCCTTGAAGAATACCTTCACCTCTTCAATGGTCTTACACTCATTGATTTTGGCAATGGCTTCCTCAGCCGAAAGTTTTTGAGTGGATGCTCCGGCGCCCGAGGTTTTGGATTCGTCCTTAGGGGTCTTAATCTCCATGGCCGCACCGAGAGATATCAATCTCTTCCCGGCCTCATCCGTTGAGTCGAACTCCGCGCCCGGCTCTACAACTTCCTTACCTTCGATCCTATGAATAGCCTTAAGTCTCATTCATCCTCCTTCTACTGCAGAACCGTTGCGGTTAAAAACGCATCGGTATCCAGCGTTGCAGGTATTGGGGCGGACTGGAGCATTATCCACCTGACTGAAGGGTCTTCCTCTTCCCATGATTTCGGGAAGCGGGCAACAGCAGCCGTGGCCTTCAAGTCCTGTATTGCGCCGTATAAACACTCACATCTTGCTTTTGTGGAACCAATGAGTATCTTCTTTGCAGGCACCATCGGCTGAAGCACACCGGCATCATCGAGATACCATTCGTCATAAGAGTAAATGTCCAGTCCGTCAACGTTACCGTAATAAGTTGCGCCGGACGGAAGGGCCTTTGGATCTATCTGCCCCAGGGTGATCTTCGTCTTATCCATAAATTTCTGTACCTCGGCGTTTGCGAGGAACGGCATTACAACATCGCCGGCCAGTATAAGCGAATCGGGAACAACACCTGAGAGCTTACCTACAAGCTGCTTCCATGTCCTCAGATTTGTAATGGGCACTCCGTCCGCAGCCCCCCAGAAAAGCGCGCCCAGGGTGATTGTGAGGCTTGCGTCTCTCAAAAAATCAACCTGCACATCTATACCGTCGCCTTTGCACTGCACCTTCCCATCAAAAAGTGCTTTGGCCGCCATCCATTCCTCACGCCTCGTGATCATGCCGTCCAGTTCAAGCAGATCCTTGCCTAACTGCTGCTGCGCGCGAGTTGCAGGATCGCTATTACCCTGATAGATTGTCTCGCCTGCCTGTCGTTTTAATATGTCTGCGCCGGAGAACGGCATCTTCTCTTTGATATAAGGCGGCTTTATTGACCTTGTCACAAACCCTGTCCTATCAATTACCTTGCCCTGCACCATCGGACTTACAAAGGGAGCGAGCCTTCGTTTCCCTTTTATGATGTCTATATCCACGTTCTCAGTCGTAAATGTATTTTTGACCTTGAAAAATAGATCGAGAAGGAACGTCTTTGGAAAAAACATCTTTTCCATAGCAGCGAGCATGGTACGGGTTTCGAACATTGAGATATTCCCGAATACGGCGAACGGTATTATCCACGCAAGCTCTTTCAGTGCTTTGGGAGCAGTTGCCGATGCCAGAGTTGCCGTGACGCCTAAAAACCCGATGCTAAAGATACTGCCCACAAGGAGAAGCATCCATACGCATAGGGCGCCGAATACTGAGTTGCCTTTTTTCATGATTTTTATACCTCCTTTTAATCCTGGCTTACGCCGGGACTCCCTTCTTTAGAATTATGCCCTTATCTCTGAGGGCGTCCCTCACGCTGTCTGCTGTGTGCCCTGCGCCGAAGGTGATTGCGTTCTCATTGAACTCGCCGCCGACATAAAGACCTACGTCTATGTCCGCTGCGGTCGCATCTGTGGCCTCAACGAGAATTGAGTCCGGGACCTGGGAGCCGTCAACTGCCGCGGCTGCAGAGAGCTTGTATTTCAGCGACCCTGGCGCAACGGTGATCAGAAACGTGTCGCCAACAATAAAGTCAGCCGCGCCGTCAGCAATTACGAACTTTATCTGGTTTGCAAAGGCCACTCCCACCGCAACATCGCCGAGAACATTACCCTTAGGGTCTGATACCCTGAATGTCCCGCCGTTTACAGCGGCTGCGATGCAGGCAGCTTTATATACTCCGGCCTGCGCGTTTGCGAGAATTGGGGTGGCCGCGTCAGGAGTGAGCACGCCATTGCCTGTATTGCCTGCATGAGTCTCAGAGACTGCACCGAGCGTGATTTTTCCAAGCAATGCGCCCCTTGCGCGGTTCTCGCCTGTGAGCAGAGTTCCGTTTTTGGTTATGACCTTATCTCCCGCGACAAGGCTGTCGGGAGTATACGCTTCTTCTGTCATTCCATAATTCTTAGGCATTTATTTCCCTCCTTCTTTAGGTGATGCGGATGCTATTCCGTCAACCACCGAATCTTCTGTCTTTATTCCTGCGCTGCCCTTTGTCGCTACCTCTGAAAACTCGATCGTCTTTTTAAGACCACTTAAAAGCGTCTTAAATCTCTCGACCGGCTGTGCCTTCAGCTTGCCGTCTCCCTCAGAGAACTCGAACTCCTGTGTCCCTGACAGAATTTCCATGAACTCGATGACTACCGGCTTTACTGCAGGCGGTATCTTACCCTCCATCTCCTTGCTTTCGCAGAATGCGGCAAAACTCTGCTTCCGCTCCGCGGCGGTCTTATCGGCGAGATCTTTTCTCAGGCACGCAATCTCTGCGTCTTTAGCGCTGTCCCTCTCCGAGAACTCGGCGATCTTACCTTCATGTTCTGTGAGCTTTTTCTTAAGCTCGTCAATTTCTCCCATACCTTCCTCCTTTTCCTCCATTTGCATTTTGCCTTTTTCAGGCGGGCCATCAGCCTGTTTCTTTTTTCCGGAGATCATATCCATCATCTCCATCAACATCTTTTTCATTTTTTCCATTACTCCAATGTCTCCCTCATCTTCTGAGAATTCGATAGTTACCCCTTCATCCTCAGCCTTGAATGTCACCGGCAGCCCCTTCACTGCTGGGGCTTTTGCGCCGAGCCAGCCCACATGCTTGACCGTGATGCCGTCAGCTCCAAGCTTGATAGAGCGGTGCTTAAACATCTTGAGGTCTATCATCTGCTGAAATGCAGGGACGCGGTCTCGGTATTCGTAGAAGAGGATATCGCCTTCTCTTTTAAAAGACTTGATCCATCCCCACGCGGGATCATCTGTTTTCGGATGGCCGATAACTTCAGGGGCCTCGTTGAACTGAGGATTATAGGCAGATGCGATTGCATCGAGCCTTTTAACATCGAATGTATGCTCCTCGCCGTTTGAATCTTTGAAGGTGCCGATGCGGAGCGCGGAGACTAATTTTTTAGCTGCCATCAAAAACCTCCTTTAAAAAAAATAAGTCTTATAGGTCTCATGCGACTTATGCTTCACGTTCTGAGATTACAAGACCTGACAAACCTTCTCTATGGAGCGATTCCATAGAGGCAGTAATTTAAAAAACGTATTGTTGAGGGAAGAAAATAATATCCCGTCCCGAATATCGGGACGGGATAAAAACCCGGAGGGTGTATGGACTTAGAAATAATTAAACTTGCAATTCAGGGCGGGGCAGCGGTCGCAATGTTCATAGTTTTTTTAGTTACGTTCAAAAAACTAAGCGAGCAGAACAAGGACTCAATTAATACTGCAAAGGAAGCTGTTGCCCTTGCGAACAGCACATCCAAGGAAGCGTTCGAAAAACATACAAAGCTCTCCGAGACGTTGATCCAAATTTTAAGAGATGAACAGGATTATAAGACCACACTCACAGGAGTTCTCGACCGCATTGGCTCAAAACTCGAAACCCCCGCACAATGCCCGCTTCTACTTCCCGGCAGAAAAGTTAGAGTGGAGGTAGTGGAATGAGCATAGGCAAAGATGTAATTCTGCACAAGGCCCGACTTGACGAAAAAAAGAAACGGCTCGCTACGCTCAATCTCCGGGCTGAAAATTATATTATCATCCTCAGAGACATCATTGATCCGGCGACAGAAGATTCAAACGACCTTGACCTCTGCAGGGCGCAGATCACGCTCGAAGATTTTGTTTCTCTCAACGAAGAGAAGCTCGCGCTGAAGGCCGAGATTGCCAGGATGGAGCGAGAATTAAATGGGTAAACTCGCTCTCTACAACGACGAAGCAAAACGCCTTTTTGTGAGGGAGGGCTTTTCCATTGACGCTATCCTCGGCATGCTCGATAAAAAAGTTTCCCGCAAGACATTGTTTAACTGGAAAGTTGACGGACAGTGGGAGGCAAAAAGGAAAGAGTACCTTGAGCAGACCAAGGAAATCAAAACACAACTAAAAGACCTTGTAGATCTCACCCTCAAAAACGCCACGGCAAATCCGACCCCTAAAAATATTCTCGCTCTTCTCCGGAGCATACAGGCATATGAAAGTTACGGCGGTATCCGGCCGTCATTCGAAGGGACCGCAGATGAGAAAGGCGGAAAGGATAATTTCTCGCCTGAGAATCTCAAAAAAGTGTCAGAGACCATTCAGGCGATATATGGCCTTAAAGCTTAACCGCACAAAAACTTTTCTTTTTTCTTTGCTCCTGGCATTGGGGCTGCTGCTCATTGTTGGGCCACTGCCTGCGCTTGCAACACCGACTCTGGGAAAGGCAAAGGGAATAATCAAGACAGGCAAAAAACAACCAGCCGCGGTAATAACGTCTCAATCCACAATTGACCCCATAGTCAAGCTCACGGAGTATCAAAAGCGATGGGTAGAAGATAAATCCCGTTTTAAGATCGGCAAGTGGTCACGCCAGGCTGGTAAGTCCTTTGCAACGTCTCTCGAGGCGGTAAAGGATTGTTTTGAGCATCCAGGAACAACATGGGTATTCCTCTCAGCGGGAGAGAGGCAATCAAAAGAGCTGATGCGCACGGCCGCAATCCATGCGCGGGCCATTAATCTTGCTATCCAGGAGCTCACCGACACATTTAAGGCCGAAGACAAAACAGAATATAAACAGCTTGAGATAATATTCCCGAACGGCTCTCGCATTATCGGGCTGCCCGCGAATCCTAATACGGCCAGAGGCCATAGCGCGCACATCCTTCTCGATGAGTTCGCATTCCATAAGGACTCGCGTGAGATATGGAAGGCGCTATCTTTTACTGTAACGCGCGGGAAAAAAATCCGCATTATATCGACGCCTCAGGGAAAGAAGAACAAATTCTACGAGCAGTGGACAGCCAAGGTTCTTCAGGAGTTCGACGGGCCCGATTACAAGTATGTCGGAGAAAAAGGCGGCTGGTCGAAGCATAGTGTGACGATCCATCAGGCTATAGACATGGGGCTGGAGTTGCTTGATGAAGAGGGCAACCCTTCGGATGCGGAGGAATTGCGCCTGATGATCAATGATGACGAGGCATGGCATCAGGAGGCATTAGTCGAGTTTCTCGATGAGACAACGGCATGGCTGCCCTATGACCTTATCGAAACAGTCGAGGAGCAGAGGATCATCAAAGACCCGTCATGGGTGGAAAGGCTTATCAATGAGGCGGTAGATCATCATAAAAAATATAAGCATCTCGAAACACCGCCTGCCTATGATTCGACATGGCTCCGCGAGGAAGTGCCTTTTATCGGAGATCTGTATCTCGGCTTTGACGTTGCGCGGAGGAGAGACTTATCTATCATCTGGCTTGATGAGGAAGTGTATTCCATCTACTGGACACGCGCTGTTATCGAGCTTAAAAAACAACCCTTCGGTGTTCAGAGGATCGTCTTCTTCTCGTTAATGAAACTCCAGAGGTTCAGAAGGGCCTGTATTGACAAGACAGGCATTGGCGAGGAGATGGCGGAAAAGGCAATAGAGGTCTTTGGGAGTAGAGTCGAAGGTATAGACTTCTCGAACGCGAACAAGGAATCTCTCGCCCACGGCATTAAGAAAAGCTTCGAGGACCAGAAAGACCGCATCCCTGCTGACATGACCATAAGGCAGAGCCTGCACAGCGTTAAAAAGACTTCGACAGAGACCGGGCACCAGAGATTTGATGCCGAGCGCACGGATGCAACCGGCCACGCAGACCATTTCTGGGCCAAGGCATTGGCCATACAGGCGAGGTCAAAGGCAGCATCAGGCCCGATAAAGGTGGCACATGGCAGGAAGAGGGAGGCAAGTGAGATTACTAAGGGTTATTAGCGAGGCTTTTAAATCGCTTCTAAGCGATTATAGGTCTTATGCGGCGTATATGACCTATGTTGAAGTTGGGCTGAAATTTAAAGAGTTTAAAAGGGTCAGGGCTAAAATTTTGAAGGTAGTGCAGCAAAATGCATAGGTCGCATGTGACTTATATGGCCTATGTTCAGAAAAAGGAGGTTTTTTGATGTCAAATAAAAGAGGTTTATGGGTCAATGAACATACATTTGTGGAGTTTGATAAAAATACGACAGTCCCTTTAAGCCAGGAGATTGCCTCGAGGGGGCGGTCTATTGATTTTTACAACCTCGGAATGTACCTTCCGAACCCCGACCCTGTGCTTAAAAAAATGGGAAAAGACATTCAGGTCTACAAAGAGCTGCTCTCGGATGCCCATGTTGGAGCATGTGAAATCAACCGGAAGGCAGGGGTCAAGTCCCTGAACTGGTCAATTGACAGGGGAAAGGCAAAGTCGAGGCAGGCAAAAATAATAGAAGATGTATTCAAAGACCTCGATATCGAGAGGATAACCGGCGAGATACTCAATGCCCCGCTTTTTGGGAATCAGCCATTGGAGGTAATGTGGAAACGGACCAACTGGTGGCTTCCAAGAGATATAGTCGGCAAGCCTCAGAGATGGTTTGTATATGACGAAGATAATAAGCCGAGGTTCCTCACAAAAACAAACATGACGCTCGGAGAAGAGCTGCCTGAGAGAAAGTTTTTATTCCCTACATATGAGTGGGAATATGAAAACCCTTACGGCTTCCCTCTGCTCTCCCGGTGCTTCTGGCCGGTGACGTTCAAGAGGGGCGGTTATAAGTTTTGGGTCATCTTCACCGAAAAATACGGGATGCCCTTCCTTATGGGAAAACTTCCTCGGGGACTTGAGCAGAAAGACTATGACGATTTTGCGGAGACATTGAAAAATATGGTGCAGGACGCTGTGGCAGTTATTCCTGATGATGGCAGCATAGAAATGCTCACAGGCAAAGACAAGGGCGGAGGAGGCGGAGGGTCTTCGGCTCTTTATGAAAGCCTTCTGAAATACGGAGACGGCGAGGTATCGAAGGCACTGGTAGGACAAACTCTTACAACTGAGATCGGAAGCAAAGGCAGCTACTCTGCATCTAAGACGCATATGAAAGTAAGGGACGAAATCGTATGGGGCGATAAGAAGCTCGTTGAATCCACTTTTAACCAGCTCATAAAATGGATATATGAATATAATTTCGGAACCGGCGAGGTCCCTGTCTTTAGCCTATGGGAAGAAGAAGACGTTGACCTGACTCTTTCCGAGCGAGACAAGAACCTGTCGGAAACCGGCCAGGTGAAGTTCACAAAAAAATACTTCACTAAAAACTACGGATTTGAGGAAGAGGATATTGAAGTGGTACCCCCACCTAATCCTCCCCTTGGTAAGGGGAGGACAGAGGAGGGGTTAAGCGCAGCGGAATTTGCTGAAAAGATGGAGGAGCTTTTTCCTGATCAACAGGCCCTCGATAACGCAATGGCTTCCATCACACCGGAAGAAATCCAGAAACAGATGAGCGGGATTTTGAAGCCCATCATTGACCTCATAGAAAATGGCAAGGATTTCAACTCCATCATGGCAGAACTTTTAAAGACATTCCCTGATATGGATTCAACTGCATTGGAAGATATGCTTGCAAGGGCGATATTTGTGAGTGAGTTGTGGGGAAGGCTAAATGCAGAGAAGGAGAAATAGGTCTTATACGACCTGTATGACCTATGATTGATCTCAAATATATCTTCGGCCTTCCTCCTGAGAAGGCAATAGAATATTTCAAAAGCAAGGGCTTTGCTATTTCATGGGACTGGTATGACATCTGGCAGGAAGCTCACGCCAAAGCCTTCACAGTCGCTAAGGTCACCCGGATGGATATCCTCGAGGACATCAGAAATTCAATTCAGAAAGCCCTGAAGGAAGGCACAACTTTACAACAATTCAAAAAAGACCTGCTGCCTACACTCGCGAGAAAAGGCTGGGGGCCCTCAGGCGTGGACATGGAGACCATGAAGCTTGCAGAGCCATGGCGCATGAAGACAATCTACGAGGTCAATATGCAGACTGCGCTTAATGTCGGCAGGTATAAATTCGATATCGCCAACGTAGATAACCGGCCTTACTGGATGTACGTTGCTCTAAGGGATTCCAAAACGCGGCCGGCGCATGCTGCATTGAACGGAAAGGTCTTCAGGTATGACGATCCGTTCTGGAATTCCTTTTATCCGCCAAACGGCTTCCGCTGCAGGTGCCGCGTGCGCGCCGTGAGCAGGCAGGACATCAAAGAGTACGGGCTGGATATCGAATCATCCGAGGGCAGGATGGACAAAGTTGAAATGCTTGTATCGAAAAAAACAGGCGAGCTTGTGGAAGTGGCAAGATATACGGATCCTTTCACCGGGTATAAGATATCTCCTGACGTTGGATGGGATTATAATCCCGGCAAGGCAGCCTGGACGCCTGATATGAAAGGGTATGATTCTGATATCAGAAAATTGTAATCCATTAATCAACCACCCCTACCCCTCCTTATCAAGGAGGGGAGCTTTTAAAAAAAATATCCCCGCCTATTTTAGGAGGGGTGGCCGAAGGCCGGGGTGGTATTGTGCCTGACGCAATCGAACTGAAAGTCGAAGACCGTGCAATCCACGAGCTCCTGACCAAAGTCAGTCATAAGTGCAAAGACAAACGCCCTCTTATGCGCAACATCGCCGGGATAATGAAAGACGAAGTCGAACAAAACTTCGAGCAGGAAGGACGTCCTACACAATGGGAGAAATCAAAGCGGGCAGAGAAAGAGGGAGGCAAGACCCTTCATAAGTCAGGCCAGCTTGCAAAGATATCAGCTGATTCCGATAATGACAAATCTGTTGTAGGTTCAAACAAAATCTATGCCGCAGCGCAGCACTACGGAGTAGATAAAACTGTCAATGTCAAGCAGCACACAACGAAGGTGAAGTCCAGAGATGTAAAGAGCGGGAAAAAGATTATTGCCAAAGGCATCGGAACCTCAAAGGCGCACACCCGGCATATGAAGATTCCTGCGAGGCCGTTCATGATAATTACTGATGGAGGCAAGGAAAAAATTAAAGATGCGGCAAGGGATTATTTATTGAAGGATTAAGTGATGCTGAAATTTTTCTTTTTGTGGTCTACGAGTATTTTATCAACTTCCCAGTTAAAATCGATATAGTCAATTAAATAAGAATCTATTACTCCGGCGCCTTCTACCGCTTTTTTGAATTCACCCCAGGTCATTGCTTTACCCATCATTTTAAATTCTATCATTTCTTCCCCCTGCATATCATTTACCTCCTTGTTTCCATTATATCAGTTTCCCCTGTCTGGGGTCATCACCTTTCTCGTCTGTCGTTGCAAGGGCTTCCTGAACAAACTTCTGGCTGCAATCCAATTTAACTGCGAGGAGTTTCATGCCGTGCGGGTCGTTGGGATTATAATGTCCCCTGATATATATGCGCTTCAATTCAAAAAGCGCAGCCTCGCTGATATATAGATTCAATCCTTTGAGCTTTTGCCAAAGCACGAGAAGAACATCAAGCCCGCACTCCTGATAGATCAGCGCCACATCTTTCTCTAATATTGCCCTGATTTTTTCTTCGCCTATTTCCTTGATCCAGTCCATATTATAATTCCATAGCTCCATGGTCCAGAAACGCCCTGGTTTTTCTGGATTTTAAATATGAGCCATATATCTTCCAGCAGGTTGTTTTCCCGTAGCCTCTGGCTCCATGCCTTACCTCTTCTTTCTCAATCGCTTTTAAAAGTTTTTTCTGGTATAGATTAAGCCGGAATTCAGGGAAAAACTTTTCTGCAAATTCTATAACGCCCATCTTCTTAAACATTTCTATCTGCCTCGGCCAGTGATATGCCCCCCCCAAGTGGATGGCATAAGATGTCGGTGTGCTGATTACGTGCCTCAGCTCCTCCGGTGTGGGGACAACGGTTATTTTTTTGATTTTAAAAGCCCTGCACCTCTGGCCGCACAAGAATAATATCGCTCCGTGACGCTTGCCCTCAATCTTCTTTTTCCAGAATTCATTGCATGCCCTGTAATCTACCGGCTTCTTTCTCGCCTCGATATCATCGAGGTATTGTTTCTTGATTGTTGTCGCTATCATTTTCTCAAATCTCCCGGCTTCATTGTCTAGACCCTGATATGATATTTTTCAGACACCTTTAAAAGCCTCCTTAAATGCCTCTTATCTCCGTCTTTTTCGAGGATTAAAACAATGCCCGGCTTCTTGCCGGTCTTCTCCGCATAATATAGGGACTGGCCTATCGCCTCTGCCCACTTGGAAGCAAAATCAAACTCAATGGCATATTCATCCGTAAGGCAGTCAACGCGCGCGTCGTCATCGAGAACATGCTCCGTAACGCCGTTATGCTCGGCGCACCATTTTCTTTGATAATCCTTTTCTGGATATAAGTGAGCAGCTGCAGCTGCAGAGCAAAAGAGCAGCAGCGAAACAGAGCAAAAAATGAAAATTTTTCTAATCATTTTTCTGTCCTCCTCAGTTTGCATATCACGACATAGCAAATAATAAAAAGCAGCAGCCAGACATGCCAATAATTCAGGAGTAATTCCCCTTGGGTCATATGAATATAATCGCTTAAAAATTGTTTAAGCCATTGTTTCATTTATTGCCTCCCTTATGCTGCATATTTTTTCAATACCTCGATTGCGCTGTCTATCTCTGTGACTTTCTGCTGATACTCGCTTTTTCTGGTGATAAGTTTCAGCATGATGCCGTCATAGTCGCCATTGCCTCTTTTGTTTTGTTGGATTCCCGCCTTCGCGGGAATGACAGACTTTTGTGGCCGACCGAATTTCTTTTTCTTAACCGTTGCTTTCATAGTGAACACCTCTCCGCAGGCTTTGCATGCCTTCAACTTTGTTCCATTCAGCGTATTGCACGCCGGACATTCTCTGAATCCTTTCACCTTCACACCTCCTGTGTTTTTATTTTCCGGCCGGGAGATAACCCGAGGCCCGGCCGGCATTGTGTTTGTTATGGGGCATTCGTCAGCTAAGTTCGCCTTGTTCGACCTTCCAACCGCCGCAGCTTTCTTCAAGCCTGTCCCCTTTGGATTATCAATTTTATGTAATGCCTCGACTTCATCCGCTCGGAATTTACGGCATACAATACAAAACTCCTTATCATTCGTTTCTCCGCCGCAGAGGCGGCATTTAATCTCGCCCATATCCCATGCCCCTTACTATCCGGTGTAGTACATCCATTGCCGCCTTATCCCAAGCGCGATATCTGCGCGCCCATATATCATCATCAACCCTTATACCTAATAATCCCTTCGGCCTTTTGGCCGTGCATTCGATCATGTGTTTGCAGGCGATGGAATAATATATTTCAAATTTCTGCTTATACTCCATATTTAATCCTCTCTTCAATCTCATATTGGGCATTAATTCTATCGCACATACCCTCATCACATCGAAGCCCTCGCAGCGTCCCCTTGCAAATACCTTTTTCATCCCGCATAGAACATTTCCGCTGAACTGCTTTAAAAAGCTTCTCTTTTTTACGCTCCATACTCAATCCTCGCCTGATGAAAAATATCCTCTAATGAAATCTTTTGCAGCTTGGCTGCCCGCATTAAAATCATGATTCCCCTGTGCCTGAGGCTGCGGGTTGCTGCCTTGATTTCATCCTCTGTCTCAGCTATGAAGAAACCTGCGTCACATGATGCAATTAAAACGCCGTGATCCATAATCAAGTGCCTGATTTTTTCTCTCACTGCAACGCCCTTCATCCCTGTTGCCGCTGCGAGCGTCTTTTCCTTCACTGCATTTTCTTTCCCTCTCTGTAACAATCTCAAAATCTCCATCTCCTCGTTTGTAAGCTCCCCGCATTGATAAGGCGGGGTGGCCGCAGGCCGGGGCGGTTGTGTAAAATCAAACCCTATCTGGTTCCCGCTAATGTCCTTCATCCTTGTTCTCGCTGCACCACTGACACAACAATATCACAGTCGCATCTATCTCCCCGCCTTGATTAGGAGGGGAAAAAGGGGTGGTAGAGTGCGCATGCATCGGACTCTTCATCCCACACTTGCAGGAGCTCTTGCATTCGGAGCAGGAAGATATATCTTTTTCAATTTTCATGGTTACGGGCACACCATTTCCTTAATCGCTTTCACTTCGTCCGGCCAGTCTTTCTGATATTGGATCATATCTCTAATGGCTTGGTCTTTCACGCCATTCTCGTACCCTATCCAAGCTCCAAAGCAATAAGAGACAATGACAATACAGGCCACAATAAATATATCCAGCGCGACTCGCCGGGGCCGTGCCACGTTTTCAGCTTTTTCTTTTTCGCTCATAGTCATCTCCATTCATCCTTAGCCTCCTCAGTAACCGCATTACGGACAGATACCCCACACTGTGGGGTATTTCGGCTTTAACCTTTCGACCCCTCGTTATAGTGTTTTAGTTTGTCATTCGGCAAAAGAATTTCCGCACCTTCAGGAATATCTATGTCGGCAACCTTTACCTTCTCAGCGTTCTCTACCTGATAACGCTCAACGCGCTCTATTAAAAGTCTTATCCCTTCGAGTTGCTCAGGTTTTGCGCCGAGACGATAGCATTCCTGATAATAGAACTTAAGCGTCTCGGGTAATGCCTTGTCTTTCGCAAGGAAGACCATAGCATCTTGATGCGAATGTTCATGCTTATGCTCTATGCATATCGCGTGGAATACAAATTTTCTGTCAATCGGTTCCATCCTTTTTACCTCCTTTCATAATTAACGATTTCAAAAACTTTGCTGCTGTAAATGTGACCTTCTTTTTTGCAGGAATCTGCACTGCCTCACCTGTCTTCGGATTCCGGCCTGTACGAGCCTTGGTCTTTTTAATCTTGAATACGCCGAGACCTGCTAACTTTACGTCCTCTCCGGAGCTGAGGGTCGTATAGACAAGATAGATTGCTGTATTGATTATGTGCCCTATACCTGCTTTTTTTATGCCTGATATCCGTGCCACCTCATTAACCAATTTTTTTGTGTTCATCCTATTCACCTCCTTGCATTATCAATTTATAAAATCTGAAAACCTTGACCGCATTTTTCGCAATGACACGATTCTCATTAAGTTGCAGAGAATTTTTATATCCGAGTCTCATTGCAAGCGCGCGTTTTGAAAATCCTGACTTTAACAACTTTTTTATCAACGCCCATACACGCGCTGCGCTTATGACTGTATGCGGACGTGCTGCGCTTATAGTGACTGCGAGTATACGTCTCTCTGTATTTTTACGGATATGAGTGCGAGTGCCTTTTCTTATAAGCCGGATTATTGACTTATTAACGCCTGATGCGGCATGTACGGCTCTCCTGCCTATTCCCATTTTCGAGAGTTTCACTAAATGAGCCTGAGCGCGTTTAGCTGAGATGATGCCGTTAACAAGCCCCTGCCTGCGGAGCGCAGCGCGTCCTGTCTCGTAGCTGCTGTTGGCTGCCCTGCAGAGCATGCACTTGCACCCTGCCATATAGCGCATGCGTGTCCCATGCGGCTTATGGGCCCCGAGCTCCGCAGCTGATTTAAGATGTGCCGGTCTCACGCTACACCGTGAACCTTTTCTTGAATTCCTTACTGCAGGATTCAAGATTGTCATCTGCAATTATCGTTATCTCTTCTCCGGCCTTAAAGGTTTTTCCTGACACTTTTAGGGTAACAACAATGTGGAGCTTCCGGTCTTTATGCGAGATGGAAAGAGACCAATCCGTGGTATCCATCGGAAGCCTCCAGTAATGGGGCAACCCCGGATTCCCATGCATACAAAAAGGATTTATACATCCAAAGTGCATAAATCCATCTTTTAAATAAAGAAAACGGTCATGTTCATGTTTGTCTGTTGTGTAGCTGCTCACGCCGCCTCCTTATATCTGCATTTATAGTTACAAGTAGCCTCGCATTTTTTAACTTCCTCAACTGTATCCGGCACATCCCATGCGCCTCCCGGCTTACGCCTATACCATTGACCGCCCGCTTTCACCCAGGCATCCTCTGTTTTTAGCATTTGTTGATGAGTCCCCAAAAGCACCATTCCATACCACGCACATATGTCTGGCTTGCCCCAATAAAAGACTTTCATCCCTTTTGTGATTGCAATATGACAATATCTTCTGATGTTTAGTCGGATGGTGACCCACCTATTATATTTTTTCTGAACATCCACGCTTTTATTTTTCACGCCGCCTCCTTTGCCACAATAACAGCAGGCTGATCAAGCCGATGTACCCAGAATCTAATGTTATGTATAAACGAATCAACACATATTTCAGGGTCATACCCTATCACCTGAACCCTTACTGCAGCGCCATGTGGGTTAGAATCGAAATCTACAACCTTAGCTCTCAATAATATTTCGTCACCGATTTTCACGCCGCCTCCTCTCTTACTTCCTCGTTCTCGTCTTCTTTCAAAAACGCCTTAACCAATTTATCAACATCAGAGTCAGTCCCTTTGATAACAACCTGGTCTCCGGTCTCATCCACAACGATGCCGAGTTTTTTGAGTTCGGCAACCGAGAGCTGCGCGAGAGATTTTTTCAGGGGCTTCTTTGTTGTTTTAATGAGCATGTCCGACTGTTTGGGGAAATGTTTTTCTATGAGCTTAACGACCTGAGCATCATCCTCCCACTCGATTTTGCCTTTGCCTTTTTCAAGTCCGACTTTAATGCCGCTAATAACTACTGTCCGTGGTCTGTCGAATAGTTCAGGGGATTCTTTTATTGCCTCGCTCAGTGCGGCCTTTTTCTCAGAGGCAACCTGAACAGCCTTCTTGATGCCCGGAAGCAGTGTCCTCTTGGCGGCCTCTATCTGGTTGTGAAGGTTCTGCACTCTGAGCGAGAGCACCTCGCGGGCAGCTGCATAGTCTTTTGTCTTTTTCTCTATCTCATTCATTGTTGCCATCACGCTGCCTCCTTTTCTTTAATCTGCAAGTCTGCAAGCGGGGAAGAGGGGAAGTCTTTCTCTGTATCAACATGGAGCATAGGATTATCGGCTTTTTCTTCTTCTATGATTCCCAACAACGCCTTCTCAAAATCCCTTACGCTCATCGTCTTCACCTGTAATACACATCCCTTCAGTAATTCCAAAATTGTATTAAAATCCCTTTCATCCTTTTCAAATCCTCCGCACAGCCCCTGCATATACACCTCATCATCAATAACAACGAGATGCCCTGTGTATTGATTGTCTTTCATTATTTTTATTATCGTGTCCATCAATTGCCTCCTTCTTTTGTTGTCATGCCCGATGACTGTAATCGGGCATCCACTTTTTTCTGGATTCCCGCCTCCGCGGGAATGACAGCGTTTTTATATTTCCTTGAGATTATCTCTCCGCCGACCAGCATGCCGATGCAGAAAGCCATCATCACCGCAAAACACATGAGCATGAAATACATTTCATAGATGCTCTTCGACATCTCACTTATGCTCGTTGATATCCTCTTCACATTCACTTCAATCTCGGAGCATATTTCTCTTAAAGTTTTATTGTTCTGCATTTACCACCCCTTTATCCCCTCCTAAAATAGGCGGGGAGCTAATAGCAATTTCATCCACAAACTCATTAAGCGCCAACATCAAACACGCCTTCCCGCAATAGTGATGCATCCAGTCTCCGGGCGGGTTGTTCTCGCTCTTAATGATTACCATGCTGATTGCACCTGCGACTGTGACTGTTACGTGCGAGAGATAATATCCGCTGCCGTTCATCGGCGCACGGCATCTCTTGTTGTCGCATTCTACTTTTGCAATTTCCATCGCTGCCTCCTATATCCCCAGGTGTTCTACATACGGCGGATTCTTTACGAGCGGACATATAGTCATGTCTTGTAGGGGCAGACCTACGTGTCTGCCCTCCGAAGGGCAACCCGCCGTGTCCGCACCTGCTTTGACACAGACAAGTTTTCCGTCCTTCATTTTTGAGTGCTGACATAATCCTCTGGTGAGTGGACAAAATTTCATCTTACCCTCCGTAGTGCCGGCAGCCGATGCCTGCCATGCAGTCCTTTGATTTTCTAACCTGCTCGACAACGCAAACATCGTCTGATATATGTTCCTGCCGCACATGGCAAAAGTGGTGATCGGTGTTGGCAAGCTGCCTCTCCGAGGCCAGCTTCTTTTTAACCTTCAAAGTCATCCTTCTATATTCCCTTCCCATCATTCCTCCTTAAAAATTATTCGAGCGGTCTCTGTAGACCTGCGGTTCATAGGTCGAATTCGACTTATAGGACTTATTCCCGTGTCTTCCCTTGATGTGCCTGAGCGCATTGATTACCTTGTCCGCGCCGTCTGCTGTCAGAAATGCAAGGTCATCCACATGAGCGATCTTGAATAAGAATTTTCTAAGAGCCTGTTCTCTCTTGTGCGCGTCATGCACATAGGAGATATTGACCCACATGGCCTCTATCATCCTGAGCTTTGAGGGGGCCGCCATGCCCTGGCGATTGTCGAGGTCTTCATACTTTTCTTTGCCGGTTGCCCACACGCCTTTGCTCATAGCCTCTTGCTCCCATGCTTTGATGAGTTGCTCTGCTTCGTCATAAGAGAGGTCTTTACAACTGCGGCTGAAGCCGTGTTTTTCCATAATGCGGTCGCCGTATTCTTCCTTCGTCAGCTTCAATGCATGTTCCAGCGTGTGGATTTTTTTAATCTGGCCTTTGTCAATTTCGCTTTTTCCCGTCATGCCCGAGGACTGTAATCGGGCATCCAGTTCTGGATTCCCACCTTCGCGGGAATGACAAAGAGGGGTGTTATGCTCTACCGCGCTTTCCATTATTTCCTCACCGAACAGTTCGTACAGGTTTTATAGAGCTTCAGCGTTTCCGGGTTGCCAGCCTTCATCCCGATCTTCTTTGCGAGGTTCCATTTTTCGCTGCATGTATTAGGCGAGATAGCGCCGAGCACCGGGCAGGTGATGCCGCCGTTGTCATTGCCGTAAATCTTTTTAACGCGCTGCTCTATCTTGGCTGTGGATGCGTTGTATTTTCCCTGGCAGACGAGATCAACGGCAGAGCGTGAGATGCCGAGTTCCTTTCCGACCTGCTTAGGTCCCTTAGCTTCTACTTCACGCCTTAATATTTCAATCCACATGCTTCCTCCTCCTGCCCATGCGCTCAAGCAGTCCGCCGCCAATAGGATGGAAAACCTTTTTCCCATCCCTTTCACTCTCTCTTAATTTAAGCGAGGGTTGGGGTGGATTATTAAGGGAGGGCTTGTCGTCTTTGAGTTGCATAAGATTGTCAATATTAGGGTCGTATAGACACCTGCATATCACCGGTGCTTTGGGGCCCGTGTTTTTCGCAATCCGCCATAGCACGCGATTTCTGCCGTCACCTTCTTTGCGTTTCCCCGCCTGACGGACATAACCCGCATTGTAAAGATGAAACACATAACCTGAAACAACCTTATATATGAGTTCCGTTAGCGTTGAAACTTCCTCAACACTGAACTCCCTCAACACCCTGATCACTTTCCATATCTTTTCTCTGTTGCGCAAAGACTCCGTCTCTTTCTTGCGCGGCCGGTTGTTTAGTATGGCTGTCATTTTTTCACCCCTTGCAGATGCGCTGCCGTCACTTCCTTGAGACTGTTTGTCCTTGCTATGGCCTCGGCCTTATACAACTGCACTACAACGCGTCTGAATCTATTTGCCTGTTTGTGAATGTGCTGCACAGCATCATCACTGAGCTTTATATCACACATCTGGTCTGCAATGGCCTTAATATCCGAGAGCACAAGCGGTTCAAATTTAACGATCACGGCAAATCTATCGTAGAGATGTTTATATCTCATCAGTTTTTGATCCGCTTTATCCATACCTATCAGGACAACCGGGGTGTTAGTCGTATCGTGCAGGTCTCTGAGCGTTTCGAGCACGCGCGCATCATGAGCGAGATAATCTGCCTCGTCAATAAAAAGCGTCCGCGGACGGTCAAGGAGTTGGTCAACTGCCTGCCGGAAGAGATCTGACGTTCTCCTCATGGGAGCCTCTCCGAGCTCGGCTACAACCTCCTCGAGGAGCCAGCGGCCGGTCATGAGTTTTTTTGTGCGAATGAATACACCGTCATTTTCGTTCTGCGCGGCCCACCAGAGGGTTGTGCGTGTCTTGCCAAGACCCGGTTCACCGAATATGAGAGCCATACCGGGGATGCCGTCCTGCCGGTTCACCAGGCGGTTCATTGCTGAGACAAAGTTCGTTACGTTTGAGGTCTTTGCAAAAACTTTTTTCATTCTGTTATAATCCTCCTGAGTATTTCTGGACTGGGCCGCTTATGCGGCCTTCTTTTTTTGTGGCAATATTATTTAACGCCCGTCTAACGGCTGCCGCCGTCATCTCTGTCCATAGCTTTGAGTTTTGCGCGTTCGTGATAAATTCACCAGAGAGAGAAAAACAAACAGCGTCGGCCCCGCCGACAGAATTATCAATAAATGTCTTGATGAATTCTCCAGCTAATGGGAGTAGATCAGAAGACAAATAGTCTCTCCCCTCCAATCTTATACTGCCATCCTTTTGTACTCTGCGTATTTGCATTTTTATCCTTTCACCTCCTCTTTGTGCTGCTGTTTTTCAAAAAATGTAAAAAGCATCTTGAAATCAGATGTTGTTTGAAACCAGTTGCACCATGCAGCATCCTCCTCTGTGAAAACTCCGTAAGTGAGATGCCACTGATAACGCTCGGTGTTGTCAGTGAAGAGCGGGCGGCTCTGCGGCTCAAGCCGGGTGATATCCGCCTGTGTTCGTGATTGTTCGCCCGTATTCAATAACTCCCCCTCGCCCCCTCTTAAGCTAAGAGGGGGAATGTCGTCAGACAGGGGGGCGTTATGTTGCCCCACACACTCCTCCGGTATCATCTCCTCGATTGCAGGCAGCGATATATTTTCTTTTTCAAGTTTATCTGCAATGCGAGGGGATATCTCCACGACCTTCTGCCAGTCAAGTTTAGCGGCCTCTCCGAGGCCGATCAGTTCCTTCGCTCCCTGTATTGTTTTCTTCTCTGCCTTGCGCTGCATTGAGAGGCCGTGTTTGAGATCTGCCATGTCTTTCGGCGTGCCCATGACGCGCGCTAAAGGATGAACGCTCATCACGCGCTTTGCAGTGCAGACGAATTCTCCTGTCAGCGCATATACCTTTATATGAGACAGATCAAAGAGGCTGTACCTGATCATCACCTGCTCTCTGAGGCCGTAGAGATTGTCATCATAGTAATCAGCATTTAAAAATGTGATGCCGTTCCTCCTGATATTTTTTATTGTGACGTCCATCATGAGATCGTCAAGCTCGTTTATCTCCACGCCGGGCCCCTTGCCTTCGCTGAATACCTCTCCTATGGATTTACCCTTTACGTGCGGGCATTCCTGAGCGTGGTGAAATTCAAGCCACATCTGAATTAGCTGCACTGTCTCTTCTATCGTGGGGATGTATTCGTTATGAAGGGCCTTATGAAATTTCTCGTTGCGCATCATGTATGCCGGTTTATCCGTGATAGATGAACCGATAAAAGACGGCAGCAGCCTTTCGAAGGTGTTTGAAAACTCTTTAAACCACCTTTCAATGACCTTGGCGCGGGCGTTATAGGGAGTCGCGTAAACAGGGATTACTCCGAGCCTGCCGAAGAGGCCCGTGAGTCCGGATTCTTCGAGGCTTGGAGAGCCGGTGAAAAACCGCGACCTGAATGCCTTGCCGTTATCCTGATATGAGACAACCGGCTTTTTGCCGAGGCTAATAATCGAATTCCGCAGAGCAGATGCAATGCACTGTGTGTTTTCTTCCACCATTATTTCGTATCCCGCAAGGTCAAAGGACTTCCAGTCTATGTATGCCACCAGCGTTGCGCGGCAGGGCTTGCCGGTATATGGATTGATAATCTGGAAGTTCAGCCGGTGGCCGTCTGCGACAAGCGCATCGCCCACATTCAGAAGTGATGGGTCGCGCTTGATGTATGGCTCGACCTTATCCTTGAGAGCCTTCTGTCCCTCGCGCATGAGAATCCACACGTCATATTTTTTGGCCATGAAGTCTTCGGCATAGCGCCTGAAGGTCATGTCTGCTTTTGTTGTGGGGATGCCTCTGCTTTTCAAGATGAATTTTGTGAGGCGTGTTGCCTCGCCGATGGAGATCTTGTTTGCGCTGAGGAGGCAACCGAGAAATATTTTTTCCTCAGCTCCGAATAGCCTCTGCGACTGCTGCCGGTTGTATTGAGGCGCAAGGAGTTTCCAGTCGCCGGTGCAATTCAGGGTTTTCTTCCAGCGATACAGTGTCTTTACCGAGGTCTCGCCGAGCACGGCGCGAATGTTCCGTAGGACTATTCCGGTGTTATATGCTTTTTCAAATTCCTGATCGAGATCGGTTTGATTGCCCTCGTGTGTGCGCCTGTATTCTTCCCATGCCCTAAGCATGTCCATACGGGCAAGCGCAACCTGCCGGGACTTTGCGGACATGCCATCATCTGTAATCGCCGGAAGGTTTTCATTCTTGCCCTTTACATCCTCGCATACGATAGAGATATTATTATTCATCCTGATCATGGGCGATATGTTTGCCAGGGTTCTCATTTACCGACCTTCTTCCCTGTATGCGACTCCCATCTCTCGATGAAGAGTACCGCGCGTTTTTCCATCTCGACCCTGAAGCCCTCGACTTTGGCCTGGAGCTTGTCGTTGCCGATGATCGAGGGGTCGAAGGCAAAGGAGGATAGCAGGTTATCAATCCGGATAAATGCCTCCTGTATCATTGTGAGAGGCTTCTCCGCCCAGGAGCCGTCCGGGGATGTCGGGACCATCTCCTGAAGCTCGCCGAGTTCTTTTTTGAGTGTTTTATTTTCGCGCCTGATCTCCTCGGTCTTTTCCTTGACAATCTCATCTGTGTTGTCGCGGAGAGTTTTTATTGTGTCTCTCATTTCGAGCACGGACATGGTATGAAGCTCGTCTATATTCTTCCCTGCGAGGACGCCTTTTTCTTCGAGTTCCTTCAGATCTTGCTCAGGGGCCTCCAGCAGTGCATAGACCTTTCCTATGCGTGAAAAATCTTCGAACTTGATCTGCGGAAATTTTCCGGCCTTTAATGCCGCATTCATAAATCTGTAAGCTGTTGAGGTTGGGATGCCAATTTCATCTTCGACTATTTTTACGAATTTGCCGTGCCCTTCTTTCTCCTTCAGAATAAGCAGCCTCTTTCCTGCGTCAAGAACATCTTCAACAGACCGCCTAATGAGAAGCTTTATCTGGCTGATATATGCATCGCGGCTGTAAGGCAGATCGCCTTCGATGTGAGTTGTAAGTTCTCTGCTCTCTGAATCGTCTTTACCTGCGGCTTTCTTTGATTTGGCTTCCTTTTTCTTCGGCATGAGTCCTCCTGTATGTACGTGTATGAATTTATTTTTTGATTGTGCTCGGAAAATGTATTGCCCTGCATTTTTTACAGATGCCGTGCGAGGCCATCTCGGTATTGCCTTGGTGTATTACACCTCGGCACCATGCGCATATGAGGGTCAGGTCATTTCCCATTTTCGATTTCCTTGCGTGACATTAATAGCTCCTCACCTTTTTTGTATCCCTTATAAGTTCCGCCTGTGACCTGCACCCAGTAACCGGTTTCTTTCGCCCATCTGCCGCGGACAAATCCCGCAGCTCTTTCTGTGACCTTAAATTTCGTATCGCCATATAGAAGCTTCTGTCCGACATAATTAATGCCCATTGCCCTCTATCTCCTTTAAAAATATTTCCCTTTTGAATTTTTCAGACTTCTTTCTCTTAATGTCTTCATCAATCCTGTGAATCTCTGCCCGCAGCGCCTCTGGTCCGGGAAGGGCGAAGAGCCCTGATCTTCGGCTTAGCACCTCGAAGGTGCGCCGCTGTCCGCCGGTTGCTATGACGAATGCGGGCAGATATTGAGATGGAAAGCGGTGCTTCTCGTGTGACTCCGCGCTCCAATTATCAAGTTGTGATTTAGTGATTTCGTGGCCGACAAGCTCGGACATCTTCGCAGCAACTTCATACCGGGAAAGCTCTCTGCCGGTGCAGGACACAACTGCGTGTTTGATGTCTTCTGATATTGCGGCCCTCAGCTCGGCGTCTATATCAAGAGAGCCTTTAACGGGCTGTGTTGTCTGGCTGCTCAGCGTCTCTACTTTTTTAAGATAATCAAATAACGACAATGTCTCAGGGGTTGACGATTTCTTTTTCAACTTAGTCATTGCTTAACCGCCCAAAATTTTTTATACTTAGAGCTATAAAAAAAGAGGGCGCCGCTGGCTGGCACCATGACGCCTTAAGGGAGAATGGATTGAATTTTGAGTTTTGTGTCATCTATGCTGCTTTCCTGTGCTTGTCCGGCCAGAGGTCTGCAACTCTTACTCCCAAGGCGGATGCTATAAGCTCCCTCGTGACCGGGCTGGTCTCATGGCCGTTTATAACAAGCGAGACCCATGTGCGTGTGCGGCCGATGCGTTTCGCAAGGGCTGTGATGTTGATTCTGTATAGGTCTTTTTTTGTCCCGTTCCTTAACATTTCGTTTACCTATATGAGAAATTACACGATTGAGAATTATTCTTATGGCCGATAAAAACCCTGAATTTGGCAAAAGGTTAGAGTATATGATGAAATCTGCTGGTTTTTCAAAGAAAAAACTGGCCGATACTATAGGAGCATCGCCTTCGGCCATCGGCACATATATCAAGGAGGGGCGGATACCTGAGGCCCCTATTTTATATAAAATTGCACAATCGCTTAAAAAATCAATGGAGGAGCTTCTCACTGGCGAGTTGCCGGTTATGACCACATATTCTGATGCAGTTAAGGAGCCGCCTGCTGAATATACTTCGATGCCTCCTCGTGTCCAGGCATTGATAGAAAAGTTAACCCTTATATATAATGAAGGAACTTTTGAGGAGCAGTCGAAATTACGCGGCGCGATAGAAAATATTATTGACGACATCAAAGCTCGCAAAAAGGAGGAAGAAGAGAGGGAGTCTCGCTCCTTTCAGGGTAAGGAAAGCAAACAAAAGTCAGCTTGACCTATTCCCTGATTATAAGTGCGAATATTGCAAGGCAGTTACATGGAAGCTATTACAGAAAGTTCTTGTGGAGCGCATATTTGAAATAAAACGCGGAGAGGGTTGCAGGCAAGGGCAGCACTGTCTGCAGGAGTATTTAATCAGGGCCTATAATATTATGTATGAGTGAAGAGGAGGGTTTATGAAAAGCTTATTTTTCTCTGTAGTTATCGGTTTGTTTTTCGCATCATCCGCCGTCTGGGCACACGGCGGTAGAACTGACAGCTGCGGCGGTCATAATGACAGAAAGCACAGTGGCTACCATGTTCACAATTATTCGAAGTATTGTGCCTGCAACCCTGATGCTCCGGAATGTAAGAAAGACGAGGGCGGCACTCAAAAGAAAAAAGAGAACAGTAAAAAGAAGGGGAGTAGCCGATGAGACAGACATCTCAATTTCTTATTTTCATCCTTCTTTTAGTATTAGGTCTTAGTAGTTGCAATCAGTCACCTGACAAGAATATATCCGCAGTGCAAGGGCAAGGACAAAGAGGTGTTCGCTTGGTTTTTGAAAAAGATAATGCTGACAAATTTGTGAGCGCCGTCAGTATATCCAGGGATGGACAGAAGGTCATTGCAGCAATGGATAATAAACTTTCATTCATAAGTATACACACAGGCAAGGCTCTCTCTACCTCTATTAATAATCTAAATCTTCCGATTTCGGACGTTATTTCATCTGCCATCGGAGATAAGGCAGTTTTTAGATTTATGGGTGGAAAAATTTTAGGGATTATTGATGATAAAAAAAATTCTACTTGGGCCACGGAAATAAAAGATGCCTATAGTATGGATTCAACCGAAGACTTGGCCACAGTGGCAGTTGTTACGCGGCCTCCTGACGATAAGCCCGGTTTATTGGCCATTGAAATATTAGATGGTGAGAAGGGAATTAAGTTTAATAACAGTGTCGGCATTGACGTATCTGTTTCGGAAAGCGGCAAGTATATTGCAGTGGCAAAAGGTGGATTTGACAAAATCACCCAGACAACCGTAGAGCATAGCGGCTTTGATGGTGTTTCCCTATATAATCAAAAAGGGAAACTCTTGTGGGAATTTAAAACCACTAAACCGGCTATATGTGTAAAGATTCTGGAAAAAAAAGACCTCGTAATTGTTGGTGATGACGGGGGAACAATGACAACCCTTAAACTTAAAAATGGCAGTAAAGTATGGGCAGGGGAATATGGTGGATATTTCGCTGCAAATGATGATTATATTATTGGCAGAAAAGAGGGTTATGTTGCAATGTTTTCTATTAATGGCGATCTCTTATGGAAGTCAGATAAGTATGTTGCATCTTACTGTGGTAAGCGATGTCTTTCTATAAGTAAAAGCGGCTTCTCTATTGTAGAGGCTATGAATTATGAAGCTGTCGCTTTTGATAAAAATGGGACTCCAATATGGGCAAAAGAATATAACATAAGACCAGTGGTTTCTATGTCCGAAGACGGAAAAATGTGGGCTGTAGGAACTAAAAAAGTAGAGGTTTTTGGGCAGTAGCCGTTTTTTAAAAGGCCATTTAACCTCTTTCAAATTACCCACGTGGGTAATTTGTGATGGTCGGCGGCCGTTTTTAAAAGGCTCTTAAAGCCCTCTTATTTTTCCCACGTGGGAAAAATCGACATCCCGCGGCGGTTCTGAAAAGGCTCTTAAGCTGCTATTAAGACTTTCTTAAATTGAGTGTAAAAACCGTGTATTTTGTGTATTTTTTCTCAAACTGGCTTTAAAGGGATTAAGTAGAGGAAAAGATAATAAAAACAAAGAGTTATAGCTTCGCTGACGCTCGCTTTCCTTTTCTCAAATTACCTGAAAGATTATAACAGGAGGGAACAATCTTTTCGCTCATTCTCGGGCTATCGCCCTCCGAGGATTTTGCCTCTTTAAATCTTTATGTCTACAGCGTGGCTATCGGCAAAATAAACCGCTCAAAGACAATTCCCTCCTGTGACATGTGACAAAAATATTTTCGGATGGGGTAAGTTCTTCTCCCCGCACGGAGGAGGCAATCAGCACCTTCAAAGACTGCTTGCTACAATCTTTTTTGTATCTTCGGCAATGACGTGGCACTCAACCCTGGTGAGCTGATTTTTGAAATTGCTTTCGAGCTTTCTCTTTGCAACGCGGCATATTTTTCTAAGGACATCAAACCTTTTGCCATAGTACAGCCATGGGAAGATGTCATTTATGTCCGAGGCCTTGAAAGGCTGAAGTTCCTGCGGGCTGACCCCGTTGTTTTTAAGGAGTGTAAATACATCGCCGATAATTGGCCTCGATGCCTGCCATAAAGAGACCTGTAAAAGATTTGACCAGTTCAGGACTACGTGAATTTTTCCGGAATGAGTTGTTAAAGAATTGCAGGTGTTAATAATGTTTGAAACAGCAGCAAAAAGGTTTACTGGCTCATCTGTGGTTACATATGCGCTGTCACTGAAACGGAACAGTTCTTTGTGAGCCTGTTCTGCTGTCATGCTGTCGCAGAGTATTAGTTCTATATTATCCTTGATATTTTCTATGGGGATTAAAATAGACATTGAAAAAGTTTAACATAACAGGCCGTCAAAAAGAAGGCACCTGCCGGCATAGGCGTAATCTGTTATACTTTAGAATGTCCGGTATCCCTAAACTAAGAGGGCATCATCTTATCTGCCTGCACTTTTTCAACGGTAAAGGCTATAACCGGGAGTTTGTTGAAAACCTGAAAAATACTCTGAAAAAGGCAGAAGGCTGTGGGGCAGAGGTTTCAATCGGAGCTGATGATGTATGCCGGAAATGCCCTTATCTCAAGGCTGGGAAATGTTTATCTGATGAGCATTCCAATGATGAAATAATGGAGATGGATAAGTTTGCTCTTGGTTTGCTTAAGAAGACCCCGGGCGCTAAAACAAAATGGCATGGCATAAAAGAAATAATCCCTGAAATATTTAATTTTTGGCTTGAGAGATATTGTAAAAAATGCCTTTGGGAAAATGCATGCAGGGAAGATTCTCTTTACAGGAAGTTGAAGTATGGAAAAGATACAGTCTGATTTAAAAAAAGCCTTTAATGCAGTCAGCCCGTATATACAGAGACATACGTCAAAGGTCTGCCCTTCATGTTCAAAAGTCTGCTGCATCAACAAACATGGCAATTATGATGAAGTGGATATGGTTTTTATCAGGGCGCTTGGTTTAGACAGCGCTGATAATAAGTCTGACAAACCGGATACAGACCCATGCAGGTTTCTTCAGGAAGATGGCTGCTTTTTGCCAAGATACAAAAGGCCTTTCCGCTGCACGTGGTATTTTTGCGAGAAGCTGCTTGAGTCAATGAGAGCTGACAGCGCTAAGGAATACAAGTCTTTTATATCTGTTTTGCAGGACTTGCAGGGGTTAAGGCGGAAACTGCTGGAGATGAATTCAGCATGACTATTCCTCAGGCAATAGGCCAATCCTATTGCCTGATTTTATATTTTTTTGGATCTATTAGAGGTGTATAATAAGTATATGAAAGCTGCAATCCTCATAACCTTTTTTTTCTTTATCTGTGCAGGGAATCTATCGGCAGAAGAAAAATATGCCGGGAAGGTGAACTGGCATTCATTAAAGGATGGGATGGCAAAGGCCAGACTGGAGAAAAAGCCTCTTTTAGTGGATTTCGGTGTAGTAAAAGGATGCCCGAGATGTGAATTCCTGCAGAAGAGTGTTTACAGCAGCGATAAAATCGTGGAGAAAATAAATTCAGATTTTATTCCGGTATTTATTGACCTTGGGAAAGACCTTACGCATGAAGAAAAGGCCCTCGGAGAAAAATATGATTACAAGAGCGACTGCCTGCTTCTTTTTCTGGATTATGAGGGGAATATGATAAAAGACCCCGAAGGCGGAAAGATGTGTTTTGCTGATAGGGTGGAACCTGAGGTTTTTATCAAGTATCTTGATCAGGTAAAAAGTAAAGCAAGCAAATAGACCTAAGAACCGAACAACTCTTCTATCTTCTTCCCTATATCCGCTGCTTCCATGAACGACGTGCCGATGAGAACAGCGTCTATGCCTGCTGATTCAAGGCGCAAGATATCATCACGGGTCTTTATCCCACTCTCACTCACAACAATCTGTCCGGAGGGAATCTCTTTTTTAATCTCAAAAGTAGTATTAATGTCTATCTTTAAGGTGTTAAGATTCCTGTTGTTAATCCCGGTTATGTCTGCATCTATAAAAAGCGCCATCCCGAGTTCTTTATGGTCATGAACTTCGAAAAGCACCGAAAGCCCAAGTTCTTTTGCGATGTGGAGGTATTCTTTGGCCTGGTTTTTATCGAGTATTGCGGCAATCAGAAGTATTGCATCTGCCTCGTTTGCCCGTGATTCGTAAATCTGGTATTCATCGAATATGAAATCTTTTCTTAGCAGCGGTATCGTTGTAACCTTTTTAACCTTTGAGATAAATTCGATATTGCCCTGAAAAAAATCTTCTTCTGTGAGTATTGATATGGCATTTGCCTGCTTTTCATAAATCTTTGCTATTTCCAGCGGTTCGAAATTTTTTCTTATGACACCTTTTGATGGCGAGGCTTTTTTTATTTCGGCAACCAGCTTGATTTTTTCGCCCTGTTTCCGCTTCAGTGCAGCCTTGAAATCCCTTGGTTTTTCAATATCAGAAATCCTTGGCTTGAGGGCGCTTAAAGGCACCCGGCTCTTTGCAAGGCTCAACCTTTCCTTTTTCTTTGCAACTATCTCATCCAGGATTCCCATGAGAGGATTTTATAGAAACGGCCTCATATTTTGCAAATTCCCATAACATGCTTAGCTCTTATTGCATTCTTTTCAGATACTTTTTTGCTATAATTCCACAATGGTTAAGAGGATTATATTAGCGCTTTTTTTGCTTGCCCTTGTTGTTGAGGCGGGAATTTTCGGTTACATGTGGATAGAGGGATGGAATATTCCCGATTCACTGTATATGACGATTATTACCATAGCCTCTGTCGGGTATATGGAAGTGAACCCCCTTTCACCGCATGGCAGGATATTCACCATATTCCTGATTATATTCGGGATGGGCGTTCTGCTGTTCGGGATTTCAACCTTCACTGCTTTTCTGGTTGAAGGCGAGTTGAGCGAAATACTTAGGAGGCGAAAGATGGAGAAAAGTATCTCAGGATTAAAAGAGCACTATATTGTCTGCGGAATAGGCACGGTCGGAAGGCATGTTATTGATGAACTCCATAAAACAGGCAGGTCCTTTGTGGCGATAGATGCGAATGAAGATCTGTGCAGGGGACTGGCTGAAAAGGGGATGCTTTTTGTTAAGGGTGATGCAACAAGCAGCTCAGTCCTTAAGTCTGCAAATGCTGCAAATGCAAAAGGAGTTTTCTGTTCACTGCATACTGATGCTGAAAACCTTCTCCTTATTCTGACGGCAAAAGGAATAAAGCCCTCATTAAAGATTGTTTCAAAGGCCGAGGAAGACGAATCAGAAGACAAGATGAAAAGGGCCGGCGCTGATGGAGTGGTTCTCCCAAAATATATCGGCGGACTCAGGATGGCTTCCGCAATGATCAGACCGGAGGCAGTTACTTTTCTTGATAAGATGCTGAAGGGCCAGGATGAGACGTACAGGGTGGAGGATATAAATGTGGCTGCTGATTCTGTCTTTGGAGGCAAGACATTAAAGGCCTCAGGACTTTTGGACAGGAAAGGAGTAAGTGTTGTTGCAGTAAAAAAAGGAGAAAGGTATGTATTTAATCCTGACGGAAACGAAATGCTTGAAGCAGGGGATGTATTAATACTCATTGGCGAAACCAAAAGCATAAGAGAGATGAAGATAAGTCAAGGATGAGCGCTGAATTGTCTGTGACTCCCGGAGATGGGAAAAAACATATAGCCAGGGCTGCAGGCATTATGTCCATAGCCACGTTCATAAGCCGTGTTCTCGGCTATGTAAAGGACATGATACTGGCTGTTTTTTTTGGCGCAACCGGGCTTTCTGATACATTCTTTGTTGCCTTCAGGATACCGAATCTTTTAAGAGAGCTTTTTGCCGAAGGTTCCATGTCTTCCGCATTTATACCTGTTCTTACAGAGCACCAGACAAGGCACGGAGCAGAGGAGGCAAAGAGGCTTGTCAGGATTACATTTACATTTATCAGTATTTTTGTGGGCTTAATCTGCCTTGCCGGAATTATATTTGCCCCGGCAATAGTTGCGGCAATTGCACCCGGCTTTCTCAAGATGTCAGCACAGTTTTCATTAACTGTCCTGCTGACAAGGGTGATGTTCCCTTTCCTTTTGTTTATAAGTCTCGCAGCCCTTGTTATGGGGGCCTTAAATACAAGGCGTGTTTTTTTTGTTCCGGCGCTTGCGCCTGCAATGCTTAATATAGCAATAATCGCCGCTGTGCTTTTACTTGCCCAGAAAATGGAACAGCCTATTATCGCTGTTGCAATAGGCGTTGCCCTGGGAGGTTTTGTACAGTTCGCTTTCCAACTCCCGTCTTTTTTCAGGAATGGATACAGCCTTAAACCGGAATATGGTTTCAGGCACCCCGGGCTCAAAAAAATGTCCATGCTGGTTCTTCCTGCAACACTGGGACTGGCTGTGGCCCAGATAAATATTTTTATAAGCACAATACTTGCGTCATATCTCCAGGAAGGAAGCATTACATATCTTTATTATTCAATGCGGCTTATCCAGTTCCCTATCGGCATATTCGGCGTTGCAATGGGAATGGCTGTATTGCCGGCCCTTTCAGAACACGCGGTGAAAGGAGAGTTTGATAAGCTCAGGGATGATTTCTCATTTGCCCTGAGGCTGCTCTTTTTTATAACGATTCCTGCCATGGCTGGTCTGATTGCATTAAGAGAGCCGATTGTAAATTTACTTTTTCAGAGAGGCAGATTTGATTATGCCGCTACAGCAGGCACGGCAGAGGCGCTTCTCTTTTATTCTTTCGGGATATGGGCCATAGTAGGCGTGAGGGTCGTCACCGCCAGTTTTTATTCAATGCAGGATACAAAAACTCCAGTTAAAGTTGCTGTTGTAGCAATGGTAACAAATATTATTCTCAGCCTTATATTGATGAGGCCTTTGAAACACAGCGGGCTTGCCTTTGCAACTGCACTTGCTTCCAGTGTCAACTTCTTTCTTCTTTTTTATTTTCTAAGAAAGCGCCTGAAGCGTATCGGCGCAAGAAGGATAATAAGGTCCTTTGCAAAGATTTCTATCTCCTCTGTGATTATGGGGAGTGCGGGCTGGTTTTTGCTTCACGGCGAACTCTGGAGGCAGGGCGGCAGGAGCATGGAAAAGGCAGGTTATCTTTCAGGTGTAATTATAATGTGCACGGCGCTTTATTTTTTCATGAGCTATCTGCTTAAAAGCGAGGAGATGGAATATCTAGTGAATATGGTAAAGAAAAAGATTCAAGGGGGAAAATAATATGCTCATAAAAAGCCTTGTGGTCGGGCCGCTTCAGGTGAATTGTTTTGTTATTGCGGATGAAAAGACCGGAGAATCCATGGTCATAGACCCGGGCGATGAACCCGACAGGATAATTGACGTAATAAAAGGGAACGACCTGAAGGTAAAATATATTATATGCACACATGCTCATTTTGACCATGTCGGTGGTATTACGGAGCTTAAGGATGAGACTGATGC
>WPIF01000008.1 GCA_009773185.1 Nitrospirota bacterium | reverse complement strand
CTGATAAACGGTTCTCCACAATGCATCAGTATACCAAAATATCTCCGGACATCATTCACCCACGGGCAAGCCCGTGGAACTCTGATAACGTGTTAGAAACAGGATTGTAGGTATACCTACAAAAAATAATAAAATATATTTTTTAGCGCCGGGCATAAACAACCTCTTGCTCAACATTACACCTACAAGTAACTTTTTTCAAGCCGTGAAAAAAGAAGTTTAATTTTCGAGCACTACACAGGCAATTCCATACTCTTTCTCGTGGCTCAGGCTGAGAGCAATCTGTTTTATCTTTCTCTTTTTTAAAAAAATGCCTAATTTGCCATTGGCCTTTATAGCAGGCTTTCCGCTAAGGGAGTTAATGACTTCAATATCAGTCAGAGAGACAGCAATCTCAGAGCCTATTGCCTTTATCAGGGCTTCCTTGGCTGCAAAGCGCACTGCAAGAGACAGATACGGGTTCTTTTTTTCATAACAGTATGAAATTTCATTCTCTGTAAAGACCCTCTCAAGAAATTTTCTGCCCCATTTCTCAACAACATCTTTCATGCGGTCTATCTTAACAAGGTCTATGCCGACTCCGTATATCATATAAAAAGCTTTTAGCTGACAGCTTATAGCTTATAGCTTATAGCTTATAGCTTATAGCTTATAGCTTACAGCTATTAATCAACTCCTTCATTTCTCTCACAGCCCTTTCTATCCCGACAAGGACAGCCCTGGATATAATGCTGTGCCCTATGTATAAACCCCTCAGGCCTTCAATCTCTGCTATCTTTTTAACATTGGGATAATTAAGCCCATGGCCGGCATTAGACTGAAGCCCCAGGCTTGAAGCCTCCCTTACTGCCTTGACAACCTTGATAAGCTCCCTCTCCTGATTTTTAGCATTTGCATTTGCATAAAGTCCTGTGTGTATTTCTACCATGCTGGCGCCTATCTCTCCGGATACGGCAATATCATCATTCGACGGATTGATAAAAAGACTTACAGGTATGCCTGCGCCCTGAATCCTGCTGACGGCCTTTTTAAGATTAACTTTCTGCCTTTTTACATTAAGTCCGCCCTCTGTTGTAAGTTCTTCGCGCTTTTCAGGAACAAGAGTAACCATGTCCGGCTTTACCTTTAACGCAATGCCTATCATCTCTTTTGTGGCAGCCATCTCAAGATTTAATTCAACCGGCACAAACTCCCTTAATATCTTCAGGTCCCTGTCATGTATGTGCCGTCTGTCTTCCCTGAGATGAATTGTTATGCCATCGGCGCCTCCAAGAATTGCAAGTGTCGCAGCCATTACAGGATCGGGTTCAATACCTCTCCTTGCCTCTCTTAAGGTTGCAACATGGTCAACGTTAACGCCAAGAATCATTTGTATCCTCCTGAGTGTATAGTGGAATATTATAGCCTAAATTAAAAAACAAAAAGCAGAATATAGCATACCTGGACCGTTGACAGTATATTTTTAATCTGTATCCGTTACCCTCACAAGTGTCCCCACTTTTTTAGTGCCGTATCTGAAAATGGTAATTCCCTTACATCCTTTCTCGTATGCAAGTATAAATGCCTTTGCCACATCCTCTTTTTTTGCCTTATGAGGCATATTTATGGTCTTGGATACTGCATTGTCCGTAAATTCCTGAAAACATGCCTGCATCTCTATATGGTCCTCCGGAAGTATTTCATGCGCTGTTTTAAACAGTTTTTTAATACTGTATGGAACCTCGTTAATGCCGCGGAGGCATCCCTTATTTATGACTAATTCTCTTAATGCCTTTGAATAAAAACCCTGCTCCATAGCAATATCAAAAAAATGCCTGTTGGCCTCAAAAAGCTCGGTATTCAGTATAAGCCTCTTATACGCGAGTGCAAAGATTGGCTCTATGCCGCTCGAGCAGTCAGCAATAATAGACAGTGTCCCTGTCGGAGCTATGGTTGTTGTTGTTGCATTTCTCAGGCGGGGCCTGCCTGGAGAGTCATATACAGAACCTTTAAAGTTTGGGAATGCTCCTCTTTTTTCTGCAAGATTAGAAGACGCTTCTCTTGTTGCATCCCTTATAAACTTCATCAGCTCTCTCGCAAGGCTGAAAGCTTTTTTATGATTATAAGGGATGCCAAGGAGTATCAGCATGTCAGCCCACCCCATAACACCGAGCCCGATTTTTCTGTTGCCTTTATGCATTGCCTCTATATCGGGCAGCGGGTATTTGTTTACATCTATGGAATCATCCAGAAACCTGACTGACTTACTGATATCCCCTGCAAGTGATTTATAATTTATCGCAGAGCTTATGACATATTTAGAGAGGTTTACCGAGCCCAATATGCATGCCTCATAAGGAAGTAAAGGCTGTTCACCGCACGGATTCGTAGATTCCATATTGCCGATGTGAGGGGTTGGATTATCCCTGTTTATTCTGTCAATAAAGATAAGTCCCGGATCTCCTGTCTCCCATGCACTTTTTACTATTTCATCAAAAACATCCCGCGCCCTTATCTTCCCGATAACTGCTTTACTCCTCGGATTGATAAGCTCATATTCACCGTTATTTTTTAGAGAATCCATAAACGCATCAGTCAAGGCCACTGAAATATTAAAATTTGTTAACTCCCCCTCCGCCCTTTTAACGCGGATAAAATCAAGGATATCAGGATGGTCAACACGAAGGACGCCCATATTGGCCCCGCGCCTGGCCCCACCCTGTTTTATGACATCTGTTGCAGTGTTGTATATCCTCATAAAAGAAACCGGGCCGCTTGCAATACCTCCTGTTGAGCGGACAATATCTGATTTTGGCCGCAACTTTGAAAAAGAAAAGCCGGTGCCGCCTCCGCTCTGGAGAATTAGGGCGGCATTTTTCAGGGTGTCGAATATAGACTTCATTGAGTCATCCACAGGAAGCACAAAACACGCGGCAAGTTGTCCGATATCCTTTCCTGCATTCATCAGAGTTGGAGAATTGGGCAAAAACCTGAGGCCAGACATTATCTCATAGAACACATCTGCCCACAGGGAAGAGTCCTCTCCGTAGAGTCTTTCTGCAGAGGCTACTGCATGGGCTACCCTTCTGAACATGGCCTCAGGCGTCTCAATAACCTTGCCCTTCTCATCTTTCAGGAGATACCTTGCCTGAAGGATTTTAAGTGCATTATCCGTAAGGTCCATAAAAATATTATAGCATCACATATATGTATTAAAAGAGGTAATACGTTTGGGATATAATAAATAGTGTCTGCTTATAAAGTAGCCATTATGTCACCCTGAACTTGTTTCGGGGTCTCATAACCCATTAATAATACGAGATGCTGAAATGAATTCAGCATGACAAGAGTGGCAACTGGTCGAGTTTATAAACAGACTCTAAATAGCGCTCAAAAAATACCACAGGAGGTTTTTTATGGAATGCATTCAGGAAAAAAACAGGAAATACTGCAACTGCACTTATGCATCATGCGAGAGGAAGAACAGGTGCTGCGAATGCCTGCATTATCACAGGAAAAACGGAGAACTGCCTGCGTGTTTCTTCACCAAAGAAGAGGAACGCACCTATGACCGCTCAATAACTAATTTTATAAAATCGCATAAGGGATAAGCTTTGTGGTCCCCTAACCCTAAGCCCCGTACCAATCCACCTTGTTTTTCGGCACATACCAGTGGATAAAGTCATGCCAGATGCCGATGGGCGCTTTTTCTACACCCTTAAACCTCTTGTGGAGCACGGGCAATGCATCAGGAACATACAGAAATGTATAAGGCTGGTCTTCAGAAAGGATTTCATGTATCCTGTGATAAATCTTTTTTCTTTTCTCCATATCAAATGTCCGCCTGCCATCAAGCAGCAGCCTGTCTACCTCATCACTTTTGTAGGAGATAAAATTAAACTCACCCTCTTTTGTCTTGGATGAATGCCAGATATCATATATATCAGGGTCACGCGATAATGCCCATCCCATGATAATCGCCTCAAAACGCTTTTTGTCTATGAATTCATGAAGCAATGCCTGCCACTCAAGTACTTTAATGTTTACCTCAACCCCAACTGTCTTAAGGTTTTCTTTGATAATCTGAGCAGTCTTAAGCCTTGCATCATTCCCCTGATTTACCAATACAGTAAATACAAAAGATTTTCCGTCTTTTTCCAATAACCCGCTTTTCCCCGCTCGCCAGCCCGCTTCCTCAAAAAGTTTTTTAGCTTTTTCAGGATTGTACTCAAGGTCTTTTGCTGCAGAGTTATACGCCCAGGACTCGGGAGGAAATGGGCCGGTACAAGGGGTACCGTAACCAAGAAGCACGCCAGCGATGATATCTTTTTTGTTTATAGCATGCGTCAGCGCCTGCCTTATCCTTTTGTCCTGAAATTTGGGGTCAAGCAGGTTATAGCCCAGATATGTGTAACCAAAAGAAGGATATTTAAACTTCTGAAAGTATTTATTGAAGAATTCTTTATCAGCCTGGAGCTTGTACTGCGGAGGTGTGAGTCCCATAACGTCAATCCCCCCGAACTTAAGCTCAAGGAACATTGTGGCATTGTCAGGTATAACTCTTGTTATGTATCTGTCTATCTTAGGCCTGCCCTCAAAATAATTATCAAAGGCCTCAAGTACTATCTTCTGTCCCGTAATCCACTCCTTTAATTTATAAGGACCGGTTCCTACTGGATTTCTATTGTAATATTCGGCAGTTATATCTTTTCCTTCAAGTATATGTTTAGGTATAATTCCCATGCCCCATGACTCCAGGGCAGGCGCATAAGGTTCTTTATAAATAACCTTAACCGTGTAGCTGTTCATCTTCTCAACCCTTGAAACAGGCCCATAATTGCTGCCGTAAGGAGTTGCCACCTTTGGGTTAATAACTGTGTCATAAGTGAATATAACATCGTCAGCAGTGAACTCAATGCCGTCATGCCACAGGACACCTTTTCTCAGATGAAAAACTATTTTAAGCCCGTCCGGAGATATGTCCCATGACTCTGCAAGGTCGCCCTTAATTTTTATATTTTTGTCGTATTTGGTGAGTCCGTTGAATATCCAACCGCTTATATCTCCTGATGCGCTGTCAGAGGCAAGCAAAGGAAGGAGTCTCTTTGCGTCTGCAAGTGAGCCGATTGTTACTGCGTTGGGTTTTTTTACCTCCGGCTCCCGGGCACAGGAAAGCAGAGTTACTGACAGTGCAAAAATCAACAAGCAAAACACAGATGTATTTTTCATTTTGTATACTTTATCATATATATGAAATTTCTTAGAAGAATAAAAAAGAAAAACCCGGGTTTGTTGTAGAATAAAGCGATGCAGAGAGAATGGATATTGATACTATTTGATCTCTTATCACGTTTCAACACACCTTTTATCGAGGAAACAGCCCTGAATTCCGCATCCCCGGCAAAACAGGCAAACACCGGGCTTTTAATTATATTTCTTATTATCCTCATTCCTGTACTTGCCGCCCTATTCTTCCTTGTCGGGTTTATATATAAAAACACCATAGGGAAAAAACTGAAGACTACCTTAACCGAGGATTATAAGAATGAGGCTGCTGCCTACGAAAAAGAAGGCAAGTTCGTATCAGCTGCAAGTGTATATGAAAACAAGTTCAAGGATTATAAAAAGGCTGCTGTGCTTTATGAAAAAGGCAAGGACTACCAACAGGCTGCCAGGCTCTATGAGTTTCTGGGCATGACTCAAAAAGCAAAAGAACTACATGAAAAAGAAGGGAACATTGAGGCCTCTGCAGAAGTTTCCATGCAGGAGGGTGAATATGAGGAAGCTGCAAAGCTCTACGACAAAGCAGGGAAAAAGATTGAAGCTGCAATAATTATGGAACGGGCCGGCAGAAGGCTCGCTGCTGCCAAGGCTTACAGGGAGGCAGGGGAGTACAAGAGGGCATCTGTCCTGCTTGAGAAAGAAGGCCTGGTGAAAGAGGCTGTTGAGATGTTCGGGTTTTCTCTTCGCGGGCAAAAACCTGATTCGTCAAACATAGAGGACTTCTACCTGTATGCCTTTAATCTTGAAAAGATTGGCGAAGCACAGAAAGCCCTTGATATATTCAGAGAGATTGATAAGGCTGACCCTGCATTCAAGGATGTCAGGGAAAAAATACACATGCTTGCCCCACCCCACAAGGAAGATATAGATATAAGCCTTGAAGGAAAAAGCACCCTTAGAAGTTTTATAAAAAACGGAAGGATAGAACCAAAGTACAGCCTTAAGCTCTGGGTTCAGATACTTAAAAGTCTTCAGGAATCCTATAACAGCGGCCAGCCATTTGGCCTGTTAAGTCCTGACAATATAGTTATTGATGCCAGGAACAATATTTCTTTTTTGAAAAGGGCATTGTCTTCGGCATACATCTCTCCTGAATCCACCAGGGGGCTTTCTCCTGATGTGAGGGCCGACATTTACTCGTCAGGCGTTATTCTCTATGAAATGCTGACAGGCAAGCTGGAAGATCTCGGCTCAACACGGGTTATTGATATTGTTGAGGATGTGCCTGACTGGCTCGATGAAATCGTCATAAAGTGCATAAAGAAAGTACGGGAAGACAGATACCAGGGTATAGATGATATATTCACAGACCTTAAGGCCCTTTCAAAAAGCAAAAAAGAGCCGGACACAAAATCCGAATAATATAGTTATAGCGTTTATCGGGTTGTAGCGCGTAATGTCTCCGCAATAAACGCTTAGCGCTCAACGCATTAACGCGTTAAAGAGTATACCCGCTTTCTTCGTGCTGGCTAAGGTCAAGCCCCATCATCTCGTCTTCCTCGGAAACTCTGAGGCCCATGCTCCAGTCTATTAATTTCAGCAGGATGAATGTAACTCCAAATGAATATACGACAACCGTTGCAATAGCCATCATCTGAACAACAAGCTGGTGAGGATTGCCAAAGAACAGCCCGTCAGCGCCTGATGGGTTTATGAGCTTTTCTGCAAACAATCCTGCGCCCAGTGTTCCTAAAATCCCGCCAACACCGTGTACGCCAAAGGCGTCGAGGGAATCATCATATCTAAGTTTGCCTTTCATATTTAAAGCAAAATAACACACACTGCCGGCCAATAAACCAATAGCAAGCGCAGGCATAGGCCCGACAAATCCCGAGGCAGGTGTAATAGTCGCAAGCCCGGCAATCGAACCTGTTGCAGCGCCGAACATGGTTGGCTTGCCCCTGTGAAGCCATTCGATTACAACCCACACAAGCGTTGCCGACACAGCAGCGGTATGCGTGGTAACAAATGCCATTGTGCTTAAACCCCCGGCGGAAAGAGCGCTTCCTGCATTAAACCCGAACCATCCAAACCACAAAAGCCCTGCCCCTAAAACAGTCAACGGAAGATTATGCGGGGGCATCGGCTCCCGCATAAAGCCCTTTCTCCTGCCTATGAATAAGGCAGCGGCAAGCGCAGATATCCCTGATGTTATATGGACAACTATACCGCCTGCAAAATCAAGCACTCCCGAATTTTTCATCCAGCCCCCGGTTCCCCATACCCAGTGAGCTACAGGGTCATATACAAGGGTTGTCCATAAAAGTATAAATAAAAGAAACGAAGAGAATTTCATCCTTTCAGCAAAGGCCCCGCTTATAAGCGCAGGAGTTATAACAGCAAACATTGCCTGGTATATCATAAATGCCAGATGTGGGATAGTCGGAGCATAATCAGGATTTGGAACAAGCCCTACCCCCTTAAGCCCAATCCAATCAAGCCCTCCTATGATTCCGTTTATATCCGGGCCGAAGGAAAGACTATAGCCTATCAGTATCCACTGAATGCTCACAACAGCTATGGCAACAAAGCTGTGCATGATTGTGCCAAGGACGTTTTTTTTCCTGACCATGCCCCCATAAAACATTGCCAGACCTGGAGTCATCAGCATTACAAAGGCAGCAGACAAAAGCACAAAGGCGGTATCGCCGCTGTCAACTTTGCCAGTTTCCTGGGCATATGCGCAGACAGGCAATAAAGACAGGGCGCCAGCTGAGATTATCAGGGAAATCAATCTTTTTCTCATTTTAAAGCTCCTTTTAGGGTTCGCGGGTTATTTGTGTCCGCAGAAGGAATGCCAGAGTCATGCCTGAAGGCAGCTTATTGTTTATTAAGGATTTTTTGCATTGAAATGCAGGACAATTCCTACAATTTTGTAGCAATTGCTTCCACTTTCATTCTTTTATTTCTTCAAAAACAACGAGTTAATACATTTCCTACATTTTTGTAGGAAATACAGATTTGTTTCTATGAGGTTAACCGGAACCGGCATCCTGAGCCAATCCCGGTTAATACCCAACTTATATTGCAGCGTCTCCCTTTTCTCCTGTCCTTATCCTGATTGCATCTTCAACCTTGCAGACGAATATTTTCCCGTCTCCAACCTTTCCTGTCTTTGCCTTCATCTCGATTGTTGAAACTGCCTTTTCAGCCATGGCGTCTGCTACCACTACTTCTATCTTTATCTTTGGGACAAAGGCTATGTCGTATTCAGCTCCCCTGTACAACTCGACATGGCCCTTCTGCCTGCCAAAACCTTTTACCTCTGTCACTGTCATTCCCTGTACCCCTATCTCATTCAGGGCATCTTTTACCTCATCAAGCTTAAACGGCTTTATTATCGCTTCTATCTTTTTCATCATTTCTCCTTTGTTAAATTTCTTGAATAAGAAGGATATAGTATTCGAACGGTTTTTTTGCCGATAGTCCGACAGTAATCTCTGATACAGAGAGGCAAAACCTCGGAGGTCCCGACAAGTCGGGACCGAGAATGAGTGAGAATGCTATGTCCTTCTAATGATCTCATTTTATAGTGTATACCCGCTTTCGCCATGCTGGCTCAGGTCAAGCCCTTCATATTCTTCTTCATCGCTCACCCTCAACCCCATGGTCCAGTCAAGGACTTTAAGCAACACGAGAGTGATCACAAATGAATAAACCCATGCAGCACCAATGCTTATTAACTGGCTCCATAGCAGAGATGCATTCCCAAAAAACAGGCCGTTATTCCCAGCGCTGTTAATTGCCTTTGATGCAAACAAGCCGGTTGCAATTGCGCCCCAGGTGCCCCCTACTCCGTGAACTCCCACTGCATCAAGTGAATCATCGTACCCCAATTTTGTCTTTAAATTAACTGCCATATAACACAACGTTCCTGCCACAAGCCCTATGATTAATGCCGGCATCGGGCCTACAAAACCTGACCCAGGGGTTATTGCAACAAGGCCTGCAACAGCTCCTGAAGCTGCACCAAGAACCGTAGCCTTTCCCCTGTAAATCCATTCCACTACCATCCACGACAATGCCGCAGCTGCTGTAGCAATATGAGTTACAACAAAAGCAGAAGTTGCAAGCGCGCCTGATGCAACAGCGCTTCCGCCATTAAACCCGAACCATCCAAACCAGAGCAAGGCAGCGCCTAAAAGTGTCATTGATAGATTATGCGGAGCCATGTTCTCAAGCCCGTGGCTTTTTCTTTTGCCTACAACAATTGCAGCAGCCAATGCAGATACACCCGAGCTTATATGCACAACCAGGCCTCCTGCAAAATCAAGAGCTCCAAGGTTCCGTATCCATCCTCCAACACCCCATACCCAGTGTGCCAGAGGGAAATAAACCAGGGTTGCCCAGAGAACAAGAAATACCAGATAAGTCTTAAACTTAAATCTCTCGGCAAATGCACCTGTGATAAGCGCAGGAGTAATCACGGCAAACATCATCTGGAATATCATGAATGCCTGATGCGGTATTGTTGCTGCGTAATCAGGATTCGGCTCAAGCCCTACTCCCTTAAGGCCGATCCATTCAAGCCCTCCTATTATATGCCACTTGTCAGGCCCGAATGAAAGGCTGTACCCGTAAAGCACCCAGAGTATTGTCATCACGCCAAGGGCTATGAAGCTCTGCATGATTGTGCCAAGCACATTCTTTCTTCTTACCATCCCGCCATAAAAAAGCGCCAAACCAGGCGTCATGAGCATAACCAGTGCAGCAGAAATCAGAACCCATGCTGTATCTCCTGTATCCACTTTTAACGGCGCAGGCGCAGTAACCGCAGGAGCCTCTGCTTTTGGAACCTCTATTTGGGCCTCCTCAGCAAACAAAGCGCCTGCTGCAGCCATAAAACACAGCAAAACCATCATACTCACTAACTTTTTCATCTTGCACCTCCATTTTTACCCGTAAGCTTTAATTGTTAATCACATAATAGCTAAATACATGCCAGAATATAAGGCGCTGATTTATAAAGATATCCCGGAAGAATTGAAGCTACAATTTTGTATGCACCTACAAATTTGTATGACATCAGGCCCCATTCGCTTGAGCCATAAAAAAAGGACGGGTATTGCCCGTCCTTTTTTTAAAACCGCGCATTACCTAAAGCGCAGCATCCCCTTTTTCCCCGGTCCTTATTCTCACAACGTTCTCGACAGTGTAAACAAATATCTTGCCGTCTCCGACCTTCCCTGTTTTTGCCTTCATCTCTATTGTTGAGAGCGCCTTTTCCATCATATCATCCGATACCACTATCTCTATCTTCAGCTTGGGAATGAAGGATATGTCATATTCGGCTCCCCTGTAAAGTTCGACATGGCCTTTCTGTCTTCCAAAACCCTTCACTTCCGTAACTGTCATGCCCTGAACGCCGATCACATTGAGGGCATCCTTGACCTCATCCAGCTTAAACGGTTTTATTATGGCTTCTATCTTTTTCATGGTTCCTCCGTTTACCTGTGACTCTTTCGGATATTAAAGTCAGGATAAGCCGTAACTGCAACCTCTGCCTGATCAAGCCCGTCTACTTCAAGCTCCGGATCAACTCTCAGAGGAATTATCTTATCCAGGACCTTAAAGAATACAAACATTACTACAAAAACAAATATAATGTTTGTTAAGATTCCCACTGTCTGTGCAACAAGCTGTGAACTGTCGCCGTAGAACAGGCCCTTTACCGTGCCTGTTACGCCGTTCAGTCCGTCGCCGTATGTGCCGTCTGCAAAGAGCCCCAAAGCCAGAACGCCCCATGCGCCGTTAACTCCATGCACAGATATGGCTCCGACCGGATCGTCTATCTTTAAAGCCCGTTCAAAAAATACCACGCTTACACACACGAGCACACCCGCAACTGTTCCGATAACTACTGCAGAGACAGAATTCACAAAAGCGCATGGCGCTGTAATTGCTACAAGCCCTGCGAGAAGCCCGTTAGCGGACATTGAGATATCAGGCTTGCCATACCTGAACCACATGTAAAACATTGATGAGATAGCTGCCGCTGCTCCGGCAAGCATTGTATTTGTAGCCACCACGCCTATTCTTAAGTCTCCGCCGGCAAGTGTAGAGCCTGCATTAAATCCGAACCAACCAAATGCGAGTATAAAACACCCTACAACCGCCATTGGAATATGATGTCCTGGTATTGCATTCGGGGTTCCATCGGATTTAAATTTTCCAATTCGTGGGCCGAGAACCATTGCTCCTGCCAGCGCAGCAACACCGCCTGTCATATGTACGACTGACGAACCTGCAAAGTCAAGATGCCCGTGTCCAAGCCCGAAGTTTTTGCCTAACTGTGACAGCCAGCCGCCGCCCCATACCCAGTTTGCATAAAGCGGGTAAACAAGCGCCGATATAAAGAACCCGTAAACCACGAATGACTTGAATGTCCATCTCTCTGCCATCGCGCCGGTTGGTATTGTTGCTGTAGTGTCCATAAACACCATCTGGAAAAGAAAGATAGTAAATATCACAGCGTCATAAGTAACTCCCGACAGAAAAAATCCCCTGGTACCGAACAGGCCGAAATCTTTTCCGAACAGGTTTATTACAAATTCGCCATTCAGCGTAGTCCCGCCGCCGAGTGTTGCCACTCCGCCGACACCGCCCATCTGGATTGCAAAACCGCAAATCCAGTAACCAAGAACGCCAATTGCATAGATCATGAAGTTCATTGCCATTGTATGGCCTGCATTCTTTGCCTGTGTAAAACCTGTCTCAGCCATAGCAAATCCTGCCTGCATAAACATGACAAGAAAACCGCAGACCAGGGTCCATACAATATTGACTGCTATTCTGTTATGTCCTACAACATCCGCCAACTTCGCGGCCAATGGTTCATTCGCAGCAAGCTTTTCCATATCATCCTTTGTAGGAGCATTAGCTGAAGCACCTACAACATCGGCTGCACCACCCGAATTCGCCCCTGACGGATCCGGTTTAGGCTCTGCGGAAGCTGCCGCAGGCGCCGGAGCTGCTGCTGCAGGTGCAGCCTGCTCAGCCGCAGGAACAGGAGGATTAGTCTGTGCCTGTTCTTCGGCAAACAACAAGCCAGCCGGAATTAACATGGTGATTAAAATTAATATGCTCAATAATCGTTTCATTTTATCCCTCCAGAATTCTTCTTAAAAGCTCAATATGAGATTAACACCAGCCACAAAGGTGCTATCAAGCTTTCCATTCGGATTATAAGAAATCCCGTCTATTGTCCTTTTTGCCTTGCCTGACAAAGGAATCCAGTATTGGGCCAAAGGCTGAAGCGACATATTTTTCGCTACAGGTATAGTAAGGCCCGCTTTTACCATGCCGTCATGGAATGCCTTGTATTTCTTGCCTGTGTATGCGCCTGTTGAAGCCTCGTACGTGCTCCAGTACTGATCACTTCCTGCGAAATAACCGGCTGATGCGCCAAGGTCAAGTGTTATCTCCTTAAAGAGCGGCAGCGAATGCGCAATTGATACGTTGTAATAGGTGCCTCCGTACTCATTTACATCGCGGTAGACGCTGAATGAGGGCTTTAACAACGTATCGTAAGACACGGTTGCAAATACCTCCTCTGTTTCAGGCGTATAATCCGTACCGTAATAGATGTAACCGCCTGTCAGGCTGAGCTTCTTAATCACATAGGTATAGCTCAGCGTATAATCGGTCTCATTAATGTCTTTCTTGCCTGTATTATTTGCAAGATAGTTTGCGTTGGTAAGGCTCTGAGTACTGTTGACATTACTGTCCATGTTGCTCCAGAGCGTAGCTGAAAGGCCCTTATACGAAATGCTCATGGAGGGCTGTATTACAAAGCTGTGCGAGTTTAATTCATAGCCCCTGAATACGTAACGGTTAAAGACACCGATTGATGCGCTGCCCGATACCGGTGAAGTCTCCGGCGCCACTGTATGCGCCAGGGTCGTCCCTTTCTCAGTCTCCACCTCATGGACCGTTTTGCCGTCCACTTTTTTTTCCTCTGCCAAAACACCGCTTGCAAAAAAAGTTGCCGCAAACAGCGCCAAAACTAAAATCCTCATCTTTTTCATTTTAATGTTCCTCCCTTTCTTAAATTGATCAATATAAAATTGATCATGCAAAAAACTATCAGCCTGCCGTTTGTTCCTCTTGCACTGCCCCTTTAATCCACCGCACCTCCTTTATCCCGTATTTTTTAATCTTGTAACCGATCATCCTTTCGGTAATTCCGAGCTTTCTCGCTGCCCTTGCCATAATCCAGTTGCTTTCTTTAAGGGCGGCGATTATCTCATCCCTCTCCATTAGGCCTATCTTTTCTTTCAGTGAACCCATCGTCTCCATTACCTCGCATAATTTAATTGCCAGAACCATGCCAGGCGCTAACTGCTTGATCTATATGATAATTGCAGTAAGTTGATGATACATTTTTGTTCTGATAGTACAAATTTGTAGGAAATGATGGAGAGTTGTCATGCTGAAGGGAGGTTTATAATTTAAAAAAGGGTGATTGAGGATATTTTATATAGAACAAAACAGGTAATTAAGAAAAACAAAAAAGCACTGTATAACTGATAAATAACAATTGAACAGATGCAAAGGCAGGTTCCGCTTGCTTAATAACTTAAAGATTCTCCTGCTTGAATAGAAATTTTTCTTACGCCGTTTGCTCTATCTCATACTTCTTCATCTTATACCCTATCTGCCTTGGAGTAATTCCCAGCGCCTTTGCCGCCTTTGCCTGATTCCAGTTTGTGTTCGTAAGGGCATCAAGAATCCTTGCCTTTTCAATGTCTTCAATAGTCGAAGTAAGGGCATCTTTTGCCTGAATGCCATACTTCGATTTGATTGACTGGTCTTTGATATTCAGAGGCAAATCAGCCTTTGTTATAACTTTGCCCGCTGACATAACAACAAGCCTTTCGATTGTGTTTTCAAGTTCTCTCACATTTCCCTGCCATTCATAGTCCATGAAAACATCAAGCACATCAGCCTTAATCGTAACGGATTTATTATTTTCCTTGTTGTATTTCTTAAGGAAATATTCCGCAAGCTGCGCAATATCCTCTTTTTTCTCCCTCAACGAAGGAAGGAATATAGGGACGACATTAAGGCGATAATAAAGGTCTTCCCTGAACTTCCCTTTTGAAACAAGGTCCTCAAGGTTTCTGCTCGTTGCAGCAATGAGCCTTACATCAACCTTTATGGTCTTTTCACCGCCTACCCTCTCGAACTCTTTTTCCTGCAAGACCCTCAGTATCTTGGGTTGCAGTGATAAAGGCAGATCGCCTATCTCATCAAGGAAAATAGTCCCTTTGTCTGCAAGCTCAAACCTTCCTTTTCTGGCAGCCATCGCGCCTGTAAAAGAGCCTTTTTCATGTCCGAACAGCTCTGACTCCAAAAGCCCTTCGGGAATGGATGCGCAGTTGAATTTTATGAAAGGCCCTTTTGACACCGGGCTCATGTAATGGATCGCCTTTGCAATAAGCTCCTTTCCGGTGCCGCTTTCGCCCCGCAAAAGCACGTTTGCCTTTGACGGTGCAACTCTGTGGACTGCCTCAAAGACCTCCTGCATGCTTTCGGACTGACCTATCATATTTTCTACCCTGTATCTGCCTTTGAGCTGGCGCTTTAGGTTCTCTTTCTCCTCGATAAACGCCTCCCGCTCTTTCTCGACTTCCTGATGCAGCTTGGCGGATTGGGCTATTAATGAGGCTATAATCTTGAGCATCCTCAGGTCTTCTTCAAATGATATGGTCTTTGAGCCGAAAAGCCTGTCAACGCTTAAAACACCGAGAGTTTCATTTTTGAATTTTATGGGTACGCAGAGAAAGGCGATATTCTCCTTTTTTATCGTTGTTCGCGCGCCCGTCTTGTTCAGGAACAGCGGTTCCTCTCCGATATTCGGGATTACAATAGGAGAGCCGAGTTTTGCGACCCTGCCGATAATGCCTTCGCCGAGCTTGTATCTTCCCCTTCTTATCTCTTCCTCTGACATTCCATGCGCAGCGATAATGGAGACTTCATTGTCTGTCCTGAGAGCTACTGTCCCCCTCTTCATATCGAGGTATTCTGACAATACCCTCATTACCCCGCGCAGATTCGATTTAAGATTAAGGGATGAACCAAGCAGCTTGCTTATCTCATAAAGCGCGCTGATCTCAAGCGTCTTGTCATAATTGCGGCCCATGAGAATATTCTAGGGGAATGCGACAAAAATGTAAAGGCTTAAACTTTTTTGTAGGCTAGCACTTTTTCCTGGGAGCGCCCGGCTCCTTGGGACTTGAGCCTCAGGAGTGTATCCCCAGGCGCGGGAATACTACAAGCTGTAAAATCAGCCATACTGCCAGAATGCCTATTGCCAAAACCCAATCACTCATTATCTTGCCGCCGGCTGCGCCGGAGCTTGAGGAGCCTGCTGCTGTAAAGGCTGAACGCCGCCGCCCTGAGCCGGCGGGAGAGCGCCCTTTTCCTTAACCGGCGCTGTTTTCTTTATTATCGAACCTGTTCTTACTGAAACAACTGCGAGAGACAGGGATGTAAGCATAAATACAATTGCAGCAATTGTGGTAAGTTTGCTGAAAAATGTGGCTGCCCCGCGGCTGCCAAAAAGGGTCTGGCTTGAACCGCCGAATGCAGCGCCAAGATCTGCGCCCTTTCCGCTCTGTATAAGCACAATAAAGATTAAAAACAGACAAACTAAAACATGAACTATTAAAAGCAGTGTTGCCATTTTTCCTCCATATGGGTCCTAGACCGTCTTAAATTTCACTATCCCAACAAAACTCTCGGCCTTAAGGCTGGCTCCACCGACAAGCGCTCCATCTATATCCCCGCAAGCCATGAGAGAGCCTACATTCTCCGGAGTTACACTCCCTCCATATATTATACGGATTTCATCAGCCTTATTTCCATACAAAACCCTGATTTTCTTTCTGATATAGGCATGGACCTCCTGGGCCTGTTCAGGAGCAGCTGTCCTGCCCGTACCTATTGCCCATATGGGCTCGTATGCTACAACAATGTTATCTCCATCAATATCTTTAAGCCCGTTTTCCATCTCCCTGCTCAGTATATCAAAGGTCTTCCCTGATTCTCTTTGCTCCAAAGATTCGCCTATGCAAAAAATTACGCCAAGCCCGTTCTTCTTCGAAGCCCTAATCTTCTTGTTTATTACCCCGTCGGTCTCATTGAAATACTGCCTTCGCTCCGAATGCCCGACAATAACATGCGAACAACCGCAATCCAAAAGCATACCAGGAGATATTTCTCCTGTGAATGCACCCTTTTCTTCATAGAAAACATCCTGAGATGCAATCTTTACGTTTGTGCCTTTCGCTTCCTCCGCAGCAGATAAAAGAGAGGTAAATGGCGGGGCTATTACAATATCCACTCCAACTGCATCCTTTACAGAAGGGATCAGCGCCTTCAAAAACCCCCTTGTTTCGGGAATGGTCTTGTTCATCTTCCAGTTAGCTGCAATAAATGGTATACGCAAGGTTTTATCTTTAGCGGCCTTATGGGTTCGTAATGCTTATGACAAGCGAGTCTTTGACTTTGTTCACATCAAACGCAACCTGTTTTGATAATGTTTCAACCCTTATAATCAGCCCGTCTGCTTTTGCGTCTTCTTCTATGAGAACCTCTTTAACAAATGCCGACTTGAACTTCCACAGCTTCTTTGCCTTGTTTACCGCCGGTTTCAGGCTGACCTTTATCCAATCTTTGCCTTTTTGAGAGTCTATTTCACCTTTATAATCAAGGGGGCCATTCGGTGACCTCATGTTTATTATCACCATCGCCTTGTTCTTTGCCTCTATTATTGAGACCTTTTTAATCTCAAAAAATTTCTCTTTAGCCTTCTTTTCCTTTGCAGGTTCTTTGACGGCTTCTTTTATCTCTGCTTTTTTTGCAACAGCCTTTTCCTCTTTTGCCGGTGCCTGCTTTTCAGGCTTCACGGGTTTTTCTGCTGCCTTGCGGACAGGCTTTTCTTCATGTTTCTCAGCCGTTGGCCTTTCAGCTGCCATGGGCACGGATGGCTTTTCAGCTGCTTTTGCTGCCGGAGCAACTGGTTCTGCCTTCTGTTCTTTTACTGTAATTTTTTCTTCTCTCTTTGTTGCCATCGAAGCAGAGATTGCAAAAGACTCTGCCCTGTCATACACAACGTCAAGGGTCGCAATGCCACCAACAAATTCTGACGCAGGGACTATTTTGGGCGATAATACGCCTGTGCCTGTAACATTCAGATAGACATCATTGCCTGCAAGATTATAATTTCTGACTATATTATTAAATTTGTCATAAGCCTCTATTTTAATCTTGAACTTTTGCCCTGCAACCGCGGTATCAGGTGTCGCTACCGTAAAATTATCAGGAGCAGATGGGCTTACTTTCATTGAAGGGCTTTTGCCCTGCTGGCTTTTATTATTCTCAGTCGCTACTATGCTTATTTCCTCTGCCTTCTCATATCTCAGATTTACAATGGCCTGTCCGTTTCTGAATTCTGACGGCCCTGCGAAAGACGGCAGGAGTTTTGCCTGTCCTGTAGAGGAAATATTTACACCGCTGCCGTATGAGGCATAGTTGTCTATCGTATTATCAAATGCATCAAACGCACCTATGGTTACCTCAAATTGTTGTCCTGCAACGGTTTCCTTCGGGGCATATACCTTAAAATGGCTGAGTATTGCTGGCATGACCTTTATGCCCGGGCTAGCCCCCTTGCTGCCTGTTACTGTGTCATGAACCTCAACAGCGGCCTCGCCTACTTTTTCTCCTATCAGGGTAGCTATGCTTGCGCCGTTTTTAAAGACAGCCGGTGTGTTTATAACCTTAAAATTCGTTCCGCCTGATGATGTTATCTTTATGTTTCTGCCATCTATCTCGGTATCGGCCACAGGGTTATCATATGCGTCTCTTGCAATAACCTTCACGTCAAAATTATTCCCCGCCACTGCGGACTGCGGTGACTGGACAAGAAAATGGTCAAGCTTATTCGGAGATATTATTATCTCCCTGGTCACAACAGGCACTGTGCTCCCGAATTCGGAAATAGACAGGGTTACGGACTCTGCCTTCTTGTCCGTTATGTTTATGCCTGCGGTCCCTCCCGTGAAGGAGGCGGATTTTAACGTTGAAGGCTGGGCCTGGGCAGAGCCGGAAACTGAAACCTTAAAATCCTTGCCGGCCTCTCCGAAATCTGTAATAAGGTTGTCATGCACGTCATAGGCCTGCAACCTCACCATAACCCCTTCGCCTGCCCTGCTCTTTTCAGGAATCTGTACGGCAAAATGGTCAAATTTGCCCGGCTTAATTATTATATTACCGCTATACGCTACGCCGGAAACAGCCAATATACACAGGATAATCAAAAAGGATAACAGCATTTTTTTGGGGACAGAAATATTTTTCATTATATTCTCCCGGCAGAATAGGATTTTTTCATGTATGTATGAATACCATATTTCATAATATTATGTCAAAGGAAAATCTATTATTTTATCAATTTTTCTTGACAACAATTTATTTACATGCTATAAAAGTTTACCCTGTTAAACGGAAGAAGGCAAGGTTCAATGGCATGCTTTCTAACGGGGCTTCAGGCTACTATTGTATTCTCGTAAAATGAGAATTCGCAAAAGCTTAATCATCCGGAGAAAAATATGAGGAAAAAAGTATCCATAATTGGCGCAGGAAACGTAGGCGCTTCGACAGCGCAGCTGATTGCCCAGGCAGGCTTTGCTGATATTATGCTTTTTGACATCGCAGAAGGAATGCCGCAGGGCAAAGCGCTCGATATCGCAGAGGCATGTCCGCTCTGGAATTCGCCGTCTTCGGTAAAAGGGACCAATAATTATGCTGATACAGGGGCATCTGATGTCGTCCTTATCACTGCGGGCTTCCCAAGAAAGCCTAATATGTCGAGGGACGACCTGCTTCATGCAAATGCTGATGTTATCAGGGCGGCATCCGGTGCAATCGCAAAGGCCTCGCCCGATGCCATCATAATCGTCGTAACAAATCCAATGGATGTAATGGCGCAGCTTGCCTGGAAGACCACAGAGTTTTCATGCAGGCGCGTCATGGGAATGGGAGGAATACTTGATTCATCGAGATTAAGGACATTTCTTGCATGGGAACTGAATATATCGCCTGAAGACATAGAGGCAATCGTGCTCGGAGGGCACGGCGACCAGATGGTTCCGCTGCCGAGGTTTACTACTGCGAAGGGGATACCGGTCACCGAGCTGCTGAAAAGAAAAACTATCGAGGCGCTCATACACCGCACAAGAAACGGCGGCGCTGAAATAGTAAGCCTGCTAAAATCAGGAAGCGCCTATTATGCCCCGTCCGCCGCTGCGTTTCAGATGATCAAGTCAATACTCCTTGATGAAAAGCGCATGTTGCCATGCGCTGCATACCTCAATGGCGAATACGGAATCAAAGACATTTATCTGGGCGTGCCGGTGGTCCTCGGCAAAGACGGGGTTGAAAAAATAGTCGAGGTAAAACTCACAAAAGATGAAAAGGCCCGGCTCAGAGAGTCATGTAAATCCGTAAAAAAACTCATCAAAAAACTTTCAATATAAAAACTATGAGGAAGGAACCTTTGTATGCATAAAAAAGAAATAGAGCAGACACTTGTATTGATCAAACCTGATGCCCTTAAAAATTCATTGACAGGATACGTGCTTTCCCAGCTTTCAGAATTTCATACCGGCTTGCGCTTTGCCGGGGCAAAGATAGTCCATGTAAGCAGGATGCTCGCGGAGGAACACTATGCGGAACACCGGGGAAAAGTATTTTATCCTTCACTGATAGAATACATCATGGGGCTGCTGCATTACCCTGATGCGCCCGAGAGGCGCAGGGTAATAGCGCTTGTTTATCAGGGCCAGGATGCAGTAAAAAAGATGCGTGATATCTGCGGGCCTACGAATCCGCATGTTGCCCGGGAAAAAAAACCAGGATGCATCCGCGCATTGGGCACAGTTGTTCCCCTGAAGGACGCTGAGGGTAATGACATCGGCGAACGGATGGATAATCTTATTCATGCCTCTGCTGCAAATGACGAGGCTGAGCGGGAAATTAAACTCTGGTTCAGGCCCGGAGATTTTTCTCCATTCATGCGCTCATATATCACTGAGGTGAATAAAGAAGACCATTATTATTTCAGAGAAGGCAGGCTCTATATAAAGCATGAACCCGGCAGCGTTTGCCTGATTGCCCCCGGCGATGTTGTCTGGAAGTCTGATTTTGATACACTGCGCTCGCTGAAACAGGGTTTGCCTGCCGCCTCTTCTCTTGCAGCAGTGGCCGCCAAATATCTCATAAACTATACGGCAGAGAACTAGAAAGCTTTCACTTATAACCAAACCCGGGACAGAAGATTTGGTCCATTGAAAATTTTTGCGTGGATGTTGACTTTCATCCGTAAAAAAAGTATCATTTAATTAAGAAGAATGAAACTTCTTAAGGAGACTTAAATGTTTGAGAAGTTTACAGAACGCGGCAGAAAAGTAATAATCTACGCAAGAGAAGAAGCCGAAAAACGGCAGAATGATTACCTCGGGACAGAACATCTTCTCCTCGCCCTTCTCAGGGAAGAAGAAGGCATCAGCGCTGCAATAATTAAAAAGATGGGCATTTCAATAGAAGAAGTGCGCATGGAAATAGAGAGAAAACTCCCTTACGGCACAAATGTGCTTACATTCGGCGACATACCTTTTACTCCGCGCGCCAAAAAAGTCCTTGAGCTTGCCGTAGAAGAGGCAAGGCTTATCGGCCATAGTTACATCGGCAGCGAACACCTGTTGCTCGGCATCCTGAGGGAAGACGAAGGCATAGCAGGCAGGACGCTGCGCAGTTTTGGAGCAAACCTCCTGGCTGCAAGACAACTTGCAATAAACTTCTCGATGAGGGCCCAGCCGCACACAATAAAAGAGAGAAGCTCTACCCCTGCCCTTGATGAGTTCGGCAGAGACCTGACCCTGATGGCAAAGGAAGGCAAGCTCGATCCGGTAATCGGCAGAGAGGATGAGATCGAACGCGTGCTCCAGATACTGGGCAGAAGAATAAAAAATAATCCGGTGATAATCGGAGAGCCGGGCGTAGGCAAAACAGCAATCGTTGAAGGCCTCGCACAGAAGATTATCCTGGGTGACGTGCCGGAAAATCTCATGGGAAAACGCATCGTATCTCTCGACCTGGGCGCACTGATAGCAGGCACAAAATACAGGGGGCAGTTTGAGGAAAGGCTCAAAATTGTGATGAAGGAGATAATTCATTCCGACAACGTAATCCTCTTCATTGATGAACTTCATACCCTTATAGGCGCAGGAGCGGCAGAAGGCTCCGTAGATGCATCAAGCATGCTCAAGCCTGCCCTGTCCCGGGGCGAGATTCAATGCATTGGAGCAACAACGCCTGACGAGTACAGGAAATATGTGGAAAAAGACGGCGCCCTGGAGAGAAGGTTCCAGCCAATCCAGGTTGAATCCCCAACAGTAGAGGAAACAGTAGATATCCTTCTGGGATTGAGAAGCAGATACGAGACACACCACAGGGTAAAGATGAGCGATGATGCCATAAGCGCAGCAGCAAAATTATCGGACAGATATATTGCAGACAGGCACCTGCCTGATAAGGCAATTGATGTTATTGATGAGACAGGCGCCAGGGTAAAGCTTAAACGCTATACGCCTCCGCTGGAAATAAAGGAATTAGAGCATGACATATCACGCCTCTCACGGGAAAAAAATCTCTACGTAAAACTGCATGATATTGAAAAAGCCGCATCCATACGAAACGAGGAAGAAAAACTCAAGAAACTGTATGAGCAGGTCATGAAGCAGTGGAAAGACAACCTGAACAAGGAAATCCCTGTTGTTAAAGAAGATGATATTAGCTATACGGTTTCCAAGATGACAGGCATTCCGCTTCTGAAACTTGAAGAAAAGGAAACCGAAAAACTCCTGAAGATGGAAGAAGTCATCCATAACAGAATAATTGCGCAGGAAGAAGCGATAAAGGCCATATCAAAGGCCATAAGAAGATCAAGGGCCGGATTAAAAAACAAGAAAAAGCCGATTGGCTCATTCTTCTTCCTGGGCCCCACAGGCGTTGGAAAAACAGAGCTTGCAAAGGCACTTGCGGGATTCCTGTTTAATGATGAAAATGCGCTCGTGAAGATAGATATGTCGGAATACATGGAAAAATTTAACGTTTCAAAGCTGACAGGCGCGCCTCCGGGTTATGTCGGCTACGAGGAAGGCGGGCAGCTGACAGAAAAGATAAGGAAACGCCCGTACTCTGTTGTGCTCTTTGACGAGATTGAGAAGGCACATCCTGATATATTCAATATACTGCTTCAGGTGCTTGACGAGGGAGTCCTTACAGACAGCTTCGGCAGAAAAGTTGATTTTAAAAACGCAGTAATAATTATGACCTCAAATGTCGGAGCAAGGATAATTGAAAAGGCAACGCCGATGGGTTTCCAGAGGACCGCCTCAGAAGATGTTTATCAGAACATAAAAGACAACGTGCTGATTGAACTCAAGAAGACCTTCAACCCTGAATTCCTTAACCGTGTAGATGAAATAGTTGTTTTCCATCCTCTGGAAAAAGAGCACCTCTTCTCAATTATAGACCTGCTGGTAAATGAAACCAACAGGCAGCTGATAGAGCAGGGAATTCTGGTAGAATTAGACCAGTCAGTTAAGGAGTGGATACTGAAGAAATATTATCAGCCTAATTATGGCGCACGGCCGATGAGAAGAGCGCTGCAGAAAGTGATAGAGGACCCATTGTCCGAAGAGATTCTCAAGGGCAGATTTAAAGGCGTCCATAAAATAAAGGTTGTTCTTGAGGCTGAAACCCCGGTCTTTGTTGAGGCTGAGGAAGCCCAGGTACTTTCAGGAGTAAATTAACACCACTTAAAAGCCTTCGTAATTTTCATCTGGAGTTTTAAACATTGAAGAAAAAAAGTCTAATATTGACAGCACTCCTTCTCATGGGGCTATCCCTGATAGTCTATTTTATAAGTCAGCGTGATACAGGAAAGAAAGAACCCTTAGCAACCGTAGGATTGCCTGCTCCGAATCTTGAAGTTGCAGATGCGGTAACCAGCAGAAAGCTGTCTCTTGCTGATTTAAAGGGCAAGGTTCTGTTTATTAATTTCTGGGCCACATGGTGCCAGCCATGCAGGGAAGAAATGCCGTCTATAGAGGGACTCTTTAAGCGCTTCACGGATAACAAGGATTTTGTCATGCTGACAATCCTTTTCAGGGACGACCCGCAAGCCGGGATTAATTATCTCAAACAGAATAGATTTAATTTTCCCCTGATGCTTGATAAGGAAGGGCAAACAGCCAAGGCCTATGGCCTGACAGGCGTTCCCGAAACATATATCATAGATAAAAAAGGCATCCTCAGGGAAAAGATTATCGGCCCCTATCAGTGGGACTCTCCCGAGGCATTGGAATTGATATCAAGACTGCTTAAGGAATAGTTCATCTCATGGGCAAGCCGCATTCTCCCGGACCCGCACTCCTTTTTACCGGAATCCTTTATTCTGAAAATGAGTGCTTTGAAAAAACAAAGAAAACCCTTCTGGATTTATTCGGCCCTTCCCTTATGGAAACCTCTCCGGTAAACTGGGACCATTCAGATTATTACAAAGAAGAACTCGGCTCGCCGATAAAGAGGATTTTTATATTCTTCGGAAACCTGATAAATCACGAAGATATCGTTGATATCAAACTTAAAACTAACAGCATAGAGGACTCCCTGTCTGTTGATGGAAAACGCAGGGTAAACATTGACCCCGGCTATCTTACTCTTGCAAATGTCGTCCTTGCCACAACAAAGGGCTATTCACACAGGCTTTACCTCGGCAAGGGGATTTACGGAGAGGTCTCTCTTCTGTACAGAGAAAAAGACAGGACATTTGTGCCGAACATATTTACATATTCAGACTATCAGGAAAAAAATTGTATTGATATGTTTTTAAAGGCAAGAGGGTTTCTGAAACTAAAGAAATAGGCATTTACAACACCAAAGCTCAGGGCGTGGTTAAAAGTTTATCTTTTTAATTTCTTTTCTGAAATCTTCAAATATTTTTGGAGCATCCGTGACAAGCGGTTTCATTCGTTCAGGATATAATTCGAGGGCATAAGCATGGCTGAAGAAGTGTCTAAAGGCAAGAAAACGCTTAAGTTCCTCCTCAAGTGACTTAGAAATAATATTTTCTTTGACAGCGGCTAAAATTAAATCCCGATGCCAGGATTCACCCGTTGGAATTTCGAGTCCTTTGGCAAAAAATACCTGCTTTAATACATTTTCAATACCATTATAAAAATTATGGAGGAAAGCGGCTACTCCGGCAAGTTCGAGTTCAGAAATTTGAGATAAGTCTTTTGTGGGAAACGCAGAAATAATTTTTTCTATGGCTTCATATTACGCGTCAATATTTTCTTGATAATCAGCCATAGAGAAGAACTCCCTCTTTGAGTATCAATTTAATAAATTTAGATGTTCCCGAAATATCTATTATATCAACAGGTTTTGACAAAGAAAGCATAAGGTCGCCGTAATAGCTGAAAAAATCCTTTGGTAAGATTCCTTCCACTGCAATGTCAATATCGCGGCTTTCTCTTTCAGGTTTCAAGCTGGACCCAAAAAGTAGAACTCGTTTTGCACGGTATTTCTTTGAAATTTCATAAATTATTTTTTTATCGCGTTCAGTAATCATGTTCAAATTATAGCATTTTTCAATAGAAATGAGGCCGTCCCAAGAAGAAGAAATAATAATACGGTAAGTGTCCCTATGGTTATGTTTGGTTCGGCATCATGGCATTACCTTCAGCAAACTGAAAAGAAAGAACGATGTTAGAGACGCAATAATCAAGAAGTAAAAAACAACAGGCTGAAAACTGAACCATTCCGCAGATCGCTCTCCTTCCACGTAGTACAACTTATAGGTAATGTCGTTATTGGGTTCATTGACCATTTCTTCCATCTTCTTGTAGTAGATGCTACTGGAATAGTCCCACCCATGTTTCGTCTTGTGCCAACGACGATCCCAGAAGCAGAAGATAACCGTTAAGGCGAAAAGAGTACCGGAAACAATAGCGCGAGAAAGAAGGTCGTCGAGCTTTATCCCTACAGTCATGAGCGCGCCAAATATCACCATACTGTAGTTCATATTCCTTTGTCTAAACATGTCAGAATGATTTACCTTTTCTTCTGCTTTGGTATAGAGAGCCGCAAGAAGCTCAATCCTGCGACCGAGATCGGCTGAACCTTTAAGCATAATGTCGCTTGTGACTTCAGTTTTTGCCTTTCGCATCATTGCTCGTACCTGTCGTTTGGCCCACCGCAGTTGACTGTGAGGACTCGACACAAAAACTCTCCGTCTCTCTTAACTTCGTGGAACGCTCCAGGGTTCACCACCATCATGTCACCTTCCTTCAGGCGATACCCAGCCCCTTCAATCTCAATGACCATAGTCCCCCGTACCAAGAAGTATATCTCCGTACCGATCCTATGCAGATGGCGCGTCTGTTTCGCCACTTGAGTGAAGACCGCAGACTCTGTGTCTTTCATCAACTGCACCGGGCATTTGCCGGAGAGGGCTGCGTGGGACCAAATAACCTCCGTGGCCTCCTCTTCTTTTGTGGCATACAACTCTGTCACTAACAGTTTTCTATCTCCCCGTGTCTGAAGTGCCGAATCGCGCATTGTCTCTTCCAAGGTCACAAGTAACGCTGTTCCCATATCTTCTTCTCCCTTTTGAAGTTCCTATGTTCTCTGCCAACAATGAGTTCAGCGGCTTGGCCGCTGGAACGACTGGTTGGGCAGTCGTCTGTTTTTTAACGGGCACTGATCCTATTTTCTGTTTTCCCTGACTCTATTTTCCTGCCCCTTGGGTCGATTCGAGAAACTCCCGGATAGCAGTGTCATACGCGGAATATTCACCTACAGCAACTCCACAGGGGGTTTTCTTGCAATAAACCACATGCCACGTCGTATTTGATGTGCGCCCTTCTGACATAAGAAGGACATAACTGTTTTCTCCCATCTTCTTGAACTCGCTAATCTTATCTGCTAATAAGCCGGGAGATGATCCTTCAATTATAGTTCGATTGATTATGGACCGTGTCTCTACATCCACAATTACGACTTCAATGTTCTCTTTCACGACATTGATCGATTTTCCGTTATTTTGGTGAAGTAAATAGAGTGGGTCATTCGAATCGCGCGTCCCAGAAATACTGATGCCGCCATAATATCGCGCCACAGGTTCCGTCAATCGAGAAATAAATGCGATCGTCTTAGCCTCTGAACTTTTTTTTGCGTAAATAGACGTACTTAATGTGAAGATTGATAAAATATTTTTGGCTGATAAGGACATGGGGTAGTATAACTCTGTATCCATGTCAATTATGACAACACCGCCTTTGTGTACATGCGTATTTGATTTCGGTAATGTGGTATGAAGTGCAAGATGTTGCTGCAAACGTGATTGAAGTGATGATGGTTTCTTGTCGCTATCCAGAACAGCAAGAGCGCAGTAAACTATCAGACACAGCGCCACAAGTCTAACGAACACCCCTATCATTTTGATTCTTTTCTAATGACTAAAATGCGGATTCTGATATTAGTCATCTTTAGATCAATATCTATATATCTCACATTTTGCCCTTCTTTTTTGCGACTTTTATTCTTGAGCGCAACATGTCTCCCTAATTGATTACCGCTAATGCAGCAGTTAATCAGTTAAAAATTTAATTTGAACACCACCACCTGTTTGAATTATTTCTTGCCAATTTTGCACATCACTAGTTGTAACAAAAAAACGCAAATCAGCTATTGCCCTACTGCCTATAAACTGGTTTTTAGCAAACAATGTTGAAAAATAGGCATTTCCGATACTTCTTCCAACTTCGTTAGTGCCTTGAAAGGACTTTGCCCCAGACAGAACCATAATATTCTTGATTTTATAAAGAGACTCCATATCCAAGTTAAACCATCCAAATTCAGAACCTAAATCAAAGCCAGATTCTGTATATGACTTAAGCTTGACATCGGATAGATTTTTTATTGGGTGTTTGGCCGAGGTAAAAAACATGATTTTTGGATCTAACGAATTAAGTTGCTGCAAGATTGTCGAATCAACTTTTATCTTAACAAACCCTTTGCTTGCTTTATCGCAACCAAACATGATTACTAACATAGCTATTAAGAAAAAAAGCTTCTTATAACTCATCATATTAATGATCTCCTTTCTATGCCTACAATTTCACGTATAACCAGTTATTAGATAGTTACAGGACTATAGCAGAAAGGTTTTGAGTCGGTCAATCCCATCGATGCCCCAGGAAAGAGAGGCTTACAAAACCACAAGATTGTCCCTGTGGATTACCTCGTCAGAGTATCTGTAACCAAGAACCTTCTCTATCTCGGATGTCTTTTTGCCTTTTATCTTGTTTATCTCAGCGGAAGAATAATTCGTTATTCCTTTCGCAATACGCTTTTCCGCTGAATCAACGCAATAAACAGCGTCTCCTGTCTCAAAATTACCGTCAAGCGAGACAACTCCCGAAGGCAGAAGGCTTTTCCCCCCGTGCAGGAGCGCCTTAACAGCTCCGGCATCAAGATGAAGAGTTCCTTTAGCGCGGCTGCCGTAAACTATCCAGCCCTGCCTTGATGAGAGCCTTTCTTTCTTGGCCCTGAACTCGGTCCCGTGAGAATTCCCTTTTAACAGGGATATTATCAATCCACTTTTTTTGCCGCTTATTATATTTACTGTAATTCCGTTGTTCACGGCTTTTTTTGCAGCGAGAACCTTTGAATACATCCCTCCTGTGCCGACAGCGCTCCCTGCGGCTCCGGCAGAGGCTTCAATGCCGGATGTTATTTCATCAACTGTTTTTATGAGGACTGCCTTATTGCTTTTCCCCGGGTCGGCAGAACAGAGGCCTTCAACATCAGAGAGTATAACCAGCCTTTCAGCCTCAACAAGCCCTGCAACCAGAGAGGCAAGATGGTCATTGTCGCCGAATTTTATTTCGTCAGTTGCAACGGTATCGTTTTCATTGATTACCGGCACAATGCCGTATTGAAGCAATGTAAACAATGTGTTCTTGGAATTGATATATCTTTCCCTGTCAGAGAAATCGTCCCGCGTAAGAAGTATCTGGGCAACCTTCTTCCCGTGCTCTCCGAAACCCTTCTCGTAAGCCCACATAAGGCTTGACTGCCCTACTGCTGCCGCGGCCTGTTTGAGCTGCACATCCTTCGGCTTTTCCTTTAACCCGAGTTTTCTCATTCCGGCAGCAACAGCTCCTGAAGATACAAGCACAACAGCATACCCCATATCCTGGAGTTCAGATATGTCTGATGCTATTGATGAGATGCGCCTCGTATCAAGCCCTTCTTTCTCATCGGCAAGTATATTGCTCCCTATTTTTACAACAATCTTTTTCATAGTTCTGAATTATACATCACTTTTTCGCTTACTCTCAACCTTTACAGCAAGGTAAGCGAGAAGTTTTTTAATGCCCTTATTTGCTGCTGCGGATACCGGGAAAAAATCTATCTTTTTTGACTTGCAGTATTTCTTAAGCTTATTAAGCCTCTTTTCATCACCTGCAATATCAATCTTTGTCCCCACAACCGTCTGAGGCTTTTTCATAAGCTCAGGGCTGTAAAGTTCAAGTTCCCTGTTAATCTTCTTAAAATCTTCAACAGGGTCGCTCTCTAATATATCCGAGACATCCACAAGATGTAATAATATGGAGGTGCGCTCTACATGACGCAGGAACTGAAAGCCCAATCCTGCGCCTTTATGAGCGCCTTCAATCAGGCCCGGAATATCCGCGACAACAAAGCTCCTGTAGTCTCCTACTTTTACAACTCCGAGATTGGGAACAAGCGTTGTAAACGGATAATCCGCAATCTTCGGCCTTGCGGAAGATATCACTGATATCAATGTTGACTTGCCTGCATTCGGAAGCCCCATCAACCCCACATCAGCCAGAAGTTTTAATTCAATGACAAGATTCTTTTCTTCGCCTTCTTCGCCCGGCTGCGCATGTCTCGGGGCCTGTTTTACGGCAGTTGCAAAGTGTGCGTTTCCAAGCCCGCCCCTGCCTGCTTTTGCAATTATAACTTCAGCATCTTCTTTATCAAGGTCAGCAAGGATTTCTTCTGTATCAGCGTCTTTTATTATCGTGCCGACGGGAACAAAAACAATACGGTCTTCGCCATTTTTGCCATGCATTTTTTTGCCCATGCCGTGCTGGCCTCTTTGGGCCTTGTATTCACGCTGGTACCTAAGGTCAAGGAGAGTGTTCAGGTTTTTTGTGGCCTTGAATATGATATGCCCTCCTCTTCCGCCGTCACCGCCGCTTGGCCCGCCATGGGGAACATACTTCTCCCTTCTGAAGGCAACACATCCCCTTCCTCCGTCGCCGGCCTTTACATAGATCTTCGTATAATCAACAAATTGCATGATATTATCGTAACATTTTCATTGTATGGATTGTTATTTTGCGGGCAGAAGTCTGTGATTGACAGTTCGCCATGATTGCGGCAAGCTGCCTGTATATTACATCATTGCTTTCCTGGTATTTTCCCGATATTCCCTTGGCGACACCCCGTATATTCCCCTGAAGGCCCGATAAAAACTTACCATATTGTCAAACCCCACAAAAGAAGCAATCTCGGTAATATTTAAATTATGGCTTTTTAAAAGTTCAGAGGCATTTTTTATCCTCACGCTGTTTAAATATGACTTGATGCCGCAGCCGGTTTTTTCCTTAAATGTTTTGCACAATTTGTATTTGTTTATGCAAATCTTTTCAGATAAATTCTCAAGCGACAGGTCTTCCATGTAATGCTCATCTATGAAGCTGACTATGCCGTCTATAATAAATCTTTCTCTTGTTCCCACGCCTTCAGAATATGCATCTTCCTCTTTACCCTCAAGCAAACACGATAATCTCCTCTTTAGATGTGCAAGGTTCAGGGGTTTTTTTATGTAATCCGTCACCCCTGTTCTGACAGCCTTCATCATTACGCTTTCAGTGCTAAACCCTGTCATAACGATCACAGGCAATGATGGCTTAACTTTCCTTATAGTCTTTATTAATTCAAATCCGTCAATACCAGGCAGGACATAGTCAATAAGGGCAATATCTATAGGATTTTTTAATTGCTCAACTGCCTCCGCATAATCCGAGGCCTCGAACACAGCATATTCTTGTTCGATAAGTTCCCTTAGTGTAATCCGTACTCCTGCATCATCTTCAACCAGAAGGATGGATTTCCTTTTCAAATCTTCCCCTTTAATAAAAAGCTTCAGGATAACCAGCCCTAACTCGGCAGAGACATAATGTCAGAGCGCCTTAATAATAAAGAGAGGGCTATAGTGATGTCAAGATGAAAGATACATCGTACTTTCATAGAAAAACATTACATTTCTTGGCTTTTTTATTACATTTATTGCAAGCGCGTTGTTAGTAACTCTGATTTCAGCGCATAAAAATTAGGATTTAAGGCTAAGAAAAATATCGTTATTTCAACTAGTTATAGTGTTTTATTCGAGCAAATCATCCCACCTGCCCGCCGGAAAATTGATGATTCCTAGGGAATTGACATGGGGAAGAGGGTTGATTATAGTAAGCCTGAAAAGTCGGTTTATATTGCGTCTATCATTCAAATTTTGAGGATGTATACGCAATGCGAATACGAACAAGTTAAGTTATCTACTCAGTGCGGGCGGGGAGATGGAAGGAGGCTATTTATGAAAACGAAAATGAACGTTGTAAAAACAAAAAAGGGTGGTATCTACAGACGGTTCGGGAAGGGAAAAATATTTAAAGGGAGGTAAAAAATGAAACTCACAAAAACAATGTGGCTGATTTGTCTGGTAGCTGTGCTCGTTCTTGCCGCTGGTAACAGCCAGGCGTTTGCCTACACAGTCAATGGCCATGCCGAATGCACAATGTCTGGCTGGGTACCCTATGGAGCCGTGGTTAAAGTTTTTGAAATCGATCCTTTGCCCGGCGGTTCGTATGCAATTAACAGTCCGGCTTTGGCAACTGCAACTGTAAATGAAAGCGGTAATTTTACATTAACATTTACATGGCCCTCCGGAGGTGGCTTTGAAATTGGCGGACCGGATATTATCTTTGTGTTCACCCAGAATACCAACGGATCTGCCGAAGCTATTTACGAAGAAAATGCTTCAGGGACGCACTGGAATGTGGCATCTGCCGCAACTATATCGTTGAACGTGGCATCGCCGCTGGCTGTCTGCTCTAATCCGGCAGTAACCCCCGGCTCGGTTCCGAACAACAAACTTTTCCTGTTCACAAGAATCGGCAATCACGAGACGGCAAATATTGACTCTAAAGGGAGCGTTGTTACCAGTCAAGGCTATCATCGCCCCCGGAAAGCGCCGTACAGTTTTACCGGAGCAAACACTGACCAGCCTTACGGCAGCGCCTTACACATGTTCGGCTGGTTTGGAAGTCAATCTCAAATTGCCTACTACAAAGTGCAGTACAGTGCAGACGGCGGGATCACATGGGCCGATATCGAAACATCATTGCCCAACAAGTGGTATAGCACGTCAGATCCAAATCCGCTTAACTGGCACTGGGTGTCCGAATCAATGGGGCCTGTCTCTTACGGAGGCATAAATAATCTTTACAGAGTGCCATATTTCGTTAGGCCGAACACGCCATGGTCATGGTTTGACCGTGTAGCCATATTTAACTCCACTCTGGTAACAGATGGACTCACCAGGTTCAGGATAGCTGCATATAAGCAGTCAGGTACAACTTTGATACCGGCTACAAGTTCGGATATTATCATTGACCCCAACTATGGCGAAATAGTTCTCCAGATAGACAATACCCCGCCTACAGTGAAGATTCTGGATATGAAACTCAACGGGGTCAGCAAAAGTGTATGCCAAATTCTCAACTTCGGCACAGGCATAAGCGATAAAATCAGTGTGAACTTCCGCGCCTACGATCAGCGCGGACACCTGCAGGACTATGCGCTGAATGCAATCTACGGGCATAATGCGTCTGTCAGTCCCAAGCCAACAGCACCCAGCAAAGCTGAAGACAATTACAATAACAATGCAGGAGGCAGTCCGTTATGGCAGGGCGGCTTCGGCTACATCACTGATTATAAAGGTAATACCTATACCCCAGCGATAATGTCTGACTGTGCATACCAGTTCAGGCTAACAGCGAGCAAACGAACCACAAATGGCTATGGTCTGATCTATCACGCCGTGGAAGACACCTGGCATGTAACTATTGATAGACCATAATACAGGAGGCAAAAAAAATGAAAACCAAATATTTATTTTTGACAGTTCTGGCAGTCGTACTGTTTCAACTAACATTCGCTGCAAGCAGCGCTATGTGTTATTCTCTAATGTTGCCTGATGTTCAGCCGGTTCCTCCCTTGCCTTATGTTGCGGAGCAAGACCATTACAGCGGACCGGCCTGTGTTCAGATGTCTCTCAATTCCTGCCCTACCTTGACCGCCCGGCACTACAACAGTCAGGACGATATATACAATTCAATCGTATTGCACAATTCCGAGCCCGCGCTGTGGTTCAGCAGTCCGGCTGGCGTCAGAGGCGTATTGAGTGACCCTGCTATTTTACCCTGCGGCCACTGGTCTGACTATTCGAATACGGACAAATTCACTGTTCTTGGAAAAATGTTGTATTACATTGACACCCAAAAATATCTGATGCCGGTATCGGTTGGCGACAGCGAGCACTGGGTAACTGTAATCGGATTTCAGAGTGATGTAAAACCTCCTTTTTCCGGAGTTGTCACCTTGCAGAACATATTCTTCTATGATCCCTTACCAGGGAATCCCTCCTCAATGTGGGTGAGTGGCGCTGTCTGGCTGTCAAGCTCTTCATACTGGGGGGTTCCCCTGAACAAAGCCGGCAGCGCATGGCACAACAAGTACATCGCCATAATCGAGCCGCCAAAGGCAAAAATAACCGTCAGAGCGCCCAAATGGGTTTTGGAAGGGAAGATTCTTCCTGTGGAAAAAATCGAGCGATACTTTTCTGATTGGCTCAGAAAAGCGAGAGAAGGAAGACTCGCCCGGAAATCCTTCGAGGTTCTGAAAGGAGATATCAGGACTGAGAAACCGATACTGGTAAAAGCAGACACCTATTCCTATTACTTGATCCCGTTTAAAGATTCCCGATTGGCAGCCATCTTCAATGCCTATGACGGCTCATTCGAAGAACTCCGTTACTTCAAGCATCAGCAGAAATATATCATTGACATGGAGGCGATTAACAGCACGTTGCGTAAGAAATTTCGTGCATATAAAGGCGAAATAGTTAAAACAGCAGTTCCTGAACTGCGGTACAAACCCGCGCTGGCCCCGATTGGCAGGTTTTCACCTGTATGGGAGATTCAGACAGAAGTCAGAGACGAGAGAGGAGACACACACACATTGCCGATTTCTTTAAACATCGGCGGGGATGTAATCAGCGGCTTGGAAAGACTAAAGATAAAGTAGAGAAAACAGCCTTGCATAGAAAAACAATAAGGATCCGGCATGTTTTAAATGCAAAAAGTGCAAAAAGGGGACAGATTTATTTTTGAGAAAACAATATACTTTCCTGCCCGCACCAAGGACGAGAGACGCCATTGACAGAGAAAGGGTTTGATTATAGTAGGCCTGAAATTAAATCGAATAAGCGCAATCCGGAATGAGCAAGTTATCTGCTCAGTGCAGGCAGAAAAAATTACATAAAGGAGGAAGGTAAATGAAATCTTTATCCAGCAGGTGGAATTTCTTCGTATTATTAGCAATCCTGATTCTCTATCTGGGGGGGTGTTGCCCACCATTTTGTCCAAAACCGCCAAAACCTGATTATGATGAAGAATCCAGATTGTCGCCGCTTACAGTTAGCTCCCCTCTCTATGAGTGTGCAACTGCTGTATCTGTTCAGGGCTTTGTACCTGGGGCTAAAATTGATATTTATGCTGATAATGCTACACACATCGGTGGAGGAGTATCGGATGCGCCATGGGGGCAAAGCTTTTCAGTTAACCCTCCCCTAGTCGCCGGACAGCTTATTACTGCTACACAAACCGTAGACGGTGTAACAAGTCCACCGTCCAAGCCGGTAAAGGTTGTATCATTTTTTGAAACACACCCTGAAGGACTACCAAAGCCTAAAATTCGTCCTATACCCTTGTACAATTGTGGAGGAGCAATAGGTGTCGGCAACCTGGCGCAAGGCGGACTCTTGGAAGTGTTTGCAGATGGTAACCTTGTCGGCGATGTAAACGGCTGTGGAGCAGGTCAATGGCTTTTCGTAAATCCACAATTTGTCAAAGATCAAAAAGTACATGCAACTGAAAAGCTCTGCCAAAAGACCAGTCCGAAATCGGATATGGAAACTGTTTTGGAAACTCCCGTATCTTTACCTAAGCCTTCAGTGAGGGAAGTATATGAAGGGGGTAAATACTGCACAGTCGACAATATTACCAACGGAGCAATGGTTGAAGTGTATAATGGAAACCAGAAAATTGCCGGGCATTACTGCTCTGGTGGAAGCCAGATATTCAGACTGGATCCTCAACCTTCGGCAGGAGACCAATTAACTTCAATTCAAAAACTGTGCAATATTATAAGCGACCCGTCAGACCCGACAACTGTTAAGCCTTGCGTCGAACTTCCCGCTCCAACCGTATCTCCTATTTGTGCGGGAGATGACTTTATAATCGTATCAGGCACTGCTCCTGACGCCCGTATACGTATTTATGCCGACGGGACACCTATAGGAGACGGCGGTGGCGCAAAAATCAATCTCATTCATCCTGCAGTCGGAGGAGAGATAATAACCGTGACTCAGTCTCTTGGAGCGTGCACCAGTCCCTCATCTATTCCTGTAAAGGTCAATGAAGGGATGGTCAAACAAAAAGAACTTCTCATAATGAAGAACGGGCATGAATTCTTTAAGCCCGAAGCAGGGGAAACATCGGTGGAAGCGTTAGTTTATACGCGTGGGACAGGATGCTCTCCATACTTTATGGTTAAGGGCAGGGATGATGCAACAAGTGTCAGCGTTGAAATTACGGATTCCAAGGGGCGACTGGCAAAGACTATACTCCTAACCTTCTCAGGCGGTTATTGGAGCGGTTCGTGGGACTGGAGCAGTTCCCTGTGGAATCTTATCCCGGATGAAATACCTGTCGGAGAGTATAAAGCGACTCTGAAACTAACTTCAAATGCCGGTAGTATAAGTGAATCGATGCCGTTTTATGTGATTTTCAGCCCCTCGGAAGTATCAGCTCCCGCGGAATTCGGACTGAGCGATAAGGGTGAAATCGGAATTTGGTTCGGTTCGGGCTGGGGAAGCGACAGGGCGCTTACTTACACTCTGCATCCGGACGATAGCCGTGTTTTTGGCGCTGCAATTAAAGAGGTTAACGGGCAGGTCGATTCTTACATATCTGCCAAACTTCTGCACGATTGGGTTGCAAATCACTTTATATACGACCTGAATTATCACACCAATGATGTAATTGATCTGTTGACGAATCATTCATCAGCGCAATGCGCGGATGAGGCGAATATACTTACCGCGCTCTTGAGGGCTGTCGGCATTCCGGCACATCCTGCCACCGCTGATGCGGCTGTTGAATTCGGAGGGTATAACTGGAATTTCGACACATGGACTGAAGCGCGAATTAAGAGCAGCACGATGGCTGAACAGTGGTATATACTACACCCCCATGAATACCCTTCCATGCAGCCGGAGACACGCGCAACGTTTGGAAGCACACGGGGTGTTGCTACCAAGAAAGCAGATGACGATGTGATTATGGCAGGGGCTGGCTGGGCGCCCCAGGAGGTATCAGATAATAATTCCGATGTGACATTCGGGTATAACACCCCTTGCAAGGAGCCGAACCAGAATTTCAATTATATTGCGAATTGGTTAGAGCATCTCTGCCTGCAAGGATACTGGGGTATCGGGCATTGGACTTGTTCACCTCCACTGAACTCGGCAGTAAGAATTCAACTGAATAAGGAGATATACCGTGTTGGAGATGAAGTCTTGATGGATATTGCAGTCGAAAATGTACTGGACAGTACACTCAGGGGCAATGTCGAGATTGCTCTGATAAATGATGATCCGACATCCAAGAAATGGCCGGATTCCGTGCTGAAATCATTTACAGAAAAAATAGACCTGAATCGCGGGAAGACTTATAAAATCTCCAGATCATATCGCTTGCCGGTGAACTTATCCGCTGCCAATTCTTACGGCGTGATAGTCAAAGTGCTCGGTATGGAAAAACATTTTTATGCAGTAGTCCCATTTCAGGTCATGCCGCTATTTTCATGGTCGCTGAAAATGCCTGAAATTGTTAAAACAGGCGAGAGATTTTTTGCAAATTTAACTCTTGTTAATGAGAGTAACGTCGAGTTGAAGAATTTAAGGGTCAGTGTAAAATTCCCCGGCAGCGTAAAGGGGAGTTCGGACTCAAAAATTCCGGAAGTTCTACCTCCCGGCGGCGCCTATACTTTGAACTGGGAATTGCAAGCATTATCACCCAGTGTAGTGTCACAGTTCATTTTTAATATTACAACTGAGAATGGCGGGGCAATGAAAATCTATAAAGGAATAGAGATTAGAAGTTATAAAGCCAAGGACGAGAGACGCCATTGACAGAGAAAGGGTTTGATTATAGTAGGCCTGAAATTAAATCGAATAAGCGCAATCCGGAATGAGCAAGTTATCTGCTTCGCGTGGGCAGGGAAAGGAGGATAGTAAGTAATAAGTAAGTTTTCCGAGCAACAACAATCTATAACAAAGGAGAAAAAACAATGGCTGAAAGGAAGTTAATGTCTGAAGGAGTAGCGAAAATAACTATTGAAATATCACCAACTGAGAAAGACTCAAAGATTAAACCTTTCAAAAAGGTGCTGGAGTTTCACATTAACCGAGAAGATCTTCCCATAAAAGTTTCTGCGGAATCAGCTAAGGTTATAACTAAAGCTTTCACGCTTGCAGAAGAAATGTGCGAAGATTGATTCATGCCGAAAGCAGCGCTATCCTGATTTGCTTTTCATATATCGGGATAGCGCTGTTGAACTCAGTCAGGAGGGTCTATGGTTGAAAATTTTTTTCTTTTCAATGGATTAGCTGCTTGTTCAAGAGTTGATGGAGCAACCATTATTTTTTCGCCTTATAATTTGTCGGTTGGAATTTTACAACAAAGTAATCGCATTGAACTATCTGATTATGTCCAAAAGTGTGAAAAACTGGGTTGTTTTGGACACCCATCAAACCAAGGACCATCCCTTCCGGATAATTTCGATTTGACTTTACTGATAACAAACGATTGCAACTTGAGATGTAAGTATTGCTTTGCTCATGGCGGTGAAAAAAGAAATTATATGACGCCAGAAATGGGATTGAGCATTGTAGATAAAGTCTTTAATACAACCGACAGAAAAAACATTAAGGTATCGTTTTTTGGAGGCGAACCCACCTTGAATTTTAATGTTATTAAAGAAGTTGTTTCTTCCGTTAGAAGACTCGCTCCTATAGCTCATAAAGATTATTCTTTTTATATAACAACGAATGGCGTGATGTCTCAGGAAAAACTGGATTATTTAGTCAACAACGATTTTACATTTGTTATATCCTCTGATGGAATTCCTAAAATACATGATTTCTTTAGACCGGGTATCAATGGGAAACCGTCCAGCAAGAACGTTGAAAAAACAATAAGGTTCCTAATAGAAAAAAATGTGCCTTTTAAAGTAAGGTCCACGATTTCTAAATTCAATGTTGATTATATGGCGGAGAATGCAGGATATTTTGCAGAGCAAGGCATAAAAACCCTGCACTTTGAACCCATTACTCATGCAGGCCGTGGAAGGTCGGATGATATCAATTTAAGGCGGGCTGGAATTGATGAATATACAGCAAATTTCAAACAAGCCCTTGACATCGCAAAAAACAAGAATGTTTCAATTATAAGCTCGAGTTATATGAATTTTCTTGCACCTTCTCAGAAATTTTGTGATGCAATGGCAGGTAGTAGATTAGTAGGTTCTTACAACGGAGACATTACTTTGTGTGTCGAAGTGCAAGATACCTGTCACCCATATAGCGCAAATGCGATAGTAGGTCATATAGATACACATACCAGCCAAATATATTTTGATAATAACAAGTACAAACAAGTTTTAAGAAATGTCGGTACAGAGCAAAATATGGATTGTAAACAATGTTTTGCAAAATTTAGTTGTGGTGGTGGATGTCCGGTCAAAAACTATTATTCTTCCGGGTGCGAACGTGTTGATACTTATAGATGTGCTATAACAAAAGGGATAGTGATAGATGTATTAAGGCGTATTTATCAAGAATCTGCTGTTAACTATTCAGACGTAATATACGAGTCTGATTCCATAACACTTTATCGTATGCATGTACCACAAGAAATATGGATGAAAAGAAAAACGTCAAAAATTTCAAAAATCTTAGCCGAGGTTATTATAGATAATGAGGTTATAAAGTAAGGAGAAATCCTAAGGCAATTACTACGACTTCTTAAAGTATACTGACTCCACCAATCCAAATCGAACTGCTCATTGCGGAGAGTGAAAGGAGAAGAAAAATGGACAAATATGGATGCCCATATTTCTTAAATGGAATCCACAATTAAGAAATGGGCGATTGGCCTTATTTTTAGTATATGCCGAAAAATAAGTTTTTATAATCAATGAGGAGGGATACATATGTCGGAACATGTTAGATTAAATAAATTGAGGGAAAGTAAGAGCAAACTATATGAAATGCACGGTTTTGCTCCCAGAATAATAAATCAACCGTATTTAGAGGAATTAAAGGTTGGGGTAAGACCTTCAAAGGAGACCCTTCATGAACTCCAAAAAGGTTCGTCTGACTTTGTTAACAAATACGAAAATAGATCACTGGTAGCAGAGTTATCGTGTTTGTTGGAAGATATTCCTCTGGATGAACCTTTAAAAACCCATCGCTATACCAGCAGATGCCCGATAGATGTTCTGGAAGTAAATCCAATGTCAGGATGCAATGTCAATTGCCTGTACTGTCTGGTTGTGGACGGCGATCATTCAGCGCCGAAGAAACTTTACAAGAACTACGCCTCATATTTAAGGCGTAAATTAACGGAGGATAATGGAGCAGACCATTGTTATTACTTCGCCCCGCAAACAGAACCGTTCCAGGAATCTACGCTCCAGACAGGGACCGCTCATGATATTCTCAGAGAATTTATAGCTTATTTCAAGCAAAAACCCAAATCAAAATCAAAGGTGTTTGTCCTTTCAAAAGCGGGAAAAGAAGAACTGCAATATAAAAACAACGGAGATACAATTTTGGATCTGATGAGGAAGCTTTCCGGCAATTTGGTATACCATACGAGCATATCGGTAATGCCGCCAGAGCTATATCCTGTTCTGGAACCCAGAGCTGCATCAATTGAAAACAGACTGGAAGCCGCTGTACTATGTCAGGAAAACAAAATAGAAGCAGACTGGGCAGTAGTCCAGCCCGCCATACCTGCGTTTCTTACAGATAAGACTATTGATGATTTATTGAGAAAATTCAAAGAGGCGAATCTCAAAGGATTCAAACCTGAGATGTTGACACTGAGTATTAAAAATCTCGCTTGGATTGGTCAATTGACAGGGTACATTGATAAGAGCATGGAAAAAAAGCTTTATGAATTATATACAGCCCCGGAGAACAAGAATAATGTGAAACACAAAAACAGGGTGGCGCCGAACCGCGAGTTTACTCATAAGGCAATGATGAAACTGAAAGAGCATGCGGACAAACTCGGGCTAGACATGACAATCTGCAGCTGGGTTAGAAGCGAACTTAACATCACTCCAAAAGAAGTGCCTGTTGTTATGAGAAAGAATTTGATAGGAAATAGGCCGGCAGAAATAGGCGTCTGCAAGCCGGCAATCGGTTTGCACCGTACAAAAAGGATTTAGGGCAACTTATAAAATAAACGGTTTTCAGCATAGTCATCAAAAAAGAGGTGAATTTGATTTATCCGTTTAAGAATTTAATCTTTGAAGGCGGCGGGGTTAAGGGAATCGCCTATACAGGGGCAATGGAGGAACTGGATAAAAAGGGAATACTGCACAGGATAAAAAGAGCAGGCGGAACATCGGCAGGAGCAATCAATGCTGTTTTATTCGCATTGAACTATTCGAATCAGGATATAAAGCAAATCCTCAGTGACCTGGATTTCGAAAAGTTCCTTGATGATTCATGGGGCTATATAAGAGACACTGCGCGATTAATAGAAAGTTTTGGATGGTACAAAGGCGAGTTTTTCAGAAACTGGATAGCTGAACTTATTGCGCAGAAAACAGGTAACAAAGAAGCAACATTCAGAGACCTTAATGACCAGAAAAGTAAAAAAGGCTTCAGAGACCTTTACATTGTCGGCACCAACCTTTCAACCCGTTTCTCATCCATATTTTCCTATGAGCATACACCCCGCACTTCTGTTGCAGATGCAGTCAGGATTTCGATGTCAATCCCCCTATTCTTCTCAGCTGTAAAAAGCGTAAGAGGCGACATCTATGTTGACGGAGGAGTCCTTGATAATTATCCTGTAAAGCTCTTCGACAGGAAAAAATATATCGATGACGCCGACCTTAGCAAAAACTCCCTGCTGCCGGAATACTACCAGAAAACCAACTTTGGATTAAAATCATGGGGCAACAATATAAGCCCGTATGTCTATAACAAAGAAACCCTCGGATTCAGGCTTGATTCAAAGGAAGAGATAAATATGTTCAGGAACCATTCAGAACCGCCTGTGTACAAGATTGATAACTTTTTTGATTATACATGGGGGTTGATTGAAACCATCATGGAGGCTCAGACAAACCAGCACCTTCACAGCGATGACTGGCAGAGGACTATTTACATAGACACGCTGGGAGTAAAAACAACGCAGTTTGACCTTGATGATAAGACTAAAGAGGCATTGGTCCAATCAGGCAGAGAAAATACACTGACGTATTTTCAATGGTACGACAACCCTAAGAATAAGGTTGTTAATAGACCGGGGGAATGAGAGGGGAAAGGAGGATTGATTATAGTAAGCCGAATTTTGATTTTTCCATTTACTGATAAAAAGGAGAGAATATGAGAAGACCAACATTGAGAAATTACCTTGTACTATTTATTTTGGCAATTGTGTTTCTTTTGTCAGCTTGTGTGACGTGTAAAACAACCTCAACGATTGGCCAACGTCCTGAAAAATGGGCTACTCAAATGAAGAATACTTGCAATGTTCCCAATTTCTACAAGATAAACAATAATATTTACAGAAGTGCGCAACCAACTGAAGAGGGAATGAAACAACTTTGTGATGTGATGAAAATAAAAACGGTCATTAATCTGAGATCATTTCATTCTGACAATTATGAAAAAATGTGCTCAACGGCTTTGCCAGATGAGCGATTGCACGTCAAGGCGTGGCATCCTGAGGACGAAGACGTGATCAAGGTGATGAAGATTCTCTCACACAAAGAAAATGGGCCTTTTCTCATTCATTGTCAGGCTGGCGCTGATCGGACTGGTTTGATGTCCTCGATGTACCGCGTCATTTACGATAAATGGACCAAGGAGGAGGCCATCGAAGAGATGATTAACGGGGGATATGGGTTTCACCCTTGGTGGAAAAACATCATCGAATACATTCAAGACTTTCCAGACGTAAAAATTGAGGAACTACGAAAACAATTTCAAGCTCAATGAACAGCAACCAGCAGGTAGAGCAAGATTATTGATTTTCTCTATTCAAGGGGCAAAAAGTTGCCTGATTAGAAAAATTTAAAAAAGGGAGGAGTTAATGGACAAAACGACAGTACAGCAAAGACGCCTCATCTCACTTCTCAGCGTCATTCTGGTGGTCTTGGTTCTATCAAGCTGTGTTGGAGTAAGGCTCATCTCAGACTATGATGAGGCTACCGATAAGAGCCTTACAGCCATACAACAAAAGACTGACGATTTCGTAGCCGCCCTGATAAAGAAAGCTGGCACAGCAGACGCAGCTTTTGATAAACATAAAGATTTTTATGACGATATCGACCAACAACTTCGTCGCCTTGAGTTTAGGGTTAATTCTATACCTAAGAATGATAAGACAATTTCTCTTGTGAAAAAAATCCGACTTGTAATATTAGGAGAAGGAAAATGCTCGGATGAAGGTAATAGCCTAAGGGATATGCATTGCATAGCAGATGGCAAGGAGAAAGGCCCTTCTCCTATGGCCTTAGATATAAGTCGTCGCAATATTAATCAAACTATTTCAGCAGCGTTGAGCCTTGAGTTGGCAAAGAAGCAAGGCTTAGAGCAAAACAAGTAATAGAGGGAGGCATCATGACAAAAGACAATGTAACTTTAGATAATCTCGGCGATGCAATGTTTGAGGCAGCCAGGACCACTTTCGGAAGTAAATTCATATTGGTCAAGCAGTACCTTAAAGCAGAAAGTGAGAAGCTGGCTATTACGCTACGCATGATTATTGAAGGGTCTGCAAAACAGGAAATCGGCAAGGCGGAAGCAAAGATTCTTCTCAATCAGCAGAAAGTCGCAACTGCTGCTGTTTTGACTGCAGCCGAAGGCATGACTGCTGTTGCGGTTCAGGCAGCGATAAATGCTGCACTTAAAATTGTAAAGGATTTTGTGAACTCAGAGATAGGGTTCCCGTTATTGTAATCAGTGATTCAAGTTAAAATATTACCTGCATTTGACAGGTTAATTGAGAAAGGGGGGAATATGAACAGGACAAAATTAAGGCTGTCGTTCTGTCGCTGGGGACTATTGTTATTAATTCTTATTTATTCAAACACTGTTCTGGCTGAAACTGCATCTGATAAAACAATATCAGATGAAAGAGCAATTACAGGCTTGGTAACAAAGGTTGAGACATTCAATAAGGAAAAAACTTCTTCACCTTCAGAGAACATTGCATCGAAAACTCCTGCTATAGAGACCGACTTAAAAGAATACGTTGTTACACTAAAAAATCTGCCAAATAGTTACAGAATAAAACTGGGACCGACTACTGCAATTACTGCCGGTGATAGAACGATTTACCCTGCCTCGCTTAAGACGGACGAAGATTTCATAACAATCAAATATGCTGATACTGGAAATAAGATAGCGATTAACTCAATAACTCTGAAAAAAATAAAAACGCCCAAGAGAGTAAAACTCATGAGCATGGCATTTGGCATTTCTTTAACATTGATACTATTAGTGGCAGTAAGCGGAGCATTAAAGTCAGCAGGTGGCGGACTTTTCGTAGGGCAGGACAATAGATACAGCAATTCAAAGTTTCAGATGGCTATGTGGATTTTTATCGGCATTTTTTCTTATGTAACCTTATTTTTTCAGAGATATTTTGCCGGTACGGACATATTGTCTTTTGCTTCAATAATCAATATCCCCGAAAACCTTGGGATATTAATGGGCATCAGCACAGGCTCTTTCGTAGGAGCAAAGGCAATTACAGCTTCACAGGTAACTTCAGGAGCTATAACAAAATCTAAGGCTTCTAAGCCGTTACTGCTTGATTTAATAACTGATGACAAGAAAGTGATTGATTTAGGCGACCTGCAGATGTTCTCATGGACATTGATTGGCGCATTGATTTATTTGTTAAACTTTTACCGGATGTGGCTATACCTCGATCCTTCAATTGAAGTTTCTCTGCCAACGGTTGATTCATCAATATTGGCCCTGACCGGTATAAGTCAAGCTGCTTACATAGGCAAGAAACTTGTTTCAAAGTGAGATGCATAGTTTTCTTGTTATTGACAGGGATGAGGGGTTTGATTATAGTAAGCGAGAAAATGGGCTTTTAGGCGGAGTTGAGATGTTTGTATTAAGTCTATGAACGAGTTATCCGCTTAGTACAAAATTAAGGAGGTTTTTGATGAACATTTTTGAAATTGATAAGTTAAAGTTATTCCTCGTTTTTTTTGTGCCGGGTTTTATTTCAATGAAAATTTATGGGCTGTTGCTTCCAGGTGAGCGCAGAGATTTTTCAAAAGATACTTTTGAGGCTATTGCATATAGTGCCTTTAATTTTGCTGCTTTATCATGGCTAATCTCTCTTATTCATTTAAATTCGTTTTATACAAACCACAAAGCTTGGTATTTTGTTTCTATCTTTATCATAATGTTTGTTTTTCCGGTTATTTGGCCAATCCTTTTTGTCAAAATATCGACTTGGAATTTTGTAGCAAAACATATCATACATCCAATTCAAAAGCCTTGGGACTACATTTTTGGCAAGAAGGAGGCATATTGGATAATTGTGCATCTTAAAAATGGAAAAAGAATTGGCGGTAAGTATGATACTAAGTCATTTACGTCTTCGTTCCCTGCAAAAGAACAAATATACTTAGAACAGGTTTGGAAACTAGACGAGAAAGGAGGATTCTTAAAACCAATTGATAGATCTGAAGGGATTATCATCTTGGGTGATGATATTGTTTCAGTCGAATTGTTTCATTAAATTGATAGGAGGATCACAATGCCAGAGGATAAGAAACAAATAAAGAAAAATTCTTCTATGTGCCTTGAAGGAAATCAGCCTATTGCTAAAAAAAAGGGCTATAAACCTCTACCTAATGATTTAAATACCTTTGGAAATATTCCAACGCATGGAACTTTAGATGATGAGGTTCCTCCCACAGGTGGTTCCGGTGTTCCATCTGATGATACTCACGATAAGGAGTAACAACATCTGGATAGGCTTATATATTTTTAAGTGCTGTTCCAGCAGATAAGCTGGCGGAAAAGACACATCGAAATATGATGGGCGTCTTTTCCGCCAAAAGCGTTGCATTATAGCGAGCTTTATAGAAGGATTTTTAAAATCCCATTGACAGGGATGAGGGGTTTGATTATAGTAGGCGAGAAAGCAATACGTATATGAATCGGAAAAAATTAAATGTCTAAACAAATCATTTCTTCATTATTACTTCCAATGCCAGATGATTTCCCTGTCGCTCCCTATGAAATCATACATTCTCGTTATTCTCAAAGAAAAGATTCTAACCTTATGTTGTGGAAACAATGTGCAGGAGCTTGGAATGCAGTCGCATATCGCTTTCTTTCTTGTACTGAACATGATTTGAATTATACCCAATATGTCCGACAAGGGAGTGCTGATCCTTCTCACGCCAATGTTTATTTGCAAGAAAGAGAATTGTTTGGCTTTTTTATAACAGGACTCGCTGCAATAGAATCCTTCTACTATGGAATTTTTGCGATTGCTTCTATGATAAAAAACGTAGATTTCCCATTTACAACAGCAACCGACTTTCAAAAAGTAAAACCTATTCGTACGGCAGAAAAATTTCAATCATCCTTCAAACATGAAGATATCGCAAATATTCTTCAGCAAGTGATCAACACACCAGAGTTTACAGAGTGGAATGAGATTAGAAATATCTTAGTACACCGCATTCTTCCTAATCGCCACTATTACCTTGGCGGTGATAAGCACAACCAGACATTATGGGAAAAAGGCATCGTTATCGATATAAATACCACTAGCACGAGAAGAAAGTGGTTGGCTAAAAAATTAAATGATTTACTGACATCTGCTGCATCTTTTACGGATAAATACCTGCAATAAGTTAAAACATAGGAGTTAAAACAAAAACATAGGGACATTTTCCATATTATCCTACAGAAAAAACTATATCGCCCTCTCCCCTATTCCCTAAATCCCTCTACGGCGGGCATTTGGCGCAAACAGAGGTGAATAAGGCGGTGCTCAGATAGCGGTCTCCCCTGTCAGGCAGAATAACAACAATCGTCCCTTCCTTCATCTCTTTAGCCTGCTTAATCGCAGCCCACATTGCAGCGCCGCTGGACATGCCCACAAAAAGCCCTTCTTCCATAGCCAGAAGCCTTGTTGTGTTGAAGGCATCATCATCATTCACATTCACCTTTTCATCAAGGGCTGAGGGATTGAATATCTTCGGCACTATGGATTCCTTCATGTTCTTAAGCCCCTGTATCCTGTGGCCCAGGTAAGGCTCGATGCCTATAATCTTTATATTGCTGTTATATTCCTTGAGCCTCCTGCCTGCACCCATCAAGGTGCCTGTCGTGCCCATTCCTGCAATAAAGACACTGACTTCGCCTTTTGTCTGCTCGTAAATCTCTCTGCCTGTTGTCTCATAATGGGCCTTTATGTTTGCCTCGTTGTCAAACTGGTTCGGCATGAAATATCCGCTATTGTCTTCATCATATATCTTATGGCAAAGCCTTATTGCGCCGTCTGTCCCCTGATTCCCCGGGCTTAAGACAAGCTCTGCTCCGAATGCCTCAAGGACTTTTCTTCTTTCCATGCTCACACACTCAGGCATAACGAGTTTAACTTTATAACCCTTTGCAGTGCCGACCATTGCAAGGCCGATCCCTGTATTGCCGGAAGTAGCCTCAAGTATGGTTGCGCCATTTTTGAGCCTGCCTGATTTTTCAGCTTCCTGAACCATATAATAAGCAATCCTGTCTTTTACGGAACCGCCGGGATTGTTTCCTTCGAGCTTGGCCAGTATTTTTACTTTGGGGTTCGGATTAATCTTGTCGAGCCTTGCTAAAGGGGTATTGCCTATGCAGTCAAGAATGCTCATTATGCCCTTGCCTCCTCCAGTCCGAATACATCATGCAGGACCCTGACTGCAAGCTCTGTATATTTTGAATCAATCACGCACGAGACTTTTATCTCTGATGTGCTTATCATCAATATGTTGACTCCATGCCTTGAAAGTGTCTCGAACATCTTTGCCGCAACTCCTGAATGGGTCCTCATGCCTACGCCTACAATAGATATCTTTGCAATATCGTCTCTTAAGGCAACGCTCTTTGCGCCAAGCTCCTTTGCAATTTCCTCTGTAATCTTCAGCGCCTTTTTGCTGTCTGTCTTCGGCACTGTGAATGATATGTCTGCTGCCTTGCCGTCGCTGCTTACGTTCTGGACAATCATGTCAACAACAACATTTGCATTTGCAATTGCATTGAATATCTTTGCTGCAATCCCCGGCTTATCAGGGACAGACAGAAGAGTAAGCTTCACCTGGTTTTTATCATAGGCAACTCCTGATACAACGACATTTTCCATGTCCTTATCCTCCTTGACAACAAGTGTTCCCGGATTATCATTAAAGCTTGACCGCACAACAGTCGGGACATTATATTTCATGGCAAATTCAACAGACCTTGTCTGCAATACCTTTGCGCCAAGGCTTGCAAGCTCAAGCATCTCTTCATAGGAGATCTTTTTAAGCTTCCTGGCCTCAGGAACTATATTAGGGTCAGTTGTATAAACACCGTCAACGTCAGTATAAATCTCGCAGAGGTCTGCATTAAGGGCTGCTGCAATCGCAACTGCTGAAAGGTCAGAGCCTCCCCTGCCGAGCGTTGTGACATCCTGATTTTCTGTAATGCCCTGAAAACCTGCAACAACGATAATATAACCGTCATCAAGGGCCTTTTTTGCCCTGTCGCCTGTAATTTTTGCTATCCTTGCCTTTGTATGGACATCATCCGTTATTATCCCCATCTGCCTTCCTGTAAGCGCCATGGCCTTGCATCCAAGGTCTTCGATAGCCATTGCTGTGAGAGCGCTGGTGACTCTTTCGCCTGAAGAAAGGAGCATGTCCATCTCCCTTTCATTGGGGTTTAACGATGCCTGATGCGCAAGGTTTATCAGCTTGTCTGTCTCGCCTGACATTGCAGAGACAACAACCACAACCCTGTGCCCTTCTTTTGCGGTCCTTGCAACACGAGCTGCGACATTCTTTATCCTTTCAACATTGGCAACAGATGTGCCTCCGTATTTCTGGACTATGAGCATTACTTCTGAACCCCCTTGATAAAATAATCCATAAGCTTATACCCTTCTTCAATCACAACTATATTTTTTCTCTTTGTAATGGATTCGTCATAACTAATGCCTTCATACTTCTTTTTGTATCTGCTGTCGAAAATAACAAAAGGCACAGGCTCAGCAGTATGTGTCCTTAGCTCTATCGGTGTTGCATGGTCAGGCATAAGTAAAATTCTGTATTCTTTAAATTTCTCCATCCCTTTCATAACAGTGCCGACAACCAGAGCGTCAAAATCCTCTATTGCCTTAATCTTATCCTTATAATTTCCGGAGTGCCCTGCTTCATCAGGCGCCTCTACATGTATATAAACAAAATCAACTTTTTCAAGCGCTTTCAATGCTGCCTCTGCCTTACCAACATAATTGGTGTCAAGCCAGCCTGTAATGCCGGGAACCTGCAGTATTTCAAAGCCCGCATAAATGCCAAGCCCTTTTGTAAGGTCAACTGCTGAAACCAGAGCGCCGTCAATGGAATATCTTTCCCTGAACTTTGACAATCTTGGTTTCTTGCCCTGTCCCCAGAGCCAGATGCTGTTTGCAGAGTTCTTGCCTTTGCCTCTCCGCTCCCTGTTTACCTCGTGGCTTTCAAGAATATCAACAGAATTTATCATCAGCTCCCTGATGGTTTCTTCTCCTGCGCCGACAGGCAGGTAATCAGCTATATCTTTCCCCAATATGTCATGGGGAGGAGCGCATTCTATTTCTGACTCGCCGCCCGACCATACCATCAGGTGCCTGTAACTCACTCCTCTGTAAAATTTTATCTTTTCAGTGCTGAGGTCCCTGTCTATATCTTTTATAAGCAGGCCGGCCTCTTCTGTTGAAATATGGCCTCCGCTGTAGTCATACATAACTGCCTGTGTCTTGTCCTTATTGAATTTGAGAGTAACAAGGTTGCACCTGAAAGCAACATCATTATCCTTAAGAGCAATCCCTATACTTGCTGCTTCCAGCGGCGCCCTGCCGGTATAAAACTTCCGCGGGTCATACCCGAGTATGCTCAAATTGGCAACATCAGAGCCTGGATGAAGGCCTTCCGGCACTGTCCGGACCCTGCCGATAATTCCCTCGCCGGCAAGCTTATCCATGTTAGGCGTGAATGCTGCCTGCAAAGGGGTCTTCCCCCCCAGTTCTTTTATTGGCCTGTCAGCCATTCCGTCGCCTATGATAACTATGTATTTCAATAATCCTTCTTTTATTTCACTCGATAAATGATGCACGATTCATGATACATGATCAAAGCCTGCATCCTGTATCCTGTATCCTGCATCCTGATTAGATAATCCCTTCCAATGCCTTCTCTACTTCGCCTGTATCCGCTTTAACCTTTATTGGTTCTTTTGAAGCCCTGAACACTGTATCAGGGTCCTTAAGCCCGTGGCCTGTCAAGGTGCAAACTACAGTGTCTCCTGCATTGAAATAACCCTCTTTATTTAACTTTATCACACCTGCCAGAGACGCGGCAGATGCGGGTTCACAGAATATCCCTTCTGTTGATGCAATAAGGCTGTAGGCCTTCAGTATCTCCTCGTCTGTTACAGCCTCTATCCTTCCGCCTGATTCATCCCTTGCAGCTAATGCGCCTTTCCAGCTTGCAGGGTTGCCGATTCTTATTGCAGTGGCTATTGTCTCAGGCTTTTCTACCCTATGGCCCAGAACAATCGGCGCAGCGCCTGCTGCCTGAAAACCCAGCATAACAGGCAGAGATGCAGACCTGCCTTTTTTGTGATATTCCTTGTAGCCCTTCCAGTAAGCAGTAACATTACCTGCATTGCCAACTGGCAGCGCATGATATTTCGGTGTAAAGCCAAGCTGGTCACATACCTCAAAGGCAGCTGATTTCTGGCCTTCCAGCCTGAAAGGATTAATTGAGTTAACAAGCGTTATCGGATGTTTTTCAACAAGTATTTTGACTATGTTAAGCGCTTCGTCAAAATTGCCCTCTACCTGAAGCACATATGCTCCGTGCACCAGAGCCTGGGCCAGTTTGCCAAGGGCAATCTTTCCCTGCGGAATAAGAACTATTGCCTTTATATTGGCCCTTGCTGCATAAGCTGCGGCAGAGGCAGATGTATTTCCGGTTGATGCACATATTACTGCCTTTGACCCGGCCTCAACAGCCTTTGATAAGGCAAGCGTCATGCCCCTGTCTTTGAATGAGCCTGTCGGGTTGGCGCCCTCGAACTTGAAATAAATCTCAAGGTCAAGGCCATGTTTTTTCAGGTTCACTGCCTTTATAAGTGGAGTATTCCCCTCATTCAGTGTTACAACCGGAGTTTCATTTCCAACCGGAAGAAACTCCCTGTATTCTTCTATTATTCCCTTCCATATTTTTTTTGAACTTTTATCAATTTCAATCGTCATAAATCCTCTGTTATAGTGTTGGGTATTCAGTGTTATAGCGCAAAATATTCTTTTATAAACTCAAAACGCCATAACTCAATAACACTTTACTCTATGATGTCTCCTTCCACAAGTTCCACATCTACACCCTGCTCTCTCAGGAATTTTATGCCTTTTTCAAGATTTTCTTCTGTCCCCTCAAGCTCAAGAACCATCTCTCCGACTGTCTCTGTAACCCTGGCCCGCCTGATATTAGGCATCACATTGTGTTCCCTGGCCATTGTAAATATAACAGGCTCTTTGATAAGACGCTGTGGAAAGGTCAATTTTATGCGCTTCTTCATAAGTCCTCCTTCATAAAATACGTTATTGCGTCTATAACGCTATAACGCTTTCTCTCCTCCTGCAATAGCAGGGACGATGGAAACTTCATCTCCGTCCTTAACTGTTGTGTCCTCTGCCTTCAGAAACCTTATGTCCTCTTCATTAACATAGATATTAACGAATCTCCTTATCTTGCCCCCGTCTGATATTCTCTCGGCTATGCCGGGAAATCTCTTGTCAAGGTCGGCAACAAGATTCATTATTGTGCCTGACACGCCATCCACCTCTTCCTTGCCCTGCGTTAACCTCTGAAGCGGTGTCGGAATTCTGACTTTTACTGCCATTATTTACCTCCTATTTTTTTCAGCACTTCTTCAAAAGATGCCAGATTTGGTTTTATAAAATGCGGCGACGCTGTATGCCCGCTCAATGCCTCCTGCGTCTTAAGCCCGTTTCCTGTTATACACATCACAGTAGTCTCATCGTTGTTAATCTTGCCGGACTCAATAAGCTTTTTTGTACATGCAAGCGTAACACCTCCTGCAGTCTCTGCAAATATGCCCTCTGTCCTGGCAAGCATTTTTATTCCCTCGATAATCTCTTCGTCAGAGACATCCTCGGCATATCCGCCTGTTTCCTTCACAACCTGAATGGCATAAAACCCGTCTGCCGGATTACCGATTGCAAGAGACTTGGCAACGGTATTCGGCTTTACAGGCCTTATCACATCAGTGCCTGTCTTTATTGCAGCTGCTATTGGAGAACATCCCGTAGCCTGGGCAGCAAAGACCTTTGTATTTAATTCCTTTATTATGCCTATGGTTTTAAATTCCTTAAACGACTTCCACACCTTTGTCAGCAATGAGCCGCTTGCACAGGGCACGACCACATTGTCAGGGGCCTTCCAGCCTAACTGCTCGATAATCTCAAAGCCCTGCGTCTTTGAGCCTTCTGCATAGAACGGCCTTATGTTTATGTTCACAAAGGCCCATTTATACTTATTTGCTATCTCGCTGCAAAGCCTGTTTACCTCATCATAATTGCCGTCAACAGCAACCAGGTTAGGTTCATAAACCAATGACGCGACTATCTTGCTTGCCTCAAGCGTTGCAGGTATAAAGACAAATCTCTTGAAGCCTGCCTTTGCTCCGTGAGCAGAAACAGAATGGGCAAGGTTTCCGGTAGAGGCGCATGCAACTGTATCAAACCCGAATTCCTTTGCCTTTGTAAGAGCAACTGCAACAACCCTGTCCTTGAATGAGAGGGTCGGATGGGCAACAGTATCGTCCTTTATGTATAATTCTTTTACCCCGAGTTCCCTTGCAAGGTTGTCTGCCTTTATCAAAGGCGTAAAACCTGATTCAAGGCCTACCTGCGGTTCTCCGTCAATAGGCAGAAGTTCTTTATAGCGCCAGAGGTTCTCTTCCCTTGCCTTAATACTCTTTCTGGTCAGCACTTTCTTTATTTTCTTATAATCATAAACAACTTCCAGTGGCCCGAAGCAGAATTCACAGACATATATTGGATCAACAGGATATTCCCTGCCGCATTCTCTGCACTTAAGACCGTTTACATATCCCATAAACACCTCCTTCTTGCAATTGAAAAATGAGTAATATTTTACTCTAAACTGGATGAAAATTAAAATAGGAATTTTGTCAGGCCGGCTTTATTCTTTCACAGCTATAGCGACTTCTTTTATCTTCCCTCCCTTTATTAAAAACCCTTTCGCTGCCGGTTCTTTTTCCATCAGACTCACTATAATGTAGATGGAGTCCTCATAGAATGCAAGGTTTAAATCTTTTGCAGACGGATAAGCCTGCGAGGATGGATGGGAATGGAAGATTGCAAGCATCTTCAGATTGTTTTCCCTGATGTCTTTCATGGCCTTAAACTGCTCTTTCGAGTCCATAAAATAACTTACGGGAGATTTTTCGATGTTGGCCATTTTGTAAATCTTTGAGGCTTTGTTTTCTTTCCCTGCAAGTATGCCGCATGCCTCATTGGGGCATGCCTCTTTGCAATGCGAAATCATCTCGTCAAAAATATCTTTGGGAATATAAAATTCATCCTGCATAATAATTAATCCTTAGCCTTCTGGCCCTTAAGCACTCTTGTCTTCTCAAGCGTATCCTGATATGTCTCTTTTTTCAAGGGATTAAGCTCAATAGCCTTTAATGCCAGAGACTCAGCCTCATCAAGATTTTCTTTTTTTGTGTAATAAAGCCACGCAAGGTTATTATACGCGTCTGCGTTTTTGGAATCTTTTTTTATCGCTTTCCTGTAATATCTTTCAGCCTCATTAAACTCGTTCTTCTGAAAATATATATTGCCGATGTAGAGATATGCAGAAGGAAGTTTCCCTGACGCCTCTTTATATTCCTTCAGGGCATTGTCAAGCTCTCCTTTTTTCTCGTAAGCAACTCCAAGGTTTATATGTTCCTCGGGAGTCAGGGGGTCTTCGAGGATGATAATACGGGGCAAAGAACAAGAAGCCAAGAATACAGAATACAGAATGCAGAATACATAATACAAATTTTTCATTTTTCTTCTGACTTCCCGATGCGGGTCTCCGCCGAGGGTCGCTCCGACTGACTTCTGTTTTCTGGCTTCTGTTTTATTAAAAGCGTCCAGAATTTTGTCCTTTCCCATGTTTTTAAAAAATCTTTTTCTGCAATAAACACGGCCTTTTCTTTTCCTGAATTTGCTATGACGCCGCGTTCATTATATCCGATAATAACCATAAAATGATTTGACTGCAAGACCCAAAAACCGTAATCAACCAGCACTACAAGCGGATAGCCTGTATCTATATTTTTCCTTAGGTCGTCCATTCCTCCTGAGTACTGCTCTGCAAGCATCCCTTTCCTTTGGGGAAAAATAATCATATCAAGGTCAAGGGTGCCTCCGGCAGGCTTACTGTATATCTCCTTTGCAATTTCATCAGGGGTTATGCCGGCATTCCAGTAGTTCATTACCCCGGCGAGGGATGCAGGGCCGCATTGATATGCCTCCTGTGCAAAAAAAGGAACTTCAGGGATTATGCGATTCTGCGCGGATTCAGGAACGGTATTGATGGCAGCACAGGAAACTAAAAAGTATACAGTGAGAAGCAAGAAGTGAAATTTTAATTTCCCACTTCCTACTTCCCACTTATAACTTCTTATCATTTTGTTACTATAACTCTCTGGCCGGTAAGTTGAAGCAGCACGACAACGAGTATAGCTATTACGAGTAATGCGATTATCACTCCCAGCGCATCGCCTCCGACCTTTATGTCATCTATCTGAAGGGCTAATTTGTGTATCTGCTGGTCGCTGAGATTGCCCAGCCTGGCCTGTATCTCATCCTGAGTAAGGCCGAATTTCTCAAGCCTTTCGCTGACCATCTTCAGCTCAATGACTTTCTGAATCTTTTCAAGGTCAGCAGGCCTGTCTGCCTGCGACATGGCAATCATCGCTGACGGCGCAAGGCCTGCATCAGCCTTCGGCGTAATTCCGATTATGAACATTGCAATGATCAAATACCATGATATATGTCTCATCAATGGCATACTCATGTTATTCACCTCCCTTCTCTATAGAGTCGTAAATTTCAGCTTTTATTTTTTGTTTTTTTAAGATGCGTTAAAGGCAGCTTGACTGTGCTGCCCTTCGGAATCATCTTAATGCTCTTTATGTCTTCATTCAAAGCAATAAACTCGCTTAAAAAAACATTCAAATCTTCATCCCTCAGGGCATAGCCATGTGCCTCGATAAGCTCTATCAAAGGCGTGTCCTTTTCAACTGCAACTGTTACGATATTTTTTATGTTTGACGCCTCAGGTTTAGCGCTTGATGCCTCATCCTCAGGTTTATTTTTTTCAAGCCTCTCTTTGATTGTCTTTACCTTATCCTGAAATTCCCTGGTAACAGCATCTGCCTCCTCCTGATTGTTTATAACATGAGGCGTCACCATTACCAGCAGCTCTGTCTTGCTGTATGCGTCGCTTGTTGTTCCAAACAAATAGCCAATTACTGGTATCTTGCTGAGCCATGGGATTCCTGACCTCCCATAACTATTTGATTCCCTTATTAAGCCGCCCAGAACAAGCGTGTGCCCGCTTTGAACAACAGCACTGGTTTTTGCTTTTCTTGTGTTAAACCCCTGAAACTTCTGTCCCGCAACCTGTACTTCAGCGCCAAGCTGGCTTACCTCCTGGGTTATTTCGAGAGTAACACGATTTTTTTCTGTTATGTGAGGCTTCACAGTCAAAAGGGTTCCCACTGTTTTATACTGAATCTGTCCTGATGAAACAAGAGTAGTCGAGCCAGTGCTGGTAGAGGGTTGCTGGTTCAGCCCCGTGGCTATAGGCACCTCATCGCCTATCTGTATATTCGCTTCTTTATTATCCATCGCAAGTATGTGCGGGCTTGCAAGGACATTAAGTTTTCCAATTCCTGCAAATGCCGTCAGTATGGCCCCGAACTTTTCGGTCTTGATGACAGAGGCAAAAGGGTTGCCGGTAGGAACTGTCGAAATCGCGGTTCCAATGCTTGTGTTGCCGCCGGTAACACTGCCAGGGAAAACAGCATCAGTAAGACCCGTCTCATATCCGCCTAACGTTGTAAGTTTCTGTCCCTCGGCATGAAGGCCCGTCTTCAACATCCATTCAAGTCCCAGATTTGTATTATCAGTTAAGGTTACCTCTGCTATCAGCACCTCTATCAAAACCTGTTTTACGGGAACGTCAAGTTTTTTCAGAACCTCAAGTATGGCAAGATAACTCCTGGAATTAGTTTTGATAACAATGCCGTTTATATCTTCATAAGCAGTAATGGTTATCTCGCCTTCAACCTCCCCGGGCAGTCCTTCTGCCGCAGCAGTAGTTACAGTGCCTTTGGGCAGGCCCGGAAGCGGAGAAGTCAGCCTTGGAGAAGCTGACCTGTCTTTCTTTTCTGCATACAGGTTTTTCAATATCTCTGCAAGCTTCTTGGCCTCTCCGTTCTCAACATAATAAACAAAGGTCCTTATGGACTCGCGGTCCACAGATGATATGTCAAGGGCCTCGAGCACTTTCATGAATTTGACAATTCCCGCAGGAGGGGCGGTAACTATCAGAAGATTGGTCGGCTCATATACAGTAAGGTCAGTGCCGCGGGGCATCAGGTTCCTGAGGACGTTAACGATATCATTTGCCTTAACATATTCCAATGGTATTATCTGCGTTATAAAGCTCGAATCAAGCTGCAACTTAACATCCTTGCCTATCTGAACAGACACAGGCTGCTGTTTTGCCGTATCTATGGGCACAATCCTGTAAAGCGTTCCGTCCTTGACTGCAGTAAGCCCGTTCACCTCAAGGATGGTCTGGAATATCTGGAAAAGGTCTTTAACAGGAAATTTCCTGTAAGACTGGATAGTGACCTTCCCTGAAACTCCTGCTCCGATTATGTAGTTAATATTAAGAAGCTCTCCGATAGTGGATATAACGGTCTCTATATCAGCCCCGTCAAAATTCAATATTACATATTTTTCCTCTGCCTCTTTCTCAACCCTGATGCCTTCAACTTTTTTTGTCTCTTTAGCCTCCGGGGGTTTCTCCGGAAGTTCGGGCAATTTAATATCTTCAGAAGGCAACAGGGCCAGGCCTGTCTCTTTCGCCTCCTCTTTTGTTGCCTGCCTTGGCGCACATGAGCCAAGCAGGAAAACAACCAGAATAGCTGCAATAATTCTCAAGGGCATCGTCTATTTACCTCGGTTTTTTATAGTCTTTATTCTCTCAAGGCTCAATAATATATTTTCTTCATTCCATCTCAACTCGACACTCTTCTGCTGAACATCCAGGACATCCACATCATCGAGCCTGTCGCCTTTTCTTGCAGCAACAGCCTTGGCCTTGTCTTTCTCTATATAGGCAACATATTCTCCGAACTGGTCCAGGATAATCCCCTTAAGATTCATATCCGGCCTTTTGGGCGGTTCTGCAGCCTTGCCCTGGGGCTGCTGGGGTTTCGGCTGTACAGGGCTTCTGGTGGAACTGAATAAATTGTTATCCACTATTTCCCTGCCCCATGCCGCCTCAAAAACCTGCAATGCTTTTTTGCCGTTATTTGCAGCCTCCCTGCCGCTAATCTCAACACTCTCCAGGGGATTGTATATTATTGCCTCTTTATACATATCAACAGATAAAACTAAAACAGCAAGACACAAAAATACTATTATAACCCACCGTATTATCATACCTTCATCAGCCCTGAAACCTGAATCCTTATTTTCAATTCTCCGGGCGTCTGTATATTCATCACGCCTATGCTTAACCTGTCTATCCTGATAAGCTGCTTGCTTGCGTCTGTCTGCTTCAAAAACTCACCAAGCTGGATTATTCCTCCGCTGGCTTCGAGCTGAATCGGGAGGTCAGCATAGTGTTTATACTTTACCACAGACAAAGGCTTAATTGAGAGTATTTTAATCCCTGATTTTTCAGCCATGTCCTGCACATAGCCCTGCATTTTTGCAAAGGCAAGGGACTCGTTTTTATCCTGAAAAGCATTTGCCTCCAGGGCCTCGACTTCCTTTACTGCAGCATCAAGCTCAGTTTCTGCGTTCCCTGTACTTTTAAGAAATGTCTCGTATTTCCGGAGCGAAGCGTATTTTACCTGGAGCAACTCTTTCATTTCAGCTCTTTTTCCTGCAAGCGGCATTACAAAAAAAACATGCACGGCAATTATTGCCATTATAATAGCCGATACAATAACTGATTTTTTCACCCTGCAATCTCCAGCCTTATCGAAAACTTTTCCTGGCCGTCCTGTGGCAGGATCGGCGATACAAACTCAACTTTTCTGAAAAGTTTCGATTTGCTGAGAGGCTCTATAATGCCTGCAGCTCTTTTTGCAAACCCTTCCATATCTACCTTGCCCTTTTCATCAACAGACATGCCGGTGAGCCACACATCTTTCGGCAAGACCCTGCTCAATTCAGTCAGCACTCTTATATTAAGATTTCTTTTCCCCTGGAATTCATGCAGCAACCTTCGCTTTTCATAAATGGTTTCCATCTTTTTCCTTGTCTCAAGCGGGCCTGACGCCCTGTTTTTAATCTGTTCTATTTTCTTTTCGGTATTGCTCAATGCGGAATAATCCTTGTAATAAGAATATATTTCAGTGAAAAAGAATATCGCAACTGCCAACGCTGTCATTGCGCCTATTGCATAAGGATAATAGTCTTTCTTTACAGACAGAAGACCTGCCGGCATAAAATTCATTTCAACCTTTGACTTTTTCAGGGCAGAGAGGGCAATTGCATTTGCCGGAGACAGGGCAAAGGTCTTTGCATTCAGCTTATTTAACACATCAGTAGCCGGATGTCCGGAAATATATATGTCCCCGCCAATAGATGCGGCAAGGCTTTCAAGTTCAGACGCGGCGTCCTTTCCCTTCGGGACAGCCTTAAACAGAACAGGCATCTGCTCCTTCAGCGCTGCAAGGCAATATGCATCCTCAGCTGTATATATAAAAACTGCATCTTTGCCTTTGCCTGATGCAATAAATTCATTCAGGCCCTCCATGAAGGAACACCTTACGCCCGCAAGCTCTAATCCGGAATCCCTGGCAGCGTCAAATAATCCGTTAAGCTTGTCCTTTCGTATTGACAGGACAAGCGTTCGCATCCTGTTTTGTATTTTTGAGATAACCGCGAAATCATAGATATACTCCTCAGGCGGCAGCGGCAGGTATTTTTCCAATTCATACAGGATGGCATTTTTCATGTCAGCCTTTGACAAGGAAGGCATATCAATAAAATTATGGGAAAAACTGCTGAAATTTAATCCAATAACCAGGCTGTCAGCCTTATAGTCTTCCTTTAATCTGCGGAAGGCCTCTTTAAAGGCTGATGTCCTCTCCTGCCCTGGCAGGGGCAGCTTTATATCCTCTGATTTAAGAGGTTTTATGATTCCTATTTTTTTGTCAACAATAGAGACGCTTAAAAAAGAATCTTCTAAATTAACCCCTGCGATTCTCAATCTTCTCCCTCCAGTAAACAGTCTGCATGTCGAATCCCTTAAGCGCAGGGACCCTTCTCACTATGGACGTTATTTTAACTGCCTGCCTGTTTCCCTTCATGGCTGCTGTTATCTCTATCCTGAAGTCATAGGATACGGTCCGGTAAAGGCCCGGGGCAAGGTTTACAGGTATCTGTCTGGCGCCTCCAATCTCTCTTGTCCTCTGCTTAAATATCGCGTCAATTACATCACTGCCTGTACCCATCATCTCCAGAACGTCTCTGGAAACAGTATTTATATTAATGCTGCCATCTCCTGAGGTTGTAATCAGGTCATACATCGGCCTGATATCTTTAGACCCGTAAAGATACTCCGGCTTGAATCCTTTCACAAGCAAAAGTTCCTCTACGCTGTCAAGGTTGCGGTTTTTAGCCTTATACGGAGGGTCAAGGGATTCATAATAATCATCCTCTGCCCCTGAAAGATGATGGTCCTTATCAGCATCTCTCCAATCCATTATACAATCTACGATTTCCTGCTGTGAATCAGGCGGCATCCCGGCATAGTCAAGGACCTTTTTAAGCCTCGGCCCGTCGGCAAAATTTATATTTACTTTCGAGCCCTCATCCGTTATCTTTATTTCAAGCTCTGCCTCATCTGTTGCCCGCTTGCCGGTTACAGGCTTTGTATCCTTATCAATATACAGGTTGCCGTCGGCATCAATATAGTCAACCATGTTATCCTTGTCCGACAACAGATAGCCCACCGCCTCCTGATACCCTGACATGGCAAGATAATATGCCTTTGTTTCTTCCTTGAAATTTCTCGTGCTTGCATTGCCCCATCTGGTTGAAAACGAAAAACTCATTGCTATAACGCTCAACATAACAAGAACCCACAAGGTCATCAGCAAGGCAATGCCGGAGTTGTGCGGGGCAATACTGAAAAAGGATTTCACTTTTATTTCTTTTTTACACCCTCTCTCGTGATGGCAACTTTTCCGGTTCTTACAAACTCTTTTATGCCCATAGGCCTCATAAGCTCAACAAAGGCCTCTATTTTCTTTTCATTGCCAGTAATTTCAATGGTGTATGTCTTCTGGCTTGAATCAACTATCCTGCCCCTGAATATCTCTGTAAGATTAAGCACCTCTGCCTTATTCTCCTGCTTTGGCGAAACCTTCAATAAAACCATCTCGCGCTCAACATGGTCAAGCTCTGTCATGTCAGTGACTTTTATGACGTCAATAAGCTTATTAAGCTGTTTCGTAATCTGCTCTATGACCCAGTCATCTCCGGTTGTCACTATCGTCATAATGGATATCTGCGGGTCAATGGTTTCCCCTACAGAGAGGCTCTCAATGTTATACCCTCTTCCGCTGAAGAGTCCTGATATCCTCGAAAGCACTCCGAATTTGTTCTCAACCAAAACAGAGATTGTATGTCTCATATCGCTCCTCTAAGTTTAAATTAACTATTCACAATAAATTCCATAATTTTGCCTTTTGTATTATATATCATCTCGTTCATCTCATCAAATTATTTTTTAACAATCGCTGTCCCTATTCTTTCTACTCATTTAATCAGCCTGTCCCCTTTTTTGTTCTTTTTTTACCAAATTGCCGTTATTGTCATATTCGTATTGATGCCTTCTGTCTGAGGTTAATTGAATATATTTCAAAACCAGCAGATAGGCACATAGCCTCCGCATTAGTAAGATTCTCTGTAATTGTTTCATCTTTCTATTCCGCATCATTTATTTTTTAGACCACTAATTATGTGAATTAATGAGCTTATCGTCATCTGTTGAATAACTATTGCAATAGCAATCATGATCATTAAGACGCCAATTAATCTGATATGAATACTCTTTGAATTTGAGAGTCTATTTCTAACTTTTTCTGGGATCGATAGGAAAAGAGCCCCTCCACTGCCAAGAATAATAACTACGCTAAAAAATATTGCTTGTTGCATTGTATCTGCCATTTCCCTCAGTTGATCAAGCTGTCCTTTTTTACTTTTCTTTTTCATTCCTCTGGCTTGGTTTCTTCCCTGATTCTGCTTCTTTAATAAAATTTAGTGCTTCAACTGCATTTTCTTTTTCCAAAATGCTCTTGACGTCATTTAAATATCCTTCTCCCATTCTCTTTAAATAAACATACGATGCTAACCTGAGTCCCCTATCGCTACTTTTAAAATATTGAACAAAAAAGGGAATTACTTTTGAAGGCTCTATCTCTATTAAAGTCGGCATTGCGCTTATTATAATTGAACCATTATTTTCTAAAGACAAAAGAATAAGAAACTTATCTTCGAAGTGCCTGATCTTATCTTTGCCCAAAAACTTAAAACATCTATATCTATAGAACCTGATGAAGAAATCATCATTAGTATCGTATCCCCCTAAAATTGTTTTGAATAAATTCTCAGAATAAATATTCCTTACCATTATATTAACAAGTGCAACCTTTCTATCCTGAGCATTCTTAGATTTCAATAGTTTTTCCAATACAGATATTGTTGGTGAAGGCGCGTTAATTAGCTTTAACGTTGCCACATCTCTCAAGTCATAATCTTCAAGAAAAGTTTCTTTTTTTTCAATTGCATTTTGAATCATTATTTCATCAGCTTTAATATATTCTGCTGCATGCTTATACCACAATTTATCCTGTTGATCGCCATTACAAAAAGCTACTGTATTGATAACAATAACTAGTAAAGGCGTTAAAAATCCTATTTTAAGCAATTTATTTGTAATCATTGTGGACAACATATAAATCAGTCTGCTCTTTTTTACCTGTATAAAATGACTTCACGATAGTCTAACCTTAGATGATTGCATAATTATGTTTCCGTCAATGTCAATAATCTCTTTATCATGATTTGTGGCATTTCTCATCTTGTATCCATAGCTGATATCAAATAGATCACGTTTATCCACGCCTGCAATAGATAGGTATTTTTCATTCTCTGACCATTTAATGTCGAAAATACGGGCTTTTTTTGCAAGCACTTTATAATGATTTGAGGAGGCTGATTGCAACACTAGAAAAATATCTTTTGCACTACCCCGAATATTCTTCTCCATGCTATAAGCAATAAGATTGCCCTTCGGTGATATTGCAGCAACAAAAACCCGCTGATTTGCAAATTCATTCGGCAGTTTAATTTCCTTTCGTTGAGAATCCGATGGATTTAGCACTAAAAAATTACCATTTTTTATACTGTAAGCCAGCATGTTCCCATTGTTATCCCAGTTATAAACAAAGGACTCCCCCTCTGGAAAGAACAGTTGTTTTTTAGTTGACACAATACCGATATAAATACCCTTTACTGTCGAATAAGAAAAGAAACGTTCGTCATTAGAGAAAGAAGGTGAACGAAGCATCTCATCCTCAATATAGTTTTCTAATACTTCCTGGCCGGAATTGGTAGTCATGATAATTTGTCGATGGCACACCGCGTTAGCACAAAGTTTGTGGTATGAAATAACACCGATACTTGTCGGTAAAAGTGCATAACAATTGCGGACAACGGTTGCAAAACTTGATACAGACCGGCTTGTTCGGTCTTTTACGTTGATTATTATATAGCGAATCTCACCTTTTATATAATAGCCGCATAGTAGTTCGTTATTATTTAAACGAAACTTTTGTATAGGAAATTTACTCTGATAAACAATTTCATAATCTTGAGACCGCAACTCATACATAACGACACAATATGTGAAAAATCCTTTTCTCCTCAAATAGAACACATAGCGATCATTGTCCCAGAAAATTGGCGCACAACCAGGATAAAGTGCAGCAAAATCAAAAAACATGGACCACAAAAACCACAGCAACGCTGAAGCCAGCCGAATCGGGAAAAGAACAATGTTCTTAATAGTATAAGATATAGAAATCAATTTTATATCCCTACTGGTGCCAATAGAGAACAAAAAAGGACAACAAAAAAGGGGACAGGCTACTTTTCATGCCTTTTTCTCCTTTTTTGGTCTGCCTTTTGGATTCAAAGTAGACTCTAAACCCAGCTCCTTGCACACCTTTGTCTGCCAATCGGGCTTCCCATATGGCGATTGCCTGACAACACTCTGTCTGACCCTTTCCAACTCTTTATATGTCAATGGTTCATCTATGTATCTTTCCCAGTTTTCAGGTAAGTCTAACGGGACTTCCCCTGCCAGAATGTTTTTCTTTCCTCCAATCATTTCTCGATGCGACGACCACGGCCATTCTTTAGCAGAGCTTACCAATCCGGCTCTTAATGGATTGCCTTCAACATACCTCATGGCCATCAGCAGATGTGAATCTTTTTGTACTATAAAACTCTTAAATCTCCCCTGCCATATATGGCCGCTGCTTCCATAGTGCCTGTGATATCGTCTGACATGGCTTGTCATCAACCACTGCATACATTTGCTTAACTCATCTCCACGCTCAGGCATTACAACCATATGAAAATGATTCGGCATTAAGCAGTATGAAAACAGTTTTACAGAGTATCTTTCTTTTGCCTCTTTCATAATATCAATGAATGCCTCGTAATCCTTTTCTTTATGGAAAACCTCTTGCCTTCCATTTCCCCTGTTGATAATGTGATACACATAGTTATCAGCTAATCCTCTAACAACTCTCGGCATTTTTTTTATCCATTCCTATCCTAAAAGTAGCCTGTCCCCTTTTTTGTTCTGTCCTCTTTTCGGTTTATTTATTTTTTAGGCACCAAATATATCTTGCCTACGCCAACCTGAATGACATTATCTTTTTGTGGCAGTGCTTTTGAATCATACGAAATAATTTTTTCCTCAAAACCTTCCTTCTTAAATATCAGATCGAACGTCTCTTTAGGCTTTGTGGTATAGAATGTTTTTTTATATCCCCACCAATAATCGAAAGTCAAATCAAAATTTCCATCTTCTCCGCTTAGTCCAATTTTATGTATTATTTTCTTATCTCCTTTAACTGGGATAAAACCTGTATCTACAAAAAGTATCTCTACCTTCTCAGTAGGAGTTTCATTTTTAAAACCTACGACGGTGCCAGCAATATGGAATTGATACAAATAGTCAATATGTGTCGTGCACCCTATTAAAAGAAGTAAATAAATAATACTCATAGTTTTAATTATATATATAACCTGCTTCACCTGGTACCCCCTTTCCTAATTCTCCATCTTCCCAACCACAGCCATGAGACCACTCATGAAGAGCAATATCACCGAAATTTGCATTCCTAACATTGCCAACACATAAATAAAAACTTCGTCTTGGGAAAAGCCAGAGAATTTTACCGTAACTATAACCAAGAAGTCTTGGATTATCACAATTTGTGCATCGTATTGTTCCACTACTACAACTTTTCGAGATACAATTTCTGAGCTTTAAATCTGTAACAATAGTATTCAATCTACTGCAAGATGATTGTACTTCTTGACGTATTTTATTTTCTTTTCCACAACAGTCGCCAGCTATACTAAATAGGCCAAGAGGATCTTTTTTAGTGATGGGATTGTTATTGGAGTAAATATAGGGATGGCTTTGGGAAGCATCTAACATCTGCGATGAATCACTTTTTCTACAAGCACCAATTGGCGGTCCATTCGCCGGATGTAATATCGGGTCTTTTGTTGTAAAAATTCCAGTGTAAGGGTCTCTATATCTTGCCCTATTGAAATACAACTTGATTTCTTCATCCCATTCTCGTGCGGTGTATGTGTAAGGCTGTTTTACTTTATCGCCCGATTGTTTCATCACTCCGAACGAATCATACGTATAACTCTGAACCGTTTTTTGCCTTTTATCAGTGAGGGCAATAATACTGCCGAGACCGTCAGCATGATAATAATAAACATTGCCTTTTTGTTCGACTGCCAATGGCTCATCAATTCCCAATCCGTGAGTATAACGAGTTGTTTCTACTTTGCCGTCTGTCTTAGTCTCGTATTCAAGGATTATATCCTCGTTATCATAAACGTAGTTATAGGTTTTTGTTCCATCGTCCCCTGCAACTTTCTTTTCGATGCGCCTTCCGAATGGATCATATTTGAACGATACAACGACCGTCTCATTGTTTTCCTGTTTGACCACCTTGATTAATCGATTCTCGTAATCGTAGAAATAGGCCGTCATTCCCTCAGATGTCGTTTTCTTTACGAGGTTTCCATTTGCATCGTATTCATACTGGTTCTTTCTGTCATTGGTTAGCTGATTGCCTTGGTTGTAAGAATAATAATCATTTGCTCTCGGGCCGATAAGCCTGTTTCCGACAGGGTCATAACTAAATGTCTCCTGCTTATTTTCCTGCGTCTTATCTTTGCCTTGTAGTTTTGTCGGTAAAGCCTGCGTCAAGCGATACAACGGGTCGTAAGTATAAGTTGTTTTTTTATCAAGTTCTGTCTTAGTCAGACGATTTCCTACCTTGTCGTGCGTATATGTGAATGAGTTGATAATTGAGCCTTTTGAATCTTTATGAACAAGCTCTGTCAGCATGCTGTTTTTATCGTAGCTGTAGGTCGTGTATGTGCCGTTGGGATTAATTAATTTTATTCGCCTTCCAAGGGTGTCATAAGCAAATATAAAAATCTGTCCTTCTGATGCTATTTCTATTAGCCTGTTGCTTGCATCGTATTTGTATGTGATAATCTTGCCTTCAGACGTTGTCATGCTAATCCTATTACCCATTGAATCGTATTGATAAGTTATCACCCTTCCGTTTGAGTCGGTAACTGCAACAAGTCTTCCTTTCGCATCATAAACAAAGTTATATGCAATCCACTGATTTCCAGCATAGATGAGATTGCTTTTTGAGTCGTATCTATATTCTTCTGTTGTTCCATCTGGATAGGTCTTTTTGGTGAGCCTGCTTAGGGTATCGTATGCGTAATTTATAATATTCCCATTTTCATCGCTCTTCGTAAGCATATTGCCTCTTGCATCATACGAATAGGCAATCACCTTTCCTAACGAATTTGTCTCCTTAGTCAGTCTGCCTAAAAGATCATATTCAAATGCCGTTCTATTGCCCATTGCATCTATAATGGCCGTCAGTTTGTCTCCGCTGCTGCCACATGAGGGACAGCCTGTTCCGCCGTATTCATACGTAGTTATGCCGCTTAGCGGGTCAAGGACTTTTATAAGCTGGTCTTTGTAGTTATATACGTATTGGATGATGTTGAGGTTCGCGTCTGTTGATGAGGTTCTGTTTCCTTTTTCATCGTATGTGTATTGCGTTATGCTGCCGTTTGGCTCTATCAGCTTTATGAGGCGGTTCAAGCTGTCGTAAGTATATTCGGTTGTGTTGCCTGTTGAGTCCATCTGTGCAAGTATGTTGCCAGCAATGTCGTATGTAAATCTCGTTGTTAAGCCTGAAGGGTCTGTTATCGAGATCATGTTATTAAATTGGTCGTATGTCATCTGCGTCTTCTGGCCGTTGGAATATGTTATCTCAGTTATGTTTCCTCTCTGGTCATATTGATACCTCGTCACCGCTCCTGTGGAATCAATGACTGCTGTTTGATTCCCGTTTGAATCATATTCATATCTTGTTACATTCCCCTCTGAATCCGTTATGCTCGTTGTCTGACCGAATTCGTTATAGGTGTATGCCGTTATATTTCCAGCCGAATCTGTAACAGACGCCATATTGCCATATTCGTCATACGTATAGCTCGTTATGCCTCCGTCAGGCTCTGTCTTTGAGATGAGGTTTTTATATTGGTCATAGGTGTAGGCTGTTGTGTTGCCTTGCGGGTCTGTCTTTTGGGTTGTTACGTTAAGCAGAGGGTCGTATTTATATGTCCATACTCCGCCATCTTTTTCTGTTACCGAGACTGAACTAGCTGACGGCTCTTGCCCGCCGAGGAGGGGATAGCTGATAGCCTTAGTTTTGCCTTCAGGGTCTATTGAGGATGTAACCCTTCCTTCGCTGTCATATACATAGGTCGTTATATATCCCTGCGGGTCTGTCTTTGTGAGCAATTGGCCGTTAGCGTCATACGAATAAGTCCATGCTGACTGCTGATAGCTGATAGCTGATAGCGCATTGCCATCCGTGTAAGCGAAAGTGTAAGTGTTGTTATTAATATCTCTGACGCTGCTTATTCTGTTGGTTGAATCATAAGTAAGCGTTATCGTCCTTCCCGACGGGTCTGTTATGGCTGTCAGAGAATCTCCATTATAGGTAAGGGTTGTTGTATTCCCGTTTCTGTCTCTGACTGATATGAGCTTGCCAAGTGAGTTGAAATTATAAGTTGTTCCGTCTTTTTCTATCAAAGTATATGTCTCGCTAGTGTATGTGATATATGAGTCTTCTCCGCTGTTTGCATCAGGATAGTAGATGCCGTTATCGAGCCTGAAATATACGACCTTCCCGTCTCCTTGTTTTAGCCCAATACTGTTTTCAAAATTGGAGAATAGGGCAAGGTTGTAGTTATGTGTCCAGCCCTTGCCAAGCGGGCTGTTAAAGTTATCTTTCGAGTTATATGAAAGGGTAAGACCGAGAGTGGTTGTATTGAATAAGGTCTGGTCGTGATAAAGGTTTCCGCTTCCGGGATTGGCAGTTGAGCCAAGAGGAATATTGCTGCATGAGCCTCCCATGCATGTCTCGTCTTTAAGGCCATTGCAGTTGTCATCTCTGGTATTACACGCCTCTGTTGCTCCTGGATTTATATCCTTATTAAAGTCATTGCAGTCATTGCCCTGCGGACAGCTTGTTGCGTTATAGGCCGAATAGCCGTCTCCGTCTTTGTCCTCACATACCACACACCCCTCATCCGTATTCCCATCACAGTTGTTATCAAGATTATCTCCGCAGGTTTCTTGCGTTGCAGGCAGGACTTCTCCCTCACACGCTCCCCACTGCCCGTTTGTGCAGGTCTGCATCCCTGCCTTGCAGATGCCGCCTTGTGGGCCTGAATAGGGGCATGCCTTTGTTTCACCATTTGTGCATTGAGAACAGTTCCAATTACCATCCCCAGTTTCAAAAATACTTTTCCCGCCACAAACGGTAGTTGCACCAGGCGAAGGAGATGAAAAAGGAATACCGGTATTTACATCCCCAGAAGAAGTGCCTTTACAAGTAGCACAATCAAAAGAAACATTATTGCAATGCCAGGTTAATGCAGGCTTAGGAGTTAAAAAAAGAGTAAAATACGCATAATAACCTAAATTTGCATCGCCAGACCAATTCCATCCAAGATACCAACCAAGCAAAAACCAACTTTTTCCGTCCCAGGTATAACTATCTACATCAAGAGAAACTGGTCTGGGCTGCCCTTTTATCCACTCAACATAAGTTGTATTCACAGGGCACACAGAAGACCCAGCAGGAAGTTGATATTGCAAAGGAGTACCAATCTCAGGATATGCAACCGGAAGAGAAGGACATGATGACACAGCACATGGAGTAGAAATAGAAACACACCCTACATACTCAGCAGATACTTCAAAAGCCATTAAAACCACAAAAATGATTGCGCAGGATGCGATTAGAGGTAAATGACATCTTGAATTTTCAACTTTTTTCGCCACCGGCGAATCCGCCCGAGGCGGAAACTTTTCACGTTTAAATTTTCTCATCCCTTCATCTCGTTCCGCTTTGACTCTTGCAATTTATATTAAAATCTTATTGTTCTTACAAACTATAATTCCTTCTTTCTTAATAATGCCTCCGACGAAATCCAATTTATTTTTGGAAGCATAATCTTTCATGGAATAACCTATCGGCTGGATATCGGCTTTCATTCCCCACAAGCATTTCTGCAATATCACCTGGGCTGAATAGTGGGATTTATTCTTAAATTTACTGGAAAATATTGCCACATCAATATCGCTGCCAGAATGCGCCTTTCCTTTGGCCTGCGATCCATATAAGATAGCAAACTCCACCGGGATTTCCTCCTGAACCTTCGACAGATAGTTCCGCAAAACCTTTTTTACCTTCTTTTCGATTTGAGCCATTTGTATATGCCTTTCGTTTTTTCCAATAAGTAGTCAGCCTTCTTTTTATTTACAATTCTTGCTAATTTTTCTTTCATTTCCGGATACCGCGCCTCTATATTTAGAGGATTCAGTTCTGCAAGAAAAGTTTTCTGTTCTTCTGTCAGCGTGATATCCAAATCTGCACACAAGGCTAAAATGTTGTGTGTATATGGTGGAATTTTATTATGCTGGTACACATATAAACCCTTGAATGCTTTCTCAATTACTTGATGGCACATAAAGCCCACGTAAAGATAACGCCTGCCGTCCAACATTATTTGTGCTGTCTTTAAGTCATAATCTGCCATATTGAACCAGTAATTAATCGCCTTTTGTTTGTCCATAAAAAAATTATTTCACTGCCTTTAATTTCTTTTCAGGTTTCTTTTCCTGCTCAAAGAGCATATGGTCTATTGCTGCGCCGGCAGGGACCATCGGATAGACTTTTTCTTTCCAGTCAACAACAAAATCCATGAATACAGTCCGCTTTATCTTAAACGCCTCTTTGAGAACAGGCTCAACCTCGCTCGGCTTAGTTGCCCTGAGGCCGACAGCGCCGTATGCCTCGGCAATCTTAACAAAGTCAGGCACAACATCAAGTTTTGTATGAGAGTACCTTTCCTCAAAAAATAACTCCTGCCACTGCCTGACCATGCCAAGGAACCTGTTGTTAAGTATGGCCACCTTTACAGGCAGTTTATTGATTACTGCCGTAGCAAGCTCCTGTATGTTCATCTGTATGCTCCCGTCACCGGCAATATCAATCACAAGTTTTTCAGGATGCGCAAACTGCGCGCCTATTGCAGCAGGGAAACCATAACCCATTGTTCCGAGGCCGCCTGATGTAAGCAGGGTCCTCGGCTTGTCGAATTTATAGAACTGGGCTGTCCACATCTGGTTCTGCCCCACTTCTGTAGTTATTATCGCATCTCCCTTTGTAAGCTCATATATCTTCTCAACAACAAACTGGGGCTTTATAATTTCATCGCTGTGCGTATAGGACATCGGCCTTTCTGCGCGCCACATATCTATCTGTTTCAGCCATGCCTTTCTGACTTCATCCCACTGTTCTTTTACCTCTTCCTTTAATACCTTATTCATAACTGCAAGGACTCTTTTAACATCGCCTACAATAGGAACATCCACCCTCACATTCTTTTTTATTGATGTCGGGTCAATGTCTATATGAACGATCTTTGCATTCGGCGCAAAGGCATCAACCTTCCCTGTCACCCTGTCGTCAAAGCGCATCCCGACAGCGATAATAAGGTCCGAATCCTGCACTGCCTTGTTTGCATAATAAGTCCCGTGCATTCCCAGCATGCCCAGAGAAAGTTTATGAGAGCCGGGGAAACCGCCAAGCCCCATCAATGTCATGGTAACCGGAATACCGGTATGTTCCGCCAGTTCTCTTAATTCTTTTGCAGCGCCTGATATGATTACCCCGCCTCCGGCTATGATTATCGGCTTTTTTGATTTTGCCATGAGATTGGCTGCCTGCGTAATCATCCACTTATTGCCTTCGTAGGTAGGCTTATAGCTCCTCATGTCAAGTTCAGGCCATGTGAAATCAGCCTTGCATGTGGTTACATCCTTTGGAAGGTCTATAAGAACAGGGCCCGGCCTTCCTGTAGATGCTATATAAAATGCCTCTTTTACTATCCTTGAAAGGTCGCTTACGTCCTTTACGAGAAAGTTATATTTTGTACAGGGCCTTGTGATACCGACAATATCAGCCTCCTGAAAAGCATCATTTCCAATAAGCATGGTCGGCACCTGTCCTGAAAACACAACCATAGGTATGGAATCCATCGAGGCGGTTGCAATGCCGGTCACGGTATTCGTAGCTCCGGGGCCGGAGGTAACCAGCGCCACGCCTGTTTTTCCTGACGCCCTTGCAAAGCCGTCTGCTGCGTGAACAGCGCCCTGCTCATGCCTTGTGAGGATTAAGTTCAGGTCTTTATTTTCATAAAGGTGGTCAAATATATTGAGTACAACACCGCCGGGGTAACCGAAGATATACTTCACGCCCTCTTTCTTCAAGCTTTCAATCAATATCTCTGCGCCTGTTATCTTGTTATGCATAGGCCTCTTTGCTCCTTTTCGCCTCATCGAATCTGACGAGTCAGATAAAAATTTAGATAATTTTAACATAAAATACCATGAAAATGCATATAACCCTAAATAAATGCAAGATATTTTTTAAAAGTGCGCGAGGTAGCAGCGTGGCAGTTTAAACAATCAACAACAGAAAGCACTGCAGGGTTAAATTCAAGTCAGCAGTTTTTATCTTAAAAATAATTTCAAAGTGCTATTTCATCACTGCCCCGCTGCCGGCAGAACTTACCATCCTTGCATATCTTGAAAGGTAGCCTGTTGTTATCTTTGGCTTCGGAGCCTTCCATTTACCAAGCCTGTTTTTAATTTCTTTATCGGACAGAAGAACATCAATCTTCCTGTTTGGGATATCAATCTTAATCCTGTCGCCGTCTTTAAGGATTGCAATTACTCCGCCTTCCATTGCCTCCGGCGAGATATGCCCGATGCAGGGGCCTCTTGTTCCGCCCGAGAACCTTCCATCTGTTATCAGGGCAACTGATTCGCTCAGGCCCATACCTGCAATAGTCGCAGTCGGAGAAAGCATCTCTCTCATGCCGGGGCCGCCTTTCGGACCTTCATATCTTATAACCACAATATCGCCTGCTTTTATCTTTCCGTTCAGGATTGCCTTCATGCCTTCTTCCTCTGAATTGAACACCTTTGCCCTGCCTTCGTACTTCATCATGTTCTTGCTCACGGCAGACTGCTTGACAACAGCTCCGTCAGGCGCAAGGTTGCCTCTCAGGATTGCAATGCCGCCTTCTTTGTGATATGCCCTATTCAAAGGCCTTATAACATTTTCATCTGTCACCTCTGCGGAATCTGCAATCTCGAATATCTTTTTGCCGCTGACAGTTATATTATTATTCAAATTTCTTCTTAACCTTTTCATTACAGCAGGGATTCCTCCTGCCCAATCAAGGTCTTCAAGATAATGCTCGCCGCCAGGAAGCATGTTTGCGAGGTGAGGCGTCTTCTTGCCTAATTTATCAAATGTTTCTAAAGGCAGTGCAACGCCTGCATCGTGTGCTATTGCAGGGATATGAAGGACTGTATTTGTCGAGCCGCCCAGCGCAAGGTCTACCATTATTGCATTCTCAAATGCCTTCCCTGTCATTATCTTCCTTGGCGTAATATTCTTCTTTACAAGTTCAACAATCCGCTCTCCGCTGGCAAAGGCAATCCTTCGCTTGTCAGCAGACACGGCAAGCGCAGTTGCGCATCTCGGAAGGCTCATTCCCAGCGCCTCTGTAACACACGCCATTGTATTGGCAGTGTACATCCCCTGACACGAGCCGGCTCCGGGACATGCACACATCTCAAGCGCTTCGAGTTCATCGTCTTTTATCAAACCTTTTTTATATTTTCCAATCGCCTCAAAGGTATCATTAACCAGAGACAACCTCCTGCCGCTCAGGTGCCCTGAAATCATGGGCCCTGCGGTAACAACTATTGAGGGTATATTTATCCTTGCAGCAGCCATAAGCATTCCGGGAGTAATCTTGTCACAATTCGTAAGTAGCACAAGCCCGTCAAGCTGATGCGCCTGGGTAATTGACTCCACCATATCTGCTATCAGCTCTCTTGACGGCAATGAATAATGCATCCCTGAATGTCCCATTGCAATGCCGTCACAGATGCCGGGAATACCGAAAAAGAAAGGATAGCCCCCGCCTGTATGTATGCCTTTTTCTATAAATCTCTCAAGGTCCCGCATCCCTATGTGGCCCGGGATGATATCAGTAAAGCTTGTCGCAACTCCGATAAATGGTTTTTTCATTTCATTCTTCGGAATACCGGTTGCATAAAGAAGCGCCCTGTGCGGAACACGCTCCAGCCCCTGCTTAATGATTCTGCTTCGCATAAAGAAATACCCCTTTCTTCTTAGTTCCTAAGTTCCATGGTGCAAAAGTTCAAAAGCTTCAGACTTCTGCTCTTTAGCTCTTCTGCACTTCTTTTCTAATTCGCTGAATGGTTCTTCCTGTAATCCCTTATAAGCTCTGCCATCCTGTCTTTTCTGCTGAGCTTTAATTTTTGAATCCGTTTTCTTTCGATTTCCTCTTCCGGCGTAAGGTAAACTTTTTTGTCCATCTCTGAAAGTGTTTTTTCAAAATTCCTGTGCTCTTCCCCGAGTTTTTTATACTCCTCGTTCTCCTTTAAAAGGATCTCTGATATCTCCTGTTCTTTTAACATTACCCACCCTCCTTTTGAATTATACTTTCTGCTAATTTATATGAATTTTCTATACAGTCATTTAAGCTGATGCCCCTGTATGCATTGCCTGTGAGATACAGGCCTCTATGCTTTGAAAGTAAATCATCAATCGCCTTAAGCCTGTTGCTGTGGCCTATATTATACTGCGGAATTGCCTTTTCGTGCCTGTATATCCGCACAAAATCAGGCTGGGCCTTTATACCCATAATATTTTTCAGTTCTTCTGCAACCGTGCCTGCAAGCCTAGTGTCGTCCTGCACTGCAAGCCCGGATGCCCTGGCGCCTCCAACCATGCTCCTTAAAAGCACATAACCTTCAGGCGCCCTGTTCGGAAATATGCTCGAATCCCACAGCGTGCCAAGTATTTTGCTTTTTTCTCTGTAAGGAATGAGAAAACCAAAACCATTCAATTGATGAGGAATCCTCTCTTTCTTATATCCAAAACATACAACCGAGACAGCCGGATACGGTATCTCTGCTATTACAGAGGAAAGCCTCTTATCAAAACCCTTTAACATCTCTGCTGCGGAATATGCAGGAGATGCAATGACCACTATCTCCGACTCAATAATTGAGCCGTCAGAAAGGTGGACAGCATAGCCCTTTCCTTTTTTCTCAACAGCAGCGACCTTGCTTCCTGTCATCAGTTTTTCAGCAAGTGATTTTTTCAGGGAATCTATGAGCGTTCCCATCCCATCATAAAAAGAAGTGAGCGCTCCGCCAGGGCCTGCGCCGACTTTTCCCTTCCCTGTTTTCCTGGCGTCTTTCTGCAAACTAATCATTCCCCTGATAAGGCTTCCGTATTTGTTTTCAAGGTCGTATATCTTCGGGAAACAGCTCTTAAGGCTTAAGGTCTCGGGATTTCCCGCATAAATTCCTGATGCCATAGGGTCAATGAGTTTTTCATAAGCCTCTTTCCCCAGCCTCCTTTTTGCAAACTCGGCAAGGGATTCATCGTCTGCTGTTCCTCTGGGCGCAAACATCTCATATATAATCCTCATGCGGCCGTAAAGGCTCATGAGGTTAGATGTAAAAAACGAAACAGGAGATTCAGGCAGGAGATGCAATCTCTTGTCCGAGAAGATATATCTTTGCCGGGCCGCATCGCTGCTTCTCAGCGGATTAAGCAGGAGCTTAAGGCTGAGTTCAATTGTCTTTGGCTTATTGTCAAGAAAACCATTCACCCCGCCTTCGCAGAGAAAGCCGTCCACTTTTTCAGTCCATATCTTTCCTCCGGGTTTTTTCTCGGACTCGAATATTGTGAGTTCTGCTGATGGTTCCCGCTCAAGTATTGCATAAGCAAGCGAAAGGCCTGAAATCCCGCCGCCGGCGATGACTATCCTATCCACTTAAGTTCCTTCATGTTTTTTATTATTATATCCCTCATTGCCTCAATAAAAACAGGGTGGGTATTTAAAGATTCAGTCCGTCTCAGGCAAAGCCCGAGTCCTTCTGCCATCTGCCTATATAATATATCAATTTCATAAAGCGTCTCAATATGGTCTGAAACAAAACTTATCGGAACAACAAGGATGTTCCTGACGCCCTTAGCTGCAAGTTCTTTCAGTTTTTCATCTGTTGAAGGCTCAAGCCATTTCACAGGCCCGCTTTTGGACTGATAACTAAGGTGCCATTTTATTTCAATCCTCTTGGCAATCCCATCAATTGTACCCTTAATATGCTGCACATACGGGTCTCCTTCATCAATAAATTTTTGGGGAAGGCTGTGAGCGCTGAAAAGGACATGGATGTCCCCCTCACCCTTCCCTCCCCCTCGAGGGGGGAGGGTTTCCGCACTCAGGCGGATTCGCCGAGGCGAAAAGGAGGGGGTGAAAGATTCTATCCCCTTTTTTATTACATCTACCAATGCTTCTATATACAATGGATGATTAAACCATGACTCGATGCAGGAGGCTTCCATTTTGTATTTTGATGCAACTTCTTTGAACTTTGATAAAGACGATCCTGTTGTTGCAAGAGAATACTGGGGATAAAGGCTAAGCACAATAAGCTTCCTTATTCCGGCATTATGGATTTCAGGGACCACTTCTTCTATCAAAGGATGCCAGTACCGCATGGCGACAAAGACTTTGAAAGCTGATAGCTGATAGCTGTCAGCTTTCAGCTGATTTAGCGCCTCTTCCAGCGCCTTTGCCTGGGCATTTGTAATATCAAGGATTGGAGATTTGCCGCCTATGAGACTGTAAAAACCCTCTGTCTTTTTATGCCTTGTTGTTGATATGAACCATGCAATGGGTTTCTGAAGGAATTCAGGCCCAAGCTTGATAATCTGCCTGTCTGAAAAAAGGTTATAGAGAAACGGCTTGACAGCCTGAAGTGAATCAGGCCCGCCCAGGTTAAGAAGCAAAACGCCTATGGTTTCCTTCGCAGTCTTGTCTCCCAATATAAATCCTTTGGCTTACATCTTTAGGCTTACCTTAATCTTATTGCTATTCTTTCCTGCCGTACTTATGCACTGCTTCAACCATTGCTATCGCGTTTTCAACCGGGGTCTCCGGCAAAATCCCGTGACCGAGATTAAAGATATGTCCTTTTGCAGCCCCTGCCTTTGCCAGTATATCCTGAACTCTTTCTTCTATCTGCTCCTTTGGAAGGAAAAGCGCGCATGGGTCGAGATTCCCCTGAACAACAACCTTCTTCCCGAGTTTGCCCACCGCATCTTTCATATCAATCCGCCAGTCAATGCCGATAACATCAGCCCCGGATTTTTTGACCTCTTTTATAATTCCGGCACAATCGTTAGCAAAATATATAACAGGGGTTTCAGGGTGCTGTTTTTTAAGAGCAGTCACAATCTTTTTTACATAAGGGAGTTCGAATTCCTTATAATCAAAAGGCGAGAGTATGCCTGCCCACGAATCAAATAGCTGGACGGCCTGAGCGCCTGCACTTATCTGGCTTGACAGATAAGAAATAACAGTCTTGGTCAGTTTTTTCATAAGGTAATTGAAAAGGCCGCTGTTTTGAAACATCATCTTCTTTGTATTAAGAAAGGTCTTTGAACTGCCGCCTTCAATCATATATGTGGCCAAAGTAAACGGAGCGCCTGAAAACCCGATTAAAGGCACTTTATTTTCGAGCTCTCTCCTGAGTATCTTTATCGCGTCGAGGACAAAAGGCATCGAGTCTTCGGTATCAGGAATAATCAGTTTCTCAACAGCAGATTTACTTCTTACAGGCTCACCCAGCACCGGCCCTTTTTTCTCAGAAAATTCCAGATGCATGCCCATTGCCTCAACAGGAATTAAGATATCAGAAAAAAGTATTGCGGCATCAACGCCAAGGATATCAACAGGCTGAAGCGTAACCTTTGCTGCAAGTTCAGGGGTCTTGCAGAGTGTGAGAAAATCAACCTGCCCCCTGACTGCCTGATACTCAGGCAGATATCTGCCTGCCTGGCGCATAAGCCAGACAGGGATATACTCTGTTTTTTCGCCTCTGCACGCCTTTAGAAATGTATTGTTCATTTTACCACCTTCTTTTTCAGTTTTATTGGTGTATATCCGCAGAAGGGCTCTTCCTCAAGATAATCTCCGTAAATAGAATATGCCCTTGCCCGGCAGCCTCCGCATACATTTATATATTCGCAGGAGCCGCATTTCCCTTTATATTTTTTGAAATCACGCAGTTCTTTGAAAAGTTCTGAATTTTCCCATATATCCTTAAAAGACTGCTTTCTTATATTTCCTGCAGGTTTTGGAAAGTAACTGCACGGAAGCACATTCCCGTCCACGTCTATCAGGCATATTACCTGTCCTGCAATGCAGCCCTTGGCCCCGCCGGTTGAAAACTTCAGGGTCCTCTTCTCAAACTTCTCGCCTTCTTCTTTTGATTTTTGCAGGACTATCCTGTAATAATGCGGAGCGCAGGTCGGCCTTACAAGCATATCCTTCTCGCCCTTTTCCATATGGTAATGCCATTCGAGGATTTCTTCATAGTCTTCTTTGGATATAAGCTCGTTCATTATCTCCTCGCCTCTTCCTGTCGGCACTATCATGAACATATACCATGCGGTTGCGCCAAGTTCTTTGGCCAGCCTGTATACCTTTGGTATTTCTTCCTGATTTCTTTTTGTAAAAGATGAATTTATGATAAATTCTATGCCGTGTTTCCTGAAAAGCCTGGCAGCGTTTATTACCCCGGCGAATGCACCCTTCTGATTTCTGAAATTATCATGAACTGCCTCGTCAGACCCGTCAAGGCTGAGAGAGACAATTCTGATTCCAGAATTCTTTATTTTTTCACATATCTCATCGGTAACAAGCGTACCATTTGTGGCAAGGCACATCCTTAAGCCTTTGTCAGTCCCGTATCTGGCAATCTCAAAGACGTCCTGCCTTACCAATGGTTCACCTCCTGAAAGGACCACGACAGGCTTTGCATAGCTCACGATGTCGTCTATAATCCTGAACGCCTCAACAGTCGAAAAATCAGGATGCCCTTTCGCCTCCGTCTCTGATGAAGAGCGGCAGTGAACACAACGGAGATTGCATCTTCTTGTTATCTCCCATGCTATCCATTTAGGTGAAAATTCCATTATATTTTATTATACCTTTTATGGTTGATGAAATGTAAAATTGTTACCTGATATTTAACCCTGATTCCGATTAAAACGGCGAAGGATTATGTTTTTAGGTTTTTGTAGAAACAAGCACTGGCCCTGTTTATGACTGCACCGTTAAAGTCTTCTAAATCTGTGTCTTCCATGCTCTACAACAACAAACGCTGTTTTCAAATCATCTTCAGAATAGGATTTCAAGACCACTTCAACCTCTCTATGCACAGCAGGAAGTGTCTCAGGAGAAATGCGCAAATATATGATTCCTGCATTTAATCCCTTTACAAAAACAAGATGACCAAAATCCCTGTCCCTCGTAACAAGTATGCGCCCTTGTTCTTGTGCCTTGCAGATTAAGTCAGAATCTAACACGTTATCAGAGTTCCACGGGCAAGCCCGTGGAACTCTGATAACGTGTTAGATGAAGAAAAATCTATTAAAGGAATGCCCAAAACTTCCGTTAAAATGAAAATATCCGCACCAGGGGCTGATACAACCCTAAATTTAGGAGGATATCCGCAATCTTTGGTGCTGATGTGAACGAATGAACTGAAATTTCGGGCATGAAAAGGAGTAAATAGAACAGCCGTCACCTTTTGCTCTTTTACTTGACTCAGGCAATAGCAGAGAATGGTTTAGGCTTTTGTTGAATACATATTGGATATAAGATGAAAATAAGGAAAAGAAAAGAATCAGATTTTATTATTGACTTAGAACAAAATGCATTAGGTTCACTTTTGCATGGTATAGAGCATTATGTAGATGCTCTTAAGTGGTTCGATTCTAAAACAAATACGAAGCATCGGAGTCATTTTCGTGGAGAGATAAAGCACTTTGAGATATTAATATTTAAGCATCTTAAATTTACAATCATGCATGTTTCACATGCTATAGAATTATTTTTAAAAGCGAGATTAGCAAAGGCGCATCAACTTCTCATTTACTTAAAGCCCGAAAATGAAATAAATGACGATACCCTTACCGTAGGCTTTGATTCACTTTTAGGACGGCTAAAGAATATTGGAGTAATTTTGACAAAAGAAGAAACAGATGACCTCAAAGCTTTACGAAAAACAAGACATTCTATTGAGCACCATGAAATTCAAAAAGATATAGAATCTGTAAAAATGTATATTGGTCGTGCAACGAGGTTTTTAGAAAAGTTTCTTAATAATGAGTTTAATATAAAACTTAAAGAAGAAATACTAAATGATGAAAGCTTAGAGAAAGACGGAGAGGAAATGTATAGAACTTTATCTGAAGCTATTTATTCTTATGAAGAAAGACTTCAGAAAGCAAAGGGGGAGATGAATGAGTATCTTCCATATGACTCAAAAGAGAGATTTATAGATAAAGAAATAGCACTGTGTAAATTATGTGGCGAAGAAACAATAATTATCCCTGATGATAGATATGACGATAAGCGTGCTGAGTGTTTTTTTTGCGGAGAAATTTATTTTTATGAACACTGCAATAGATGTGGGCTTCCAATATTATCTTTTAGGCCATTAAAAGCTGGTGAGTATAGCCCTTGCTCTTATTGTTGGCATGAGATAATGAGCAAAGAGTGAATTTATAAACGGAAGATAAAGGAATAAGGGGACGGCTGCATGAGAAGAATGCCCAAAACTTCATTTAACAACCGGCTTTACACCGCTCCAATATCCATATTTGACGTTGGGGTCGCTCCATGTGCCTCTTCTGAAGTTCACCCTCCCCACCCCATACTAAGGTAAGGCGGATGGTGCAAACCCACACGCCGTTAACCAAAATTATGCCCCCTTTTTAACAGATTGTTTTATAATGATTTATAATGGTATTGAGGAGGTGCAAAATGTCTATACGAACATTAACAGCAGTTCTTCACAAAGAGGATGACCTTTATGTCTCAGAATGTCCTGAAGTTGGAACAGTAAGTCAGGGATATACGATTGAGGAAGCAATTTCAAACCTGAAAGAAGCAACTGAATTATATCTTGAGGAATTCCCAATCGAAGAAATCCCAAAGTCTCTGATGACGACATTCGAGGCAACTGTTAATGCCTAAGCTAAAAAGGATCTCTGGCGAGAAAGCAATTAAGGGATTAGAGAAACTGGGATTTCAGCAAGTGCGGCAACGTGGCAGTCATGTTGTGATGAAAAAACAGACATCGGATGAAGAAATCGGCTGTGTCGTACCTCTGCATAAAGAATTGGCAATAGGCACTTTGCGTGGCATTCTTAAACAGGCAAAACTCAGCGTTGAAGAATTCACAGAGATTTTATAGAAACTTTTGCCCACAACTCCATTTAACACGCTTCAAAGGACTAACGTCCAAACCCTTCGGGCTTCTTTTCCGCCAAGAACGTTATCCGTTCATCTCATCTAAAAAAATATTAAAACTCACTCATACCTCAAGGCCGTAATCGGGTCGTAAAGAGAGGCCTTCCTTGCAGGATAAACTCCAAAGAAAATCCCGACTGCCGCTGAAAACAAAAATGCAAGAACTATAGACCACAGCTCAAGCTGCGTTGGAAGAAACTCTATAAAATATGGGATTACAAACGAGACAGCCCCGGCAAATAAAATTCCTCCTGTCCCCCCGATAAGGCTCAATGTCATTGACTCTACCAGAAACTGAAGCAGGATATCACTGTTCTTGGCGCCCAGGGCCTTTCTGATTCCAATCTCTCTTGTCCTTTCCCTTACAGAGACAAGCATTATATTCATTATCCCTATGCCGCCGACAACCAGAGATATCGCAGCAATGCCTGCAAGCACAGCTGTCATGATATTCAGTATCTTATTCATGACGCCGAGCATTTCGTCCTGGCTCATCACCGTAAAATCTTCCTTCCCCGCATGTCTTTTTATCAGTATCTGCTTGATCTCTTCTGTTGCTTCATGCAGCTCATTGGCGCTCTTGACCTTGATTGTTATATTGAAAAGACGGTCTGTATCAAAAAGTTCCTGGGCTGCAGTGGTCGGGATAAAAACTATATCGTCGAAATCAATCCCCAGTGTCACTCCTTTTTTCTCCATAACGCCGACGACCCGGTATTTGCTGTCACCGATGCTGACGAGAGCGCCGAGGGCGTTTTTGTCGCCGAAGAGGTCCTTTTTAACTGTTCTTCCCAGCACACAGACCTTCCTTTTCGCATCAACCTCGGATCCAGTGATGAACCTCCCTGAATCCACCTTCAGGTTCCTGATACTGAAATAAGTCTCGGTAGACCCCACAATGGAGTTGTCCCTGCTCTGATTAAGGTATTTGACCATTGCAGAGCCTAACATCACCGGAACTGCATCGTCCACATGCTTTGACCGCCTCTTGATAAGCAGGGCGTCATCATAGATAAGCTTTCTTATAGTACTCGCCTCAGGCGGATGAAACCCTCCCTTTGCAGAGGTCTTTCCTGGAACCACGATGAGGATATTGGTGCCGAGGTTTCCGAGCTCCCTGTGTATGTAGGTGCGTGCGCCTTCGCCGATAGAGACAAGGAGTATTACTGCTGCAACGCCTATAATTACCCCGAGCATTGTCAGAAAAGACCTCACCCTATTGCTCATCAGCGAGTCTTTTGAGACTTTTATGATTTCAATTATATCCATAAATATTGTCCATATAGAACAGCAGGCTATAGTAGTTGAGCGGTTTTATTTTGCCGATAGTCCAACATCAATAACATCCACTTTGACAGACACCGTCTCTTATAGTGATTATCCTTGCCGCCTGCTCAGCTATATCCCTCTCATGCGTGACAAGAACGATTGTAACGCCTTCCTTGTTCAAACCCTTGAATATATCTATAATCTCCCTGCCTGAACGGCTGTCAAGGTTTCCTGTTGGTTCATCCGCAAGGATTATCGCAGGCTCATTTATCAAAGCCCTAGCGATTGCCGCCCTCTGCTGCTCACCTCCGGAAAGTTCGTTTGGATAATGTTCTGCCCTGTGGGAAAGGCCTACCTTCAGAAGCATTTCCATTGCCCTTTGTTTTCTCTCCTTTGCCAGTACACCGCTGTAAAGCAGAGGCAGCTCAACATTCTTCCACGCCGGGAATCTCGGAAGAAGATTAAAGCTCTGAAACACAAACCCTATTTCTCTGTTCCTTATCTCTGCAAGTTCATTGTCTGTTTTCAGGCTTACATCCAACTCATGCAGAATGTATGTGCCTGAAGTCGGCCTGTCAAGGCATCCTATAATATGAAGCAGCGTTGACTTGCCTGAGCCTGAAGGCCCCATTATGGCAACAAGCTCCTTTTCGGCAACCTCCAGGTCTATGCCCTTCAAAACCTCTACCGTCACTTTAGGTAAAATATAGGACTTCTTTATGTCCTTGAGGGATATCACTCCGGCTTTTTTGTCTCTTTCACCCTTTTATTATCGGCAAGGCCTGCTACATCGGGATTTGAGATTATAATATTTCCCTCTTTAAGGCCGGATATTATCTCCGTATAACTCCAGTTAAATTTTCCTGTTTCAACAGAAACCAGCTTGGCCTTTGGACCGTCCTTAAGAAAAACCTTCTTCTTTCCATCCCTCTCAATAACCGCCTGTGAAGGGACCACAAGCGCATCCTTCACGCTGTCAATAATAATTTCTATATCCGCAGACATCCCCTGTTTCCTGACTATTCCTTTTTCCCTGAACCTGGTCCTTACCTCAAAGGTCCTTGTCTCCTGCTTGCCTCCAAGGACAACAGGAGATATCATGTATACCGAACCCTTAAAAATCCTGCCCTGATATGCATCCATTGTTATATTGACATCCTGCCCCGATTGCACCTTTGCAACATCTGCCTCGTCTATAAATGCCTCGATATAGAGGTCCTCTGTCGAAACAATATTTGCTATAAGCGCCCCTTTTGCAACTGTCTCGCCTATCTTTACAGGCCTTGATGTTATGACTCCGTATATCGGGGATTTTACAAATGAGTAGTCGTAGTTTAATTTCGCAAGCGCAAGAGAGTTCTTTGCCTCTTTTACAACGGCATTGGCAACATCGCGCTCCCTGAACACAGAGTCAATATCTGTCTGTGATACATATCCTTTGTCTTTCAGTCCGTTAAGCCTGTTCAATCTCGCCTCAGCCTCTTTAGCGACAGCAATTGCCCTTTCCAGAGATGCCTGGGCAATCCGTAAATTAAGCGAAGCCTCATCAGGGTCAATCTCTGCTATCCCTGAGCCCTGCTTTACAATGTCGCCTTCTTCGACAAAGAGTTTTGCTACCCTTCCCGCACGTTGGGCAGTGACTTTTATTTCCCTGTCTGATTTTATAGTGCCTGTTGACGTAGCAGTTACAGTTATCATAAGTTCCTGCTTCTTTACAGCCACGGTCTTGACCTCAACGGCATTGAAAGCTCTTTTGATAACAAAAACGGTTATCAGCAAGGCAATAACAATAAAAACCCAGAAACCTATTCTCCTGTAAAAAGACATTCTATTTCTCCTTATTAATCACTAAGTTAAATTCTACCATAAAAAAGCCTTCTATTTGCCGGTTGAACAACCCGAAAAAAAATGGGGCCAGGTTCCATTTGACACGGAGGACGTTTCGTGATGCAATTAGGTATGAAAGACAAGCTGTCTCTCGTTTTAATTTGTGTGGTAACGCTTGCATGTCCATCATCTGCCATAGCAGAGACACTTGAAATTCCAGGCACAGGCGCGTGCGAGGCAATACTTAATGAACTTGCCTCAGCCTTCAACCAGCAGAATCCCAAAGACAGAATAGTTATCCCTCCAAGCATCGGCTCAGGAGGAGGGATAAGGCTTGTTGGTACAGGAGAGAATAATGTAGGCAGGGTTGCAAGGCCGATAAAAACAGAAGAGATGAAATATGACCTCAGTTATCTGGCATTTGCCATTGACCCTGTGATATTTGCCGTAGGGAAAGGGGTTGGCGTAAATAATCTTACTCAATCCCGGCTGGTGGATATCTTCAGCGGCAGGATAAAAAACTGGAAAGAGGTGGGCGGAAAGGATGCCCCCATAAGGGTGTTAGTCAGGGAGCCGGGTGATTCAAGCCTTGATGTAATCATAGTTAACATACCGGATTTCGCGAAAATAGTCTTCGATGACACTGCAAAGATACTCTATCATGACCATGAGATGGTCGAAATGCTGAATAAATACAAGATGTCTGTCGGATGGGTAACTCTTTCGACTGTAAATACCAGTAAGAACTCAATGAGGCCTATTGCCATTGATAAGGTATTCCCAAGCCGTGAAAATATCCTGACAGGCAAATACAGGATAATCGGCAGGTATGCATTGGTTTATAAAGAAAAACAGCTCAGCCCTCTGGCAAGGAAATTCATTGATTTCATATTCTCGGATTCAGGGAGAGGGATACTCGAAAAATCAGGGCTTGTTCCTATAAAGAAAAGATGATTATGCTGCTGAGGAAAAGCATTGCTGTGCCAATAATACTGATACTTATCATAATATCAACAGGCACATTGCTTGTCGGCTACATGATTAATATCAACGACCTTAAGGCTGCCCTGAAGTCAATAGAGATTAATAAGGCAGAATACATACACAACATCATTGATTACAACATCAGGAGCGAAATAGCTGACTTAAAAACATCTTTACGCTTAATAAAAAACCACAATGAGTTACACAGCGCGGCCATAAATTACTTTATTTCCGGTAATATCGCTCCATTAAAGAAGCTCATGGATGATATATATCAAAACCTTAATACAGATATATTTCTGGTCACGGACAAAAGAGGAATAGTAGTTTACAGGGCAAATGACCCTAAAAAACACGGGGATTCTCATGCCGGGATATGGGGATTTGACGAGGCAATCAGCGGAGAAGATATTATATCAGCATCAAAAGGCCCCCGCGGATGGGCAGTCAGGGCGCTCACTCCTTTAATTTCCGGAACAAAAAAATACGGCGTTATAATACTCGGCAAAAGAATTAACGATAATTTCGCGAAGAAAATTTATGACGAAACCCAAACACATGTTTCATTCGGCACATTAAACGGAATAGTCTCAAGCTCTCTTCCGCTTGAACAGAGGAACTTTCATGATATTGAATTCATAAAAAGAAGCCTTCTTGAGGGAAAAACATTCTTCACAGAAGACCAGGACAATAAAAAAAGCATAATGTATTCTCCGGTTACAATGGTTGATGAATCCTTCGGCCTGATAGTCGAGACAGACATGTCTCCTGTCTACCAGCTGCTGGCACAGAGCAAAAAAAATCTGTTAAAAGGCTATATCATTATTTTATTCGCCGTAATAATGTCCGGTATTGTACTGACTCTTTATCTTATCAGGCCGCTGCGTTCTTTGCGCGATAAATCATGGGAAATCATAAAAAAATTTTCCGGTACTGAGCCGGAACAAAAAAAGGGCAGCAATGAAATAGAGACATCCGTGCATGCTTTTAATTTAATGGTCGAAACAATAGAAAGGCATATTGCAGAACTAAAAACGGCACACCATGAAATTGAATCAGGCCAAAAGTTCCTCCAGTCTGTCATAGACGGCGTAAACGATTCTATCGTGGTTATCGGGGCAGGCTATCAGGTAAAATTGCTGAATAGTACAGCAAGAAGGTTCTCCCTTGGTGACCCTCCCTTTGAGGGCCCGCTTTACTGTTACCAGGTCAACCACAAATCCAATAAACCCTGCGGCCTCGCTGGCGAGGAATGCCCTCTCAGCTCGGTGCTAAAGACAAAAATGCCTGTTACAGTCATACATACCCATACTGATAAGGATGGCTCTGCATCGAAGTTCGAGATAATGGCATCTCCCATCTTCGACGAAAAAGGCGAGGTGATACAGATTATAGAGACTTCGCGAGACATCACAAACAGGTTAATTCTCGAAGACGCAAAGAAAAAACTTGACGAGCGTATAATGCTCGAGCAGAAAGAGCAATCCATAATAACCCTTGCCGGAGGGATTGCTCATGACTTTAATAATATACTTATGGGGGTCATGGGAAATGCCGAATTGCTGCAGATGGAACTCCCGCTTGACAGCAGATATAAGGACTTTACAAAAAATATCATTGCCTCCTCTGAGCGTATGGCTGAGCTGACAAAACAACTCCTTGCTTATGCCAAAACAGGAATATACCAGCCCAGGGCAGTATTCATAAACAGCCATATCAAAGAAGCCCTTAATCTTGCCTACAAGGGGCAAGCGATGAACATAGAAGTAATATTTGACCTTTCTGATGACCTTAGCCCGGTCTTTGCCGACCCTGGACAGATAAACCAGGTTCTAATCAGCCTGTTCAATAACGCCTTTGAGGCAATGGAAAAAAGCAATGGCAAACTCTTTGTCCAGACTTCTAATGTTCTGAACAAAGCTGCATGGGAATGCCAGTTATTCAGGCACGAACACCCTGCAGGTGATTACGTTCACATAAGGATTTCTGATACAGGACCTGGCATTTCAAAGGGCATGCTTAAAAGGATTTTTGAGCCCTTCTACACGACAAAATTCATGGGGCGGGGTCTCGGCCTTGCAGCAGCAGCGGGAATAATAGAGAGGCACAATGGATGTATCAGCGTTGACAGCGAACTGGGCAAGGGAGCAGTATTTGATATATTCCTGCCGTGCTCAAAAGAGATTACAGGGGAAGCAAAGCCAGAGGTTATACATTCAGATTCAAAACCTGCGGGTGATACGGTTTTGATTGCAGATGATGAACCCCAGATTCTATCTTTATTGAATAATATACTTGCCATGATGGATTATAAAGTCCTGAAGGCGCTTACCGGTACTGAGGCACTGGAGATATTCAGAAAGGAGAAAGACAAGGTAAAGCTTGCCATACTTGATATCCAGATGCCGGGAATTGACGGCAGAAAACTTTTTGCAGAGATGAGGGCTATAAAACCATCTATTAAGGTAATTATTTCTACGGGCTATGATGAAAAAACAGCTATTGAGGGGATGGGCGCTCACCCTCCCGATGGTTTCATCCAGAAGCCTTACAGAAGCATGGCCCTGAAAGAAATGATACGCCAGATATTGAAAGAGAACTGATGCCTGCATATTAACACTCTTGTTTTAAATCTCAGGTTAATTCCACATCTATCGTTCAAAAAGATGATTTAAATCATAGCAATGCATCCTGGGATAATTTATACTCAATACAAGAAAACACAAAAATTGCAGGAGGACAGATATGGCAATAAGAAACATAATAGAGATTGACGAAGATAAGTGTAACGGATGCGGCCAGTGCGTAGTTGATTGCGCAGAAGCAGCCTTGCAGATTATCAATGGGAAAGCAAAGCTCGTTAAAGAGATATACTGCGACGGGTTAGGTGCATGTATGGGAGGCTGCCCGACCGGGGCCCTTAAAGTAGTGCAGAGAGAGGCCGAGGCATTTGATGAAAAGGCCACTGAAAAACATATATATGAAACAAAAAAGGGAAAAGAAGAACCCTGCGGATGTCCCGGTTCAAGGGCTGTTGATTTTTCAGAAGAAACAGAAGCCCGTTCCAATACAGCAGAGCTTAGGCCGGAACTTTCAAACTGGCCTGTCCAGTTAAAGCTGGTTGCGCCGAACGCGCCTTTTTTAAAAGATGCCGACTTGCTTCTGGCAGCAGACTGCACAGCTTTTTCTGCAATCAACTTCCACAGCAGGTTCATTAAAGGTAAAAAACTTTTGATAGCTTGCCCGAAACTGGACGATACGCAGCTTTACTATGAAAAACTTGCCGAGATGTTCAAGGGAAACGCCATCAAAAGCATAACCGTAGCAAGAATGGAAGTGCCGTGCTGCGGCGGTTTGATATACCTTGCAAAGGAAGCCCTTAAAGCATCAGGGAAGGACATCCCTTTAAATGAGGTTGTTATCGGAATTAAGGGTGAGATCCTGAGCGAAGGAAAGAGCCCTCTTATTCCGAAACTCCAAAAGACATCATAAAATATAATCAAGCACGGTGAATACAAATACTGTCATGCTTATATAGCCGTTCATACTGAAAAATGCCATGTCAAGCCTGCTGAGGTCATTGGGTTTTACAAGAGAATGTTCGTATATAAATAGCCCTGCCACAATTGCCATTCCAATCCAGTAAAATATCCCGAGGCTAAAAATTATTCCTGTAAATGCAAGAAGTCCCCATGCAAAAAAATGAAATATGCCTGAAAACAGTAAGGTCTTTTTGATGCCGAATCTCTTTGGAATCGAATACAGGCCGAATGATTTATCGAACTCCATATCCTGTAATGCGTAAAGAACGTCAAATCCCGCAAGCCAGAATATCACTGCAAGGGCAAGCGGCAATATCTGCCAATCCAATGTGCCCCTTACAGCAATCCATGCGCCCAGAGGCGCTGCCGAGAGCGACAGTCCAAGCACAAAATGCGAAAGCCATGTAAATCTCTTTGTGTAGGGGTAGAGAAATACAACTGCAATAGCAACAGGAGAAAGTTTAAGGCATAAGGGATTGAGCATATAAGCGGCATAGACAAGCACTGCAAACGATATGGTTGTAAATATGACCGCATCCATAACCCTGACCTTGCCTGCCGGTATCTCCCTGCCAGAAGTCCTCGGATTTTCAGCGTCTATCTTCCTGTCAATAATCCTGTTCAGCCCCATTGCTCCCGACCTTGCGCCGACCATGGCAACTATAATCCAGAATATCTGCCTTAACGCTGGAATGCCTGATGCCGCGATGACCGCGCCTGCCAATGCAAAAGGAAGTGCAAAGATGGAATGAGAAAATTTAATTAACTTTAAATAAAGAACAAGTTTATTGAACAATTTAATCCTCCTTCTTGTTCGTCATATAAATCACCATTAACTTTCATAAAGTGAATCCAGCGGACTTTGAGGCGCGTTTTTCATATCGCGCAGAACATGGGTATAGACCATTGTTGTCTCGACATGCTTATGCCCGAGAAGGCACTGCACCTCTTTGATGCCTGAACTTATCGGCGAAGAGATGCCGCAGGCATCTCGAAGTCCGATGGAGTGAAATGTTATGGCTTCGGTATTTCAAGGTCTTTGCATATTTTCGTGACAAGGTTCTGATCGACCTCTCTATGACGAGGAACAGTGCTCACTTTCTTTTTCATACGATTTACGAATACCGTATGATTTGCGCCTTCGCGCAATAACTCACATCCGTTTGACTCAAGATGCCGGATTACATCTTTTCGTTTCAAGCCGTTATTGCTCCCAAATCTTCCTTTATAATCTCAAGTCCTTTGAGTTCTTCCTCAAAGAGTTGCCTGTTAGCTTCCAAAACAAGCTGGACTGCCTCAATTAAATTTATTCTTGTCTCTTCAAGTGTTGCTCCCTGCGTATTAGCACCCGGCAGTTCTTCCACAAAGCCGATGTATCCGAAAGGCGATTTTTGAAATATTGCCGTTAATTTTTCTTTCATTTTTGTCGTTCTCCTTTTTTATTTATATTATGCCATAACTCCGGCAAAACAGGCTCAGACTTTTGCTCTTGTGTACGAAAACCTATAAAAAACCTCCCACACTTTTGCCCTATATTATCATAAATTGTAAGGTTTCACATCCGATGGAACCATTGATATTAATAAATATTTTTCGTATTGAGGTATTTAATTCATTATGCTATCATGACGCAAATATCCTGAAACTACCCTTGAGGTAGATTATATGTTAGCGCAAACCGGCAATCGGGGCATAAAATAGCCCCGATAACCGTTAGGGTAAAGGCATATAAAAAATGAAGAAATTAACAGCATTACTTAAACCTCTCGAAAAACTTATTACCGAGCATGGCTCTGCGGCGATACAGACAAAACATATTGCACTGCTCAAAGAGCAACTTACACTTGCGGAGAAAAAGATAGAATCTTTCGAAACGGAGAATCAAAATCTTAAAAGAATAATAAAACGACAGGAGACGGAGATAACAGATTTGAGACTCAAAATAGATAATTGCCAAAAAATAAATAAACAGATTAAACAGAAAATTTCTCAAAAGTTACCTCCTAAACCACGTCGCAGTGGTTGGATTTGGGGTCATTAAAGAATATAAAACCAACGGCGTTAGCCCAAGATAAATTGATAACAAGAATTACTTATAAAGGACTTGTTGAATATGAAAGCTAAAGACGCTTTGATCGAATTTGATGCATATTTAAAATTGAAACTAAAAGACTTAAATAAATTAGTCGCAAAAGAAGCGGTTGAATTAATGACAAATTTTTATAAGGAAGTAAAATCAATTGAATGTGCTAAAGAATCAAGCGACATGCTTTTATTCCAATACAATGCTAATTTTGAAGACAAGAATAAATATGATTTAAATATTACAAGGCAATTTATTCCAATTCCTGATCAAAGTGAAATACTGCAACTTTCATTAACATTAACTTACTCAAGTAACAATGAATTTAATGAAATTAAAAGCGGCAATATGTGGTGTGAATCTGAGAATCAAATGGGCACCTTTATAAAAGATATATTAAATCATGAAGCATATAAAATTGCCGAAACTTTAACACCAAAAGAAATAACACTAACATTTGAGAATGCTGAATAAGAACGGCTAACACAAGCCTCCACACCGACGCGGAATAACGCTGTTTTGTTTTTGACAAAGCTGATTGCCCGCGCGGGTGAGGCAGGTCGTTATCAATTATAATTGCGTAGCCTAAAGAAGAGCTAAAGATTACATGCGATATATTGAAATTTAATTAGGGACACATCCCCTATTTCTTGACAAAATAGCAGCTATGGAAAAAATTGCAGACGCAAATAATAACTTCCTCATCTAAATCCCGAATATTACCGTCCTCTCCTCCATATCAACTTTATCTATCCTCACCATTAATTCCTTCCCTATGGTAAATGAGCGTTTTGTATTTTTTCCGGAAAGGGAGAAGGCGCGTTCGTTAAACTCATAGAAATCATCTGTCAGGTAGGAAACATGGACAAAACCATCAACATAAAAATCCTTAAGCCTTATCTTTAAGCCGTACGGGGTGATATTTACGACCCTGCCCTCGAATTCCTCGCCGACCTTGTCTTTCATAAACCACACCCTCATGGCATTAATGACCTCTTTCTCGGCCTCTTCGGAGAGGCGCTCGGTCCTGGATGAGTTGAATGCAATATCAGGGAGAAGTTTTTCCAGTTCCTGCTTCCTTTTATCTGAAAGGCGTGTTTTCTGCAAGACCTCTCTCAATATCCTGTGAACCACAAGGTCCGGATACCGCCTTATAGGCGATGTAAAATGGGTATAACATTCTGATGCAAGGCCAAAGTGCCCGACATTTACAGAAAAATACCTTGCCTGTTTAAGGCTTCTTAATACCATATAATTTACAATCTCTTCTTCAGGCTTGCCTTTTATGTTCTGCAGAAGCAATGAAAAATCCTTCGGGCCTTGAAGCTTCCTAATCCTGCTCATGGGCCTTATGACTCTCATAATATCTTCAAGTTTCATCGGGTCGGGTTCTTCATGTATCCTGTAAAGGCTCGGGACTTCAAGCCTTGCGAGATGTTCTGCCACAGCCTCATTCGCTGCTATCATGAATTCCTCGATGAGTATATGCGCAAAATTCCGCTCGGACCTGATTATTGCCTCCGGGCTGCCCTGCATATCAAGCAAAACCTCAGGCTCCGGAAGATCAAAATCAAGGCTTCCCCTGTCAAGCCTTTTCTTTCTCAGGACACCGCACAGTTCACCCATGAGTTCAAAATGCGGCAAGAGATAATTATATTTCTCCCGTTCATGGCTGTCATTATCAATCAGGATTTTTTTAACAGACGTATAAGTCATCCTCTCGTCGCTCTTTATAAGGCTTGGATAAAACTTTGAATTCAGCAGCGCGCCATGCCTGTCAAAATCCATCTCGACTGTAAATGCAAGCCTTTGGACCTTTGGCTTAAGGCTGCACAGGTCTTCGGAGAGTTCTTTTGGGAGCATCGGCGTTACCCTGTCAGGGAAATATATGCTGGTGCCTCTTTTCCTTGCTTCAAGGTCAATAACAGAATCCCATGGGACATAAAAACCTACATCTGCTATATGGACCCATAGCCTGTAACCGTGCTCTGTAAGCTTGATTGAGACTGCATCATCAAAGTCTTTGGCCCTCTCTCCATCAATCGTAACCGTAGGAAGCTCTCTTAAATCTTTCCTCTTTTCTTCCGGGCCGCCGGCGCCATCTGCTGCCATAGAAAGCGTCTTTGCCTCCTCGGCTACATTCCTGGGAAATCTTCTCGGAATGTTAAATTCATCTATTATTGCCTCGACCTCTGATGCAGGATCCTCGGGTTTTTTTATTACCTTCACAATCCTGCCCGCAGGCGGCCTTTTATCTGCCGGATAATTAATAATATCGGCTATAACCGTATCCCCGTCTTTTGCCGATCCTTTATCCCCCGGAGGTATGTAAAGGTCAAATGGTATGGATTTATTTTTGGGCCTGACATAAGAGGCAGTTTTTGTAACATCAAGCTTGCCGACTATCCTTGTATGTGCCCTCTCGATTATCCTTATTATCCTGCCTTCGCGTTTATGCAGGTTCTCAACTCTTACGACAACCCTGTCATTGTCCATCGCTCCCGAGGTTGCGCGCCCGGGAATAAAGAAGTCCCTTTCTCCGGGTTTCTCTGTTATCACAAAACCGTAGCCATCCTTATGCGCCTCAAAGTAACCTGTTACAAGATTTGTATCCTCTGCAGGGACATAAAGGCCTTTTTTGGTCAGTATGATATCACCGTCCCTGAGCATGCCCCTGAGGACCTTTTTTAATGAGCGCGCCTCGGAATGGTTCAGCCCTGTGATATGGACTATTTCCTTGAAGCTGACAGGTTTTTTAATCTTTTCTTTAAAGAATGAAAAAACGGTTTGTTTATTTACCATGACAGTTGCAGGGCAGGCAGTTTAAAAAAAGGGGAACAGGCTTAATCCGTATTCCCCTTTTTATTTCTTGCAGTCTATATATTTTTTGAGGCTCTGAATGTTTTATTCGAGTATTTCAAGAACGCAGCGTTTGCCTATTTTAGTGCCTGAAGCGCTGAGGATTGTCCTCATTGCACGTGCGGTCTTACCCTGTTTGCCTATAACTTTTCCAAGGTCAGTCTGCGCAACCCTTAGTTCAAAAACAGTGGTCTTTTCACCCTCGACCTCTGCAACTACTACATCTTCCGGCTTGTCAACCAGAGCCTTAGCCATTGACTCAATCAATTGTTTCATCTTCTCCACCTCCATAGGAATTTGGACTGTCTACGACTCCTGGAGTTATAGCCCAGCCTTTTTCAAAAGCTTTTTAGTAACATCAGTAGTTTGTGCCCCTTTTTGTAACCAAAGCCTGGCCTTCTCTAAATTCACTTTTATCTCGGAAGGCTCCTTAAGCGGATCATATGTTCCAAGAACCTCTATAAAAGGCCCATCCCTTTTAGCCCTTGAATCAACTACTACCATCCTGTAGAAAGGCCTCTTATGGGCTCCTAATCTCCTTAATCTAATCTTAACCAAAACTCCACCTCCTCATTTCATCTAAAACTTTTCTGAGTTTTAAGCTTAACAGAAAGAGCATAAACTGTCAATAACGGCAAGGCTTTTTCCCCTTATGATTCACAGCCGGGAACCGTTTGTTCATTTTTCAAGCTGAATCTTTATATATGCCTTTGACCTTAGCTCTTCGATATGTTTTTCCAATCGCTGGTTGACCTCTTTTTCTATAAGATAGTTTTCTATCTTGTCCCTTACGTCATCGAATTCGACATTGCCAAATTCTTTCCTGTTCTTTTCGTAGAATTCCTTGAGGTCTTCTTCTGTTATTTTTATGATTGTCTTGAGTTTCAGCTCTATATATTCCTGAATGATTGCATCCTTTGCAGGGGCCTCGATACGCAGTTTTTTGGCCTCTCTCAAGAGGAGTATTCTGTTTATTGCTGTGTTTAATACCTCTTCTTTTTTAATGCCAGGCATCAGCTTCACCGTGTCTTTGTAATTGTTTTCAAGTTCGCTCATAGTTATGGCCCTGTCATCAACAAAAGCAACAACCCTGTCGATAACTTCAGCGGAACAGTGAACAGTGAACAGTGAACAGTGAACAGTGAACAGCAAAATAAAAAAAAGCAGTATTCTGCTTGCCTTATACTGGCACCTGATAACTGACACCTGATAACTGCTTTCAGAACGCATGTCCGATAGTGAAGTGCACTTCACCCCTGCTCTCTCCTTCCTCCCTGTCAAGCTTATATCCGTAATCTACCCTGATAGGCCCGACCGGCGTGTTGTATCTTATGCCCATACCTGCAGTATATTTAAGCTCAGAGAGATCTATATCTCCTGTTTTCCTCCACACATTTCCACCGTCCACAAATGTTACAAGGCCAAAAGTCTCGCCGAGGGATGTCCTGAGTTCAAGGTTTGTCAGGAAAAATGCGTTGCCGCCGGTTGGAGAGCCATTGACGCCCTTAGGGCCTAAAGTGTCCTGCTCGTACCCGCGCGCCGTGGTCCTTCCGCCAAGGAAGAACCTCTCAACAAGCGGAAGATCCCTGGTATTGTCAAAACCCTGCGCAAAACCCCCTTTTAAAGCTAAGGCAAAAACAAAATATCTGTTTAATTCCTTATATGTGCTCCCATTAACTATAACCTTTACAAAGTCTGTTTCTGAAAGAAGTACGCCTGATGCGGCCTTTACCGATATGCCGGCAAGCACGCCTTTCCTGGGATCAAACGGATTATCTCTGGTGTCATATATTATTCCGGGCTTTATGCCGCTTATTGTAAGTGTCCCTGTATCCTCCTTTGCAAGAATGATATCAGGCTGCACGTCATAAGTCTTGACCAATGCAAATTCGTAAAAAATCTCACCCTTTAACTTTTCGCTGAGCCTTTTTTCAAAGCCTGCACTTGCAGAATTTCTTTTTAATTTATACCGCGTCTCGCGGGTTGATATATTTTTTTCTGTCCTGGCTTCCTTTATGAATAACATTCTGAAGGGGATAGAACTATCCAGAAACCATGGCTCAAGGTAATTGATGATATACCGCTGCTCCAGCGTGCTGAGTTCTGTCCTGAAAGATGCCTGCCTGTTCATTCCAAACAGGTTACGGTAGCTTATATCAAGCGAACCCCGAAGCCGTTCATAATCCCCGTATCCAAGGCCGAATTCAACGACCCCTGCATTTCCTTCCTTTACCCGGAGATGTATATTCCTGGTGCTGGTCTCCTTGTCTATTGCATCTATCTCAACATCAGTGAATAATCCAAGCCGGTACAGTCTCTGGCGTGTTTTAGTAATAAGGGTATAATTAAAGGGAGCGCCCTCTTTATACAGCAACCCTCTCTTGATTGCCTTATATCTTGTCTCTTCATTACCGCTTATTACAGTTTTCCCGAAAAAAGTCAGCGGCCCCTCAATGACCTCGAAGGTAACCCTTATGCCCTTTTCGCTGAATTCCTGTTTTACGTCAATCTTTGCATCACTAAAACCATAGCCCGCGTAAAGTTCAATAATCCTGTATCTTGCATCTGAGATGTCAACCTCATTATAAGGGGAACCTGCTTTTATCCTGATAGCCTTTTCGACCTCTTCTTTCGAGACAAGCTCTGCCCCTTTTATTTCAATGCCCTCTATGTAGGTTTTTGGGCCTTCTTTAATTGTTATGGTGAGGTCTGCCTTTGCATCATTTATCCTCGCCTGGATATCATCCATGTGTATATTCAGGTATCCCATTGCATTATAAAACTCCATGAGCGTTGTCCTGTCGGCATCTGCTAGGTCAGGGTTATATAAAGCGCCCTCTTTCAGAGACATGACCTCTTTCAGGTTTTTCTCTGGTATGGATGCCCCGATAAACTTTATAGAATTAACAGTAACCTTATCTCCTTCAAAAATGAAAAAAGTAACGGCAAAGGCATCTTCGCCTGAGGTTATCACCGGCGCAACCCGTGCAAAGGCATACCCCCTGGTGTGGTATAAAGATGTAATCCTTGAGACCGCCTCTTCCACAAGGTCATCCCTGAAGTCTTCGGCATCAAAAAATGGCGTTTCCTTAAGAAGCGTTTTTGAACTCACGGAATCATTGCCTTCAAATGTGATGTCAAGTTTTTTGCCCGGGTTGACATCAATATCAAGCTCGCCGCTGCTGAAAGTATAAGGGCCAACTGATGGATTCAGGTAATTGCCTTTCTTGTAATAGGCCCTTATATTTTCCATGTCCTTTTTGAGTTTGAATTGGTCATAAACATCGCCTTCCGACATTTTCATTATCTGCCTTACTTCGTCTTCAGGCCCATAAATCCTGATGTGCTTTATTATTTCAGGCATTCCTTCATCTATGGTAAGGGTAAGATTTATTCTGTAAGGCCTGCGCGTTTTTTCTGCCTGCACTTTTACCCCGGCATTTGGGAACCCCATCCCTGATAGTGTCCCCTTGAGTTCCCTCGTGGAATGTTCTATGAGGTCATACCTCATAACCTGGCCTTCCTTAAACAGAAAAAGTTCTGCCAATGCCTTTTTTTTCACATGCTTATTACCTTTGATATGAATATTTCTGATAATGTCTCTTTCCTTAACTATTATCTTTACATGCGTCCTGTCATCATCCAGTTCAACGGATATGTCTTCGAATATGCCCTTAAGAAACGCCATTTTTATACCGCTGTCCACGCTGAGAGGATTAAAGACATCGCCAGCTTTTATGCTTAAAAGGCCTAAGAGTTCCTCCTCCTGGATAGAATACAGGCCCTCTATGTCTATTTTCTGTATTGTTGTTTCAGATGCTCTTACAAATGAAGAGCAGCAAAACAGAAACGCAAAAGTGCAGATGCAGAGAAAAACAATAGCGCGGAAGCCTAAAATTTTTGTTCTATCTTTTGTCATCTGTACTCAAACCTGAATTTAATATCTGTACCGAGGCTGCCCCTCTCGTCCCTTACACCGAGCAGCGAAACATTCTTGCCGAGGATGTATTCGAGCCTGAGCACCTGCTCCTCTGTAGAACCGATTGAGGAAACATAAGTTACAAACAGCCTGTCTCCTAAAAGCCTTTTTGACACAGTAACACGGGGGCCGACTGTGCCTGTAGATTTTGAAACATAAGGGTCCACCTGAACCCTGTCAAGCCCTGTTATGTTCCTCACCCTGTCTTCAAAGACATCCTGAACCTTTCCTGTAAGAAATGAGGCAGCCTCTCCTGCGCCTATTCCTCCTTCAAGGCCCTTTAATTGCCTTCCTATCTGCCCTACTGTAAGCAGGCTGAGGATATCTGTCTCCTCAAGCGGAGGATCGGAAATAAGCGAGAGCGTAAAATGTTCAAACTGCCCTTCAAGGCTCAATTTGATATTATATCCCTTCACTATTGTCTGCGCTACAATCTCCATCATGGGGTTTATCCTGTTGGGATCGGCGAAGTCTGCGCTTGCATTTAATATCCGGAACTCATTATTCCTGAAGTAGACCTTGCCTTCCCTGGATTCAACCCTGCCGAAAAGAAGAGGATGCCCTATAGTGCCCCTCAGTACCAGGTCAACCCTCAGGGGCGCGTTTGCTATATTGTTATCCACAATAATATTTTCCACCCCGGATATCTTTACGTTCAATGCTGCCTTTTCTATCCTTGTCGGCTCTGCCTTTGGTTTCTCCTTCAGGCTTGCCTTAAGAAGCCAGCTTTTCCATTCAACCCTTTCCCGGTATCTCGCCCTGTTTATCTTTATATCGCCGGTAATATTCTGTGCTTCAAGGGTGCCTTTATAAAAAATATTCCCGTCAAAATTAACAGTAAAATCCTTGGACACAGAGGTTGTTATATTATTCAGTTTTCCGTCAAGATAAAACCTTTTTATGCCTAGTCCTTTAAGGTAGACAAGCCCTGAAACATCTATATCGCCGCCGCCGAGCTTCCCTGAAAGTTTCTGGATAATGACCTTATCGTCCTCAAAATAGAAATAGCCGTTTATAGCGCTGATCCGCTGATGCATATCCTTTAAACCAAAAGATGCATTGGTTATATTAAGGCTTCCGCTTATGTGAGGATTATCCCATTTCCCTGTAACCGTCAAAGTAAAATCAGAATCTCCCCTCAAAATGCTGATCCTCTTTGAAAGCCCCTTAAGAGGTGAAAGTTCTGAACTGCCTTCAAGTACCAGATTATATTCTTTGCCTGTTTCTATATTCCCCCTCAAACTGAAAGAGGCATTTCCGCTTCTCATAGTCAGTGCAGAAAACAATATATTCCTGTTATCAATCCTGAGCCTTATATCCGAATCATTAGAAAAACTATTTCCGAAAAGCGCAACCGTCATCTGGCTTATAACCGCTGAAGCAGAGAAATGTTTTTTGTCTCCTGACAGGGCAGCACGGCCCTTTATGTTTACGACCAGATCTTCAGGCGCGTCTTTCAGTATTCCGGCAAGAAGAAAATCATACCTGCCCGAGGCCATATCAATCTCTGCAGTCCATGGAAGCGTATCACTGAGATATCCCTTCCCCTTTAATCTCATCTTCTCATTGAAAAGCACGGCATTGAATATAATTTCCTTATTCCTGACAGAAGCGCTTATTGTGCCGTCGCCGAGAGGTTTCCCCTTAAACGTCCCTCCTGACAACTTTCCGTTAATCTTAATGGCGGGGTTGTCGAATGTGCCTGAGCCTTCTGCGCTTACGCTGAGGATTGCATCATCCGGCATGCCCTTCAGCTCCATATCCCTGATAAACAGCCTGTCTGCAGAAAGATTAAAATAGAACCTCTCCCTGTCTGATATCCTGCCTTCTCCTGTCAGTGAAGAACTCCCTTTTTTCACCATTGCCCTTTTTATAATAAAATCCCTGTAGTTATAAGAAAAATTGGACGATACAAGGTCCAATGGAACGTCATACGCCATTGCATCAGTTATCGTGGCAGTACCTGAATATTCAGGATTGGGGTCTTTGCCTGTTATACTGAAATCCGAATCGAGACTGCCTTTTATGGGTATTTTTTTATAAAGGATTTTCGCCAGCTTCCCGATATCCGCGCCTCTCAGCGATCCTGTCAGCCTGTAGTCCGGGTGCTTTAGGTCAAAAATTTCTTTTGCCTCCTGAAATCTTATATTACCTTTTATGTTATGCTGTTCACCTTTTGCCCTGGCTGATAATTCTTTTATTTCGAGATAATTCTTTCTGTAAGAAAATTCTCCGGCAATATTTTCTAATTCATAATCATCGAAAGATGCAGAAGTAATATTTAACATTCCGCTTATCATGGGGTCATCAAACTTGCCTGTTATTGTTCCCGTAAAATCTCCTGAGCCTTTCATACGGTTGAGATAAGGGTCTGTAAGATCCGCTATATCAACAGTAACCAGCTTAGCTTTCAGGTTAAGCAGAGAAGCTGACAGATTGACAGTGCCATTTATCCCCAATGTTGAATTCTCAGTTCTGGCCTCTGCATTTATCAGAGATAGTATATCTCCCTGCACCGAAAAACTGCCCTTCGCCTTTCTGACCCTTCCTGGAAAATCACCCCCTGTTTTTTTATTCTCATACTCAAACCATCCCACTGGATTAAATTCCGTGTCTGACGAATAAAGTTCTCCCCTTACCTTTCCCAACGGTATTCCCGGCTCCCATTCTATAAGCTTAAAGGCTGCGGGGCTGTCAATATCCGTAAATTTTACTCGGACAGAATAATGCTCGACACTCGGCAGGTCTATTGATACCTCTGCCTCTGCGCGGCCGTTATAAAGTGCGCCCTTCCCGTTTTTGAAGTTCATAATGCCGTCCCTGTAGGAAACCTTGCACCTGAGGTCATCAATATCAACATCAAAGAGATTCCCTCTCCTGAGCCTTGCATCAGCGCTGCCTGTAAGATTTGTAATTGCGCCGCTCATCCTGCCGTCAAAATCTACCAACCCCTCAACCCTTTCTTCCACCTTAAGGAGTTCCATAAGGGTCTGCAGATAAAAACTGCCTTTCAGCCTGATATCAATACTGGGCGGGCCTTCTCCGAATTTTATATCGCCCTTTGCAGATATCTTTCCTTCACCCTTTTGTTTCAGGCCAAAAACCTTTTTAACAGAATCAATAATAAGATTCAGGTCTGTCTTAAGGTCGCCTTCCCCTTCAGTTGAATAAAAACCTTCGGCCTGCATCTCCGAGGCGTATGATTTGAGCGTAATATTCTTTATACTGATGCCGCCCTTGTTGAAAAGCAATACGCCGCTCATTTCGCATCTGAATTCCGGAAAATTCTTAATATTTGAAATAAGGTTCTTTATGTCTACCTTCATTTTCGGCACATCGCCCAGCAGTACCTCCCCGCTTACTTTTTCGCCTGTGATAACTGCGTTATAATCGGCATCATAAAATGAGAAGTCTCCATTACGGACCTCTATTACACCTGCCCTTACCTTTATCTTTTTGGGATTTTCTATGGCAAGATAATCCCTGACCTTCCCGATTATGTCATCTATCTGGCCCCTGTCCGTAGATATTTCAGGCCCGGTTATGACTACCCTTTTCAGGATTACCTCTTTCCTTAATATGCCCGATAACCCCACGTAACCTTTTACCCTTTCTGCGGTCAGCACCCTGTTGCCTTCCTCATCAAAAAACTTCAATCCCCTTGCCTCAACAAATAAGGGAAACAGGTTAAAGTATATTTTCTGGGCTATTACCTTGCGGCCGGACATATTCTCAAGCTCCGGCAGGATTATTCTCTTTAATGCATTTGATATGTACGGTCCGCGGGAGACAAAAATAATTATCCCGATAAACAATACAAGGAGTGAAAGATATATTATGCGTTTTAACTTTTTAGTGTTTTCCATAGGGATGCAAGCAATTCAGTGGTCTTAAGCCCGTTAACCTTCCTTCCTTCATGCTGTATATAAAAAATATCCTGAGCAATGCCCGATTCCGTATTAATCTTTGCTGATATTATATTAAACCCATTTTCATAAAAGAGGTTTGAGACATCGTATAAAAGCCCATGCCTGTCCTGAGAAAAAAATTCAAGGATCGTACTTTCACCGGACGTCTCATTATCAAGCTCTATAAACACATCAACTCTTCTGCTGCCGATTTCTTTCTGTGAGCCTGACAAGTTTATGCGCGTGCCTCTTAACACAACGTCCTCCAGCCCCTTTTCGATAAAAATATCCATCCCATCCCACCAGATCTCTTTCCAGTTCGAAATTTGAATTTTATCAATAATAAGCCCCTTTTTGCCAGTATATAACCTTGCGCTCAATATATTCATCCATTTTGACGACAGGAACCCTACAATCCTGGAAAAAAGGCCCGGGCTGTCCCAGGTACCGACAATAATTTCTGTTGTGCCGTCATGCTTTTCGTTAATACTTAAAGCAAAGTTATTTTCCCTTACAGTCCGGGCAAGCCTATAATCATGATATATCCTCTCCGGAGGGGTCGAAAGAAGATATCTCTCAGGCATATCTGCAATAAAAATATCAAGCCCTTCCCTGTCAGCGCCCTCATAAGAATCAAGGATGCTCTTTATATAAACTTCCTTGTCCCTTCTTACCCCTCTCAGGTAATTCAATGTCTTTTCATAAAGCTCTTGAAGCAGATATGCCTTCCATTCTGTCCAGAATGACGGATTCACGGCAGACATGTCAGCATACGTCATGAGATATAATGCGCCGAGGCTTTCTTCATCTCCGACGGCCTCTGCAAGCTGGGCAATAATTTCAGGGGCTTCAATCTCCCTTGTCAGTGCAATGCGCGACATGAGGATATGGTTTTTTACGAGGAACTCTATCCTCTGCCTTTTCTCAACGTCTATATTAAACCTTTCAACAATATTCTTAAGCCTTTTATATCCTTCTTCTTCATGATATTTTCCGGCTGCCTTTCCTATGTCATGAAAAAGAATGGACATGAAAAGGATATCCTTGTCTTTTAATCCCTTCATTATCCCTGAAAGGCACTCAAGGCTCTTATATTTCGTTGCAGTAAGCATCTCAAGGTTTTGTACGGCATGCAGGGTGTGTTCGTCAACAGTGTATCTGTGGTAAGGCTCGTACACAACCAGCGACCTCAAGGCCCCTAGTTCAGGAATGAACCTGCCGAGCACTCCTGTCTCATGCATCTCCCTCAATGTTGCATATACACGCGGGCCGTTCAATATCTCGCGAAAAAAACCCATGGTTTTATGAGAGCGCCTTACCCTTCTCCCGACATACAGGAGATTTTTTGTTATGTCCTCCCTGAGATTATGGCTTAATTTTTTGCCGGTTTTAGAGGATGCATAGAAGGCCTCGATAATCCTTTCGGGATTTTTTCTTACGCTGCTGTTTTCTGACGGGATAACGACATTCCTGTAGATGAAAAAATTCTCAGTCGCCTTCTTCTTTACCGCGCTCCAGTCCCTGATGCCCTCGATGGCCCATTGCCTTGTGCACAAGCCCGCAATAAGTGATGTTACGTTGTTTACGATATTTGCCTTGAGGTAAAAATATCTCATAAACCTCTCAGAGCCTGAAAATTTCTTCGAATTGCGGAACCCGAGCCTCGCAGAGACTTGGTCATGCGTGTCGAATGAAAGGACATCGTTTCTTCTTTTACTTATAATATGGAGGCAGAACCTTACCTTGAGCAGAAAATCATAGGCCCTTATAATCCTCTTGAAATCATGCCCTGATACAACATTTGAAAGCTGCCCGATATTGCCCAGTTTCAGGGCAATTTTTGAAAGCCAGAGGACTGTATGAATATCTCTAAGCCCGCCCTGGCTCTCCTTTACATTCGGCTCAAGGAGATAAACAGAATCTCCGAAGCCTGCATGTCTCTTCTCCATCTCTTTCAACTTGCCTGTTATGAAGTTTTTCTGCTTCCTAAACGCAAGCTCTGAATAGACCTTTTCATGAAAATAATTATAGATCTCCTTATCTCCTGCTATAAACCTTGCCTCGAGCAGGGATGTATGCGTCCTCAAATCTTTTTTTGCCTCTGCAATACAGTCTTCAGGCGTTCTAAAGCAATGCCCTATTATGAGTCCCGTATCCCAGAGCTTATAGAGGACTGTTTCAACCTTTTTTGAGTCTGCCTTATCCCTCGCAAAAAACATGATATCTATATCAGAATAAGGGGCAAGCTCTGCCCTGCCATATCCGCCGATGGCAATAAGGGCAAGGAGTTTTTGGGATTCTATTGAATTAAAAACATCGGTGAGAAATACATCTATTTTCCGCGTGTAAAAGGCTGAAAGTTCTCTGCCGCCAAGCTTATCGAAAACACCCTCGATTTCATTCAAAAAGTCCATGTAGTATGATACTACACAAGAATGAAGAGATGCATGTTTAAGAGAGATATTCGTGTCTGCTTATGTTTTACCTGGTGTTACATAACAGGAATCAGAAAGGCAGGCCTTTGGGAAGTTTTATCCCTTTTTTGCCTTTAAACATTTTCAGCATCTTTTTTAATTCAACATATTGCTTAACCACTCTGTTTACATCCGCAGCTGTTGTGCCGCTTCCCATGGCAATCCTTTTCCTTCTGCTGCCATTCAGGAGATTATGATTCCGTCTTTCAGCCAGCGTCATGGAATTTATTACAGCCTCTGTCCTTACCAGCTCTTTGCCGTCTACTGAAACCCCCTTCATCTTATTGCTCATGCCGGGTATCATATTTAAAATATTTTCGAGCGGGCCCATGTTCCGTATTTTTTTCAGTTGCTCCTTTAAATCGTCAAAGGTGAATGATTCTCCTTGTATCTTTTCCTGTAATTTTTCGGCCTCTTTTTGCTCGAATACACTCTGAGTCTGTTCTATCAGGCTGAGTATATCTCCCATCCCGAGAATCCTCGATGCGACCCTTTCGGGATGGAACGGCTCAAGCATATCTATTTTTTCGCCGACCCCGATAAACTTAATCGGCTTTTGTGTGATGGCCCTTATGGAGATGGCAGCTCCGCCTCTTGCATCACCGTCCATCTTTGTAAGTATTATTCCGTCAATCCCTATCTGCTCATTGAAATTCTTTGCTATATTTACTGCATCCTGACCGGTCATTGCATCAGCAACAAATATAACCTCTTTCGGGGAAACAGCGTCTTTCACATTCTTAAGTTCTGCCATAAGGCCTTCATCAATGTGGAGCCTGCCTGCGGTATCGAGTATTAATATGTCCCTTGCGTCAAGCCTTGCTTTTTTTATGGATTCTCCGCAGAGGGCTACAGGGTTCTTTGTGTCTTTTGAATAGAAGACCGGAACGTCTATCTGAGAGCCGAGGGTAATAAGCTGCTCTATTGCTGCCGGCCGTTGAAGGTCGGCTGCGACAAGCATGGGCCTTCTGCCCTCTTTTCTGAAAAACCTGGCAAGCTTTGCAGAGGTTGTAGTCTTTCCGGACCCATGAAGACCCACCATCATAATTACAGTGGGCGGGTTTGGAGAAAGTTGTATCCTGCTGCTTGCACCCCCGAGAAGCGCGCAGAGTTCATCATTTACTATCTTAATAACCTGCTGCCCGGGAGTAAGGCTTTCAAGGACTTCCTTGCCAATAGCTTTATCTTTGACCTTTTGTATAAAATCCTTTACAACCTTGAAGTTGACATCCGCCTCAAGAAGCGCAAGACGGACCTCTTTCAGGGCTGCCTCGACATCTTCTTCTTTAAGCAGTCCCCTGCCGCGAAGTTTTTTAAATATTGATTCGAGTTTTTCGGTAAGCGATTCAAACATAAAACTAAAGCAGGCTCTCTATCTCAGTTGTGAGTTCCTGCATAATGTCCTGCGTGTTGCCCATGTGTATACTTACTACCCGGCCCTCTTTATTAATTATAAAATTCACGGGAATGCTGCTTACGCCGTAATGCCTCATTGTCTCCTGTCCAGCCAGAAGCACTGGATATGTTATTCCGTGTTCCTTTATAAAAGACTTTATGGCTGCCTCCCCCTCGTCTCTTGATACAAGGGCAAGTATTATGAATCCCTTATCCTTGTATTTTTTATGAATCTTCTCAAGTATTGGCGCTAATTCCCTGCACGGGGGGCACCATGTAGCCCAAAATTCGACCATAACTACCTTGCCTTTGTAATCGGCAAGGCTGCTTGTATTGCCGTCTATTCCTTTTAACGTAAAATCAGGCGCTGTGTCTCCTATAGAGGGCGGCTTTATCTCTACTTCCCCTTCTTTTTTTTGGCATGAAGAGGCAAAGATTAAAAGAGATGAGATTACGATAATTGCAAAAGTCTTTTTCATTTTATTTTATCCCCTGCGCAGATGGCTCATCACTTTTTTAGCGGGGGTTCAGGCGCTGAGCAAAGAATCTATCTTGGATTTAAGCTGATTCTTGGGTACGGCACCAACAACCTGGTCTACTCTCTGGCCACCCTTGAAAAACATGATTGTAGGAATGCCCATTATCTTATATTTACTTGCAATATCAGGGTTTTCATCGGTGTTCAGCTTTGCCACTTTTATTTTCCCTGCATATTCCTTTGCAAGCTCTTCAACTGTGGGCGCAATCATCCTGCACGGCCCGCACCACACAGCCCAAAAATCAATCATAACCAACCCCTTGTCCTGAAGAACCTCTTTATCCCACGTAGAAGTCGTGACCTCGACTATACCCTCTGCCATTATGAACCTCCTCTGAATTTGTTAAGTATTTTTAATTATATTTCTAATCCTGAGTTTTGTCAATCTTAGAGCCTTCGGGTTTTAGATTGACAAACTAGGCTTGTTTCGCAAGATTTTCATGTAACAAATCTAAAATTATAACTTGACAAGACATGCAGAAAAAAAATATTATCAAACAGCCAAAAATGACCTCCAGGAAAGGAGATTCTATGAACATAGGGCTGTTTATCTCAGAATCAGAAAAAGCGATCAGCAATATCATTGACCTTCAATCGCTGGCATCCGATTATAAAAATCTTGCCTCAGTGAAAATTTTCAATAACCTCTGCAGTTCCACAAGCATCAGGGCAGTTCAGGAAGAGATAAAGACTAAGAAGCTAAAAGGCCTTGTCCTGGCAGGTGAATCACCTCTTTATTACAAAAAGATAAGGAATGGAGACTTGCTCCTCAAGACAATACACGAAGCCGGCATAAACTCTAATATGGTAAGTTTTGTTAATTTAAAGGAGCAGGTTGCAATGCCTCACAGGTCTGATCCGTCAGGAGCCACAAAGAAAGCAAAGGTCTTGCTAGACGTCGGCATTGAAAAACTAAGATTTACACATGATGTTGACACAATAGGCGTAACGCCAAAAAAGTCTGTGGCAATTATCGGCACAACCATAGGCGGACTTTTTGCTGCCAACAGGCTTCTGGAGAGAGGATACAAAGTTCATTTTATTGACAATGTCTCTTTAAGGGATCTGGGGGATTATAAGACCCAGGCAATGCCAACACTTGCATATATAAAAAATCACCCTGAGGTAACCTTTCATACGGAAACACCCACGGAAATATACGGGTATGCAGGCAATTTCAGGATATCCCTTGGAGATTATTCATTGAGGGCAGGAGCCCTCATAGTTGCAATAGAAAATGATCTGACATATACAGAAGCATTATATCCCCTCATTAGGATTGAAAGGGATGATTCCGGTTTTTTTAAACCGCTGATATCCGATACCTCCACAGTAGAGACTTCAAATCAGGGAATATTTGTAATACCTTATGTCAAGGACACGCCGCTTTCTTACATAATTGCGCTCTCTGACTCAGCCTCTACGCTTGCGGATTCTCTCCTGAGCAAAAAAGAGATTGAACATGAGTTATTTGTCTCCGAGGTTGATGAAGAGGTTTGCGGAGGATGCGGAACATGCATCAAGACATGCATATTCCATGCAGCAGAGCTTGACCCCATTAAAAAACTCTCTTCCACCAATATAAAGCGATGCGTTGGTTGCGGTAATTGCGTCTCTGCCTGCCCCACAGGCGCAAGGGACCAGATTTCAGCGCCGACAAAATATCTAATCTCTGCAATAAAAATACTGGCTCAATATCAGCCTTCAAACAACATCAAAATCCTGTATCTTGCATGTGAAGGCTGCGGCTATCCATCTCTTGATTATGCCGGAAAGATGGGAGTCGAATATCCGACAAGCGTGCTGCCTTTAAGTGTACGCTGCGCAGGAAGAATAGATACCCAGCTGATACTCGAAGCCTTCCGCGAGGGATTCCAGGGCGTAGTGATATGCAAATGCAAGGATGACCACTGCCTTAACATTGTCGGCAATATAGACCTTGACAGGAGGGCTAACCTCTTCAGGGCTGTTTTAAAAAGCAGGGGAATTACCCCTGAGAGATTAAGGATTTTCGGGGTTTCAGAGTGCGAAGGAGGCTCATGCGTTGGCAGTGCTGTTGAATTCTTAGACTATCTGAGAAACATAGGGGGTAAAGCATAATGGGAAAAGTAAACGTAGCAACAGGACATCTTCAGGGCTGCTTTGGATGTCATGTAGCCATTCTGGACCTTCACGAAGACCTTATCGGATTACTTGAGTCAATTGAAATCCTGAGGTCTCCGATAAACGATGTCAAGGAAATCCCTGAAGTTCAACTCGGAATACTCGACGGCTCTGTAACCAATACTGAAAATAGAGAAACGGCAAAAAAATTCAGGGAAAAGGCAGATAAAATACTTGCCTTTGGGACCTGCGCCTGTTTTGGAGGGATTCACGGATTAAGAAACCTGCACCCTTTAAATGATGTCCTTAAAAGAGCATATACAGACACGGAAAGCACACTTGACGGCAAGATACCTGCCTCAAAAGATATTCCTGAAATGCTGCCCCATGTACATTCGCTGAACCAGACAATCAAGGTAGACTATTATCTGCCAGGCTGTCCGCCTACCCCCACTATGATTAAGAAGGCACTGACCGATATCCTCAACAACAGGGAGCCCGAGATACCGACAAAAAACCTGTGCCATGAGTGCGTCAGGGAGCACCATGAGATGTATATTCCGAAAAGGGAATTTATCACAGAAAATGTTACCACACTAATGGAACTCGAAAATATTGACCCTAAAAAATGCTTTCTTGAGCAGGGCATTTTATGCATGGGGCCTGCCACAAGAGAAGGGTGTGATTCACGGTGTGTAAAAGGCAATACACCATGCAGGGGATGCATGGGGCCTACGCCGGATGCACTTGAACAGGGAGCAAAAATGATAAATGCCCTGGCCAATATACTTCCTGCAGGAGGCCTTATGTTTATGGAGGATGTGGTTGGAGTAGGTTACAGATATGCCCTCCCGGTCTCAATATACCCACATGTGAAGGAGAAGAAAACATTATGAGCAAAAAGATAACCATTGAGCCGCTTACAAAACTTGAAGGACACGGAAAAGTAACAATCAACCTGAACGATAAAGGAGAGGTATCAGATGCACATTTTCATGTGACAGAGTTCAGGGGGTTTGAAAAGTTCTGCGAGGGAAGGATGCTATGGGACATGCCGGTAATAACCACAAGGGTATGCGGCATATGCCCTGTGAGCCATCACCTTGCTTCAGCCAAGGCATGTGATAACCTTCTGGGCATTACAATCCCGGAAACTGCAAAGAAATTGAGAGAATTGATGCATATGGGCCAGTTTATTCATTCCCATGCACTGCATTTCTTCTTTCTGGCAGCGCCTGACATGGTTGTCGGGCCAGGCAGCGCTCCAAAAGACAGAAGCGTAATCGGCATACTGGAAAGATCTCCGGAAACAGCCCAAAAGGCAATAAAATTAAGAAAGATAGGGCAGGAGATTATAGACAGGGTCGGCGCAAGGGCAATACACCCTGTCACAGCAATACCCGGGGGTATGAGCAAGACCCTTTCGCACGAAGACAGATTTTTTCTCTCAAAAGAAATCAATGATGCAATCCCCCTCTCGGAAATGGCCGTAGAATTAGCGCTGGAACTTATAGAGAAATATCCTGATATGATAGAAGGCCTTGGCAAGCCTGACGGAAGCTTCATGGGCTTAACGAATAAAAACGAACTTGAATTATATGATGGAACTATCAGGCTGAGAGGAAAATCAGGAGATATAGAATTTGACCCCCTGAAATATCTTGACTATATAGGAGAGCATGTCGAGGATTCTTCATGGCTCAAGTTCCCTTTCTACAAAAAAGACGGCTGGCCTGATGGCTCCTACAGAGTAGGACCGCTGGCAAGGCTGAATGTTTCGGAAGCAATAAACACACCCATGGCAGAGAAAAGATTCAAGGAATTCAAGGCAAAGAGTAATGGCAAGCCACTGGGAAATAACATTTACTACCACTGGGCCAGAACAATTGAGCTTCTTCATGCCGCTGAAAAGGCGAAAGAACTTCTCAAGGATGATGCAATCGTGGGCGACGAATTCAGGGTCAGGGTCGAAAGAAAAGCAGGTGAAGGTATCGGCGTTATAGAGGCGCCGAGGGGAACACTCATCCACCATTATACGGCTGATGATAACGGCAGGATTAAAAAAGCCAATCTTATTGTGGCTACTGCACATAATAACAGGGCTATAGACGTCTCGGTTGCTCAGGCAGCCAAATATTTTATCAAAGACGGAAAAATGTCTGAAGGTATCCTGAATAGAATAGAGATGGCAGTGAGATGCTATGACCCGTGTCTTTCATGCGCTACCCATGCTATCGGCAAAATGCCATTAGAGGTGACGTTGCTTTCAGGCAACGGAGTACAGATAGACGCTATCCGGAGGGATTAATGAGAGAAGACAATATCAGAAAAGCCCTGGATGAAATCAAAAAAAATCTTGAAGAATCTTTCGGAGCAGGTATGGCAGCAAGAATTCTTTTTTCCGCAAGGGATAATGTAAATGCCCCAATTATCGGAATCACGCAGGAAAAATTTATAGACCTCGCAAAGGCTGTCTGCACTGATGCCAGGGTAAAAGAGATGTGGGGAGATTTCGGCGCTAAGGAAAGACTCTCGAAGTGGGAAAAACTTGGGCTATCATAAAACAGCTATTCTAGGGATAGGGAATATCCTCCGCAAGGATGACGGCGTTGGAATTCATGCGATAAATCACCTAAAGGGAATAGGCCTTCCTTCTGAAATTATGCTCCTTGACGGAGGAACCGCAGGGCTTGACCTGCTTCACTACCTTCAGGGCATAAAAAAACTGATAGTAATAGACGCGATACTCACAGACGAAAAACCAGGGACGATACACATACTGGCCCCTGAGGAAATAAAGATCAGAAATAATTCCGGGCTGCCAACTCATCACACAGGGGTTATGGAAACCATAGAGATGGCAAGTCTCCTGTGGGGCAAAATAGAAACAGTTATTATTGGTATTGTGCCAAAAGACTATTTCAATTACGGGATGGAGCTAACTCCTGATGTAAGCAATGCATTTGAGCATGTGGTAGATATAGTTAAAAGAGAGGTTTATTGTCTTAACACCCTCCCTGCCGTCTGCCCTGTAAATTTACCTTCCCATACCGCAGGCCTGCCATTCACAACCACATAATAAATCCCGTCAGGTTTTAAAAAGGGCCTGTTAAATGTTGCCTTATCAATAATTTTCTTAGCATCAAAGATAACAATATCTGCAAACGCTCCCTTTCTTATTATTCCCCTGCCCCTTATCCCGAATGTCTTTGCAGGAAGCATTGTCATTTTGTGTATAGCCTCGTTCATGCTCATCATTCCGTTATCCCTCACATATTTACCCAGGAATCTCGGAAAACTCCCGAATGTTCTTGGATGAGGCTTCCCTGTGCGGGTCGGGCCTGAAAAGCTTCTTGCCGAGCTGTCCGAGCCTATCATTGTATATGGCAGGGAGAGAAATTTCTTAAGATTATCTTCATTCATGGATGAAAATATCGCACCTGCCCTCAATTTTTCATCTATTAAAATCTTAAAAAGCGTATCCACAGGGCTTTTCTTCATCTTTTTTGAGATATATGAAAGAGTCTTGCCTTCCATCCATTTATTTTTTTGAGAAATTACAGATGACACCCTGACACTTTCCCAGTAATCTTCATCATAAATTCTCTGCAATATCTCTTTTCTTATCTTCTCCCTGATATTTGAACTTTTCAACCTTCTTAACTCTTGTTCCGCGCCTCCGTCATAAGTCCACGAAGGCAGGATTGTGTCGAGGTCAGTGCTTGAGGCAGTATATGGATACCTGTCGCAAGTAACCTTAACTCCCTTTCCCCTGGCATTTTCTATCAATGATATTGCTTCGCCTATCTTATGCCAGTTCTCTTTTCCGGCTGTCTTGATATGCGAGATATGCACTTTAATTTTTGCTTCTTTACCTATCCGGATTATCTCCTTGATTGATTCTATAAGATTCTTGCCTTCGCTTCTCATGTGGGAGGTGTAAATGAGTGACGAGTTCAGGCATCTGCATAATTCAATAAGTTCCTCTGTATCCGAATAAATTCCCGGCGGATAAATAAGCCCTGTTGAAAGCCCTGTTGCTCCTGCATCAAGCGCCTGACTTAAAAGAGACTGCATCTTTCTTAATTCTTTAGCATCAGGTTTTTTATCTTTATAACCGATTACAGACGCGCGGATATTCCCGTGTCCGGTTAATGTGACAAAATTAAGGGCAATGCCTTTCCTTGTAAGTATCCTGAAATATTCTTCAAACGTTGACCAGCGTTCTTTAATCCCAAGTTCTTTAAGGTCTTTTTCCCTATGCTCAAATGCATCCTTGTATAAAGGCGCGGCAGAAAGCCCGCAGTTCCCGCTTATCTCAGTTGTCACACCTTGAGATATTTTACCTTCTGCGCGGGGGTCAGCAAGCAATGTAAAATCCGAATGCGCATGTGTATCAATAAAACCGGGCGTCACAGCCATCCCCTTCGCATCTATCGTTTTTTCCGCCTTGGTACCTGACACCTGACACCTGATATCTGATACCTTGTTTATAAAAGCTATCTTATCTCCTGCAATCCCGATATCAGCCTGAAACGGCTCACCGCCTGTCCCGTCATAAACAATTCCGTTTTTTACCAATAAATCTACTTTCACCGTCATCACCCTCCGCGCAATATTCTATCATATCCACGACGTTAAGCATTCTTAACATAATGGCAAAATTACCTTGACAGACATTCCACCTGTTTGTATATTAGGTGCAAATGCCCTTTTTGTTTTCAAATAAGGAGGATGATGTTATGCGGAAGACATTGCTTGTGGTAATTGTGGCATTAGTCTTTTTTGTTTTAGATTTCAACATTTCCCTTGCCGGCATTAAGACCTTTGAAAAGGAATACACCTATCAGGCAAGCGAAATAGACAGCAAGGTAACTTCCCGCGCAATTGCAGTTGAGCAGGTTAAAAGGCTTGTGCTTGATGAACTGGGCACATATCTCATGGCAGAGACCGAGGTCAAGGACTTCCGTCTTACCAAGGATAAGGTCGTAATGCTTACCGCAGGCGTTGTGCAGACAGAAATACTCAATGAAAAATGGGATGGTGAGAGATATTATCTTAAGGCAAGGATAAAGGCAGACCCAGATGAGGTCGCTGCTTCGGTTGACAAGCTTCGCAAAGATACGCAAAAGTCAAAAGAACTTGAGGATGCGAAAAAGAAGACGGATGAGGCATTTAAGGAGATAGAGAAGCTGAAAAAAGAGCTTGAGGCCGTAAAGTCTGACACAAGCAAACAGAAAGAATATGCAAAGGCAGCAGACACATTGAGCGCAATGGATTGGTTTGATAAAGCTATGCAATATAGTGAGGCTAAAGAGTACGACAAGGCAATTGAGGCATATACCAAGGTGATTGCATTAGAAAACCCGCCATTAGAGCCCGGATTGAGGGGAAATGTACATGCCATTTCCTATTTAAATCGTGGAAATGCCTATAACAAGAAGGGTCAACATGACAGGGCAATTGAAGATTATGATAAGTCAATTCAATTAGACCCGGATTATGCCTTGGCCTACGGCAATCGTGGGATTGCCTATGCTGATAAAGGTCAACACGACAGGGCGATTGAGGATTTTAATAAGGCGATTGCATTAGAGCCTGATGCTAATGTCTACAACAATCGCGGGTTTGCTTACCGGAATAAAGACATGTATGACAGGGCGATTGAAGATTATAATAAGGCGATTCAATTAAACCCGAATCATGCCAATGCCTATGGCAATCGTGGGGTCGCCTATAATAAAAAGGGACAATTTGACAAGGCGATTGAGGATGCCAGTAAGATGATTGCATTAGAGCCCAATAATGCCATCCCCTATGGAATTCGTGCGACTGCCTATTGGAAGATAAGAGATAAAAATAAAGCTATCGCTGATTGGCAGAAAGCTTGTGATATGGGGACGGAATGGGGATGCAAAAATTTGCAGTGGGGATTGAATAATCGTTAAAAAATGCATTTGAAAAAAATAGGGAATAGCGGCTATTGGCGCAAAACGGTTAACCGCTCTTTGCATTCTTTGCCTCTTCCTCAAAAAATATCTCAGGCGACTGCATGCTCTGAATAAACATCGGCAGAAGAAACGAGGATATAATCTTTGCCCTTTTTAAAAATCCGTCGTTTTCCCCCCTGTCTTTATGGTTCCTGTAATTCTCTGCCAGATAGTCCTTGAGTTTAGGAAAACACTTCAGCGTCAGCCCCATTATTGAAAAAAATTCATTAACAGGCACGCCTGCTTTTTCAAGAGGCATCAGGGTCCTGCAAAGTGCTCCGATAAGCGCCTCAAGGGGTGTTGTCGCCGTAAGTATCTTTGCGCCTGCAACCATAAAAAATATCCTCAAGGTCCTTAGTGACGCCATCCGAAGCCCTTCTTCGGTAATCACAACAGAGCCTATGCTGTAAATAATCTTTCCATGGCTGAAAAACATATTGCTGATAAAAGTAAAGGCCAGAAAAAAACTTATAGGGACCCAGCCTCTTTTCACGGATGCAAACGGGATTCTCAGAAGCAGGATTAAAATTAAGACAAGTACAAAGATATAAACTGACAGGTTCTGAACAAGAAAAAGCGAGATGATAAAAAGAATATAAAAAATAATTTTCAGTTCAGGAGCCAAAAATTACCTTATCCCTGCCATTTTTTGATCCAAAGGTATCGAAGCCACATAAGTGTCAACGCCTTTAGCGATTGCTTTTGCAATATACTCCCTGTAAGCCTCTTTCTTGAACAGCTTTTCCTCTATTGGATTGCTTATGAAGGACGTCTCCACAAGGACAGAAGGCATCTGTGCTCCGACAAGAACATAAAATAATGCATTCTTGACGCCGTGGTCACTGATATTGCTGTATTTTTCATCCAGTGTGGACACAATTGATTTCTGGACATAATTGGCAAGTTTTATTGACTCGTCCCGCTTTAGGTCCCTTTTGAGGTCGCTGAGCATTACATCAACATCGCTCTTATACTTGTTCATCTGCTCCCTCATTTTTCTTAGCGATATTGCGTTTTCCCTCGCTGCAACCCTCATTGCCTCGTCGTCGTCTGTCCAGTTGAGAAGATAGGTTTCTATGCCTCTTGCTTTTCTATTCGGGCTTGCATTTGCGTGGATTGATACAAAGAGGTCCGCATGTTTGCTGTTCGCAAAGGCTGTCCTGTCTTCAAGCCTGATAAACACATCTGTTTCTCTTGTGAGGAAAACCCTGACATCTTTCCTTTTTGATATAATCTTTTTTAATTTTAAGGCAATATCCAGAACAACATCTTTTTCACAAAGACCTTTGAGGCCGACTGCACCCGGGTCGTGCCCTCCGTGCCCCGGGTCAAGAACTATTGTTGTCATATTTGAAGCTGCATCCTGAGTTTTTACGGGCTTCCTGCCATAAACATCTATGATGAGTTTTGCAGGGTCGCCAAAGATAAACGCCTTAAAATCTTTTATCTCCTCCAGGTCCAGGACCACTCTGACAGTATCTTTGCTGAACTGCCCTGCCCTCACTGTCTTTAATATACCGTCCCCTACAGGGAGTGTCGTGTTTATCTCTTTTGAGATTCTGCTGTTTTTAAGATCAAAATAAAGCCTGTCAGGATTTGAGATACGCTTGCTTGAAAACTCAACAGGCGTTGAGAGTTCAATAACAACTCTTGTATATCCCTTGGATGACAATTGCCTTATTTCTTTAACTTCCACAGGTTCGGAGACAGGTTCAGAGGCGGGTAAATAAAACGGGGACAGAAAACTTAACAATACTGCGGTTACAAATATTATTGAAAGCCGTAAGCTATGAATATTACGGTCTGCCATTTCAGAAATTAAACAGCCTGAACAGCGGTAACTTCAGGTATCTCACGCTTTATGCTGGCCTCAACCCAGTTCCTTAACGTAAGCGTTGACATCGGGCATGTCCCGCATGCGCCCTTTAATTTGACATACACGACACTTTCTTTTATTTCCACCAGCTCTATATCTCCGCCCTCTGACTTAAGGCCTGCCCTTACTTTTTCGAGAACTTCTTCAATCTTCTCTTTAGATACCATACAGCCTCCTCGCCGCTTTCTTTAATAATAAAGAAAGCGGCTTCATTTATTCAAGAGGCCGATGGAGGTTTCTTGAAATATTAGGCCGTTTAATTTAGTATAAACAATGGTCAGCGGTATTCTTAAAAAATTATTCGGCACAAACAATGAAAGGGAGATAAAGCGCCTGTGGCCTCTTGTCGGGCGGATAAACTCACTCGAACCGCAGATAGCTGCCCTGGCCGACAGTCAGCTGAAAGACAAGACTGCGGAGTTCAAAAAAAGGCTTGAACTCGGCGAAACACTCGATGATGTCCTTCCTGAGGCCTTTGCAGTTGTCCGTGAGGTCTCAAAAAGGACCTTGAAGATGCGCCATTTTGATGTCCAGCTTCTCGGCGGCATAGCGCTTCATGAAGGTAAAATTGCAGAGATGAAAACAGGTGAAGGCAAGACACTCGTTGCTACCCTGCCTGTATATCTTAATGCGCTTGAAGGCAGGGGCGTTCATATAGTCACTGTAAACGATTACCTTGCAAGAAGGGACGCCCACTGGATGAGCCCCATCTATAATTTTCTCAGCCTCAGCGTCGGCGTTATCCTTCACGGGCTCACAGATGAACAGAGGCAGGCTTCTTACAACTCTGATATAACATACGGCACAAACAATGAATTCGGTTTTGATTATCTCAGAGACAACATGAAATATGATATAACCCAGTATGTCCAGAGAGAGCTTAATTATGCAATAGTTGACGAGGTAGACAGCATCCTCATTGACGAGGCAAGAACTCCGCTTATAATCTCAGGGCCCTCGGAAGAGTCCACGGACAAGTACTATAAGATAGACAAGATAGTGCCGAAGCTTCAAAAAGATACTGACTACACAATTGATGAAAAGGCAAAGACCGTAATCCTGACAGATGAAGGCAATATAAAGGCTGAAAAACTGCTCGGCGCAGGCAATCTGTATGACCCGGCCAACATAGAGCTTGTGCATCATGTGCTTCAGGGGCTTAAGGCGCATACCCTTTTCAAAAGGGATGTTGATTATATTCTCAAGGACGGCGAGGTAATCATTGTTGATGAGTTTACAGGAAGGCTGATGCCGGGCAGACGCTGGTCTGACGGCCTGCATCAGGCAGTAGAGGCCAAGGAGGGCGTAAAGATAGAAAGTGAAAACCAGACTCTTGCCACTATCACATTCCAAAACTACTTCAGGATGTATAACAAACTCGCAGGCATGACAGGAACCGCTGACACAGAGGCCGAGGAATTCGGAAAAATATACAATCTCGATGTGCTTGTAATGCCTACAAACAAACCAATGATAAGAGCAGACAATCCTGACATGATATATAAAACAGAAAAAGGCAAATTTAACGCAGTAACCAGGGAGATAGAAGAGCTTCATAAAAAAGGGCAGCCGGTCCTTGTAGGAACTATATCAATAGAAAAGTCAGAGGTGCTGAGCCATCTGCTGAAGAAAAAAGGCATACCCCACTCTGTCCTTAATGCAAAATACCACGACAAAGAGGCGGAGATAATAGCACAGGCAGGCAGAAACAAAGCTGTGACAATAGCAACGAACATGGCAGGAAGAGGCACAGACATAGTCCTCGGAGGCAATATCGAAGGGCTCGCAAGAGAACTTTTAATAGACAGAAAAGACTATTCGGAAGAAGATTACAGGCAGGCTTTTTTAAAGGCAGAGAAAATATGCCTTGAAGACAAGGAGAAGGTTGTAAACGCCGGAGGCCTGCATATCCTCGGTACAGAAAGGCATGAAGCAAGAAGAATTGACAATCAGCTGAGGGGACGCTCAGGCAGGCAGGGAGATCCGGGCTCTTCAAGGTTTTACTTATCACTGGAAGACGACCTTATGAGGGTCTTTGGTTCCGACAGGATCGCAGGGATTATGAACAGGCTGGGCATGGATGAAGATATGCCGATAGAGAACAAACTCGTATCAAGGGCCATAGAGAATGCACAGAAAAGGGTCGAGGCCCACAACTTTGACATAAGAAAACATTTGCTTGAATATGACGACGTTATGAATAAACAGAGGGTGGAGATATATTCATTCAGGCGGGAAATCCTGCAGGGCGAAGAGTTAAAAGACAGGATATTCTCCATGATAGAAGATGCTGTTGACGAGCTTCTTTCCATATATTGCCCTGACGGAAAACATCCTGAAGAATGGGACATGAAAGGCCTGCGCGATGCCGCCTACGGCATATTTTCCATAACTTATTCCTCAACCCCTAAATCCATAGAAGAAGCAGAAGAATCCCTTATGTCTGCAATAAAAGAGGCATATGATAAAAAAGAAGCTGATATCGGCAGCGACATGACAAGATATATAGAAAAGATGATAATGCTTCAGGTGGTTGACACACAATGGAAAGACCATCTGCTTGGCATGGACCATCTTAAAGAAGGCATCGGCCTCAGGGGTTACGGCCAGAGAGATCCCCTCACTGAATATAAGAAAGAGGCATTTGATGTCTTTGCTGAAATGACAGACAGGATTTCTATCGAGGTATTGAGCAGACTCTTTAAAATTCAGGTAAAAAAAGAGGAAGGCCTAAAAGAGATTCCCAAAAAACAGAAATTGAACTATAATATGACCGGCAGCCCTGAAGGCCAGCAAACGGTCCATAAAGGGAAAAAGGTTGGAAGGAATGACCCGTGTCCATGCAGAAGCGGTAAAAAATACAAGAAATGCTGCGGTGTGAATGCCTAATATACTTTTAATCGGTTCAAGTATTTTCAGGAAGGATTATGAAGATGCCCTTTCCCAGGAAGGGTTCGAGGTCTCAAGGTTCAGGGCCATTGATAATGCGCTTCCCAGGCTTAATGAAAAGGTAAATATTATCATAGTTGAAAAAGAGCAAAGCAAAAACAGCTCATTCAAAGACTTCATAAAAACATCTGTAAATATACCAAAACTTGTAGTATCCCCGGACTATTCCTTCACAGGGCTTACTGTATGGCTGAAAAATCCTCTTACCTACCCTGTTTACAATCCTTCCCAAAAAGAACTGCTGTATTTTATCAACCGGATTTTGAAAGAAAAAAGCATGCGGATTGAGAACAAAATACTTCAGCAGGAACTTGATATTGCAAAAAAAGAGATAGAGTTCTTTGAAGAGGTTGCGAAAATATTGACATCCTCAATGGAGCTCAACCAAATACTTGTTGCAATAATGAAAAAAACAAAAGAGATGACAAATGCCGAGGCATGGTCTGTACTCCTTGTTGACGAGGAGACAGGCGAATTGGTCTTTGAGAAGACCGATGGCAAGAAAAAACCCAGGATAGAGAAATACAGGCTGAAACTCGGGGAAGGCATTGCAGGCTGGGTTGCACAGGAGGGAGTTCCCGTAATCGTGCCTGATGTATCACGGGATGAAAGATTCAGTTCCAAGGTGGACAGACAGACACATTTCAGGACAAAGTCGTTGATGTGCGTGCCGATAAAAAGCAAAGGCCGCGTCATCGGAGTTCTTGAGGTCGTAAATAAGGTCACAGGAGGACAGTTCACAAACGAAGACCTCACGCTGCTCATGAGGCTTATAGACCAGGCAGCGCTTGCAATCGAACGGACCTCTCTCTACCAGAAGATGGCGGAACTCGCTGTCACGGATGACCTTACAAAACTGTTCAATACAAGGTACCTGAACAGGACCATCGAGATGGAGATCCAGCGCTCAAACAGATACCGCACATCAATATCCCTCATCTTTATTGACATTGACCATTTTAAAAATATAAATGACCACCACGGACATCTGGTAGGCAGCAAGACGCTTGTCGAGATGGGCCAGTTGATTATCAAGAGCCTGCGTACTATAGACATTGTTGCCAGATACGGAGGCGATGAATTTGTGGTTGTACTGCCGCAGACAACGCCCAAGGCAGCCGCTCTGATAGCAGAGAGAATAAGGGCAGCAGTCGAGCAGAATGTATTTCTCAAAAAAGAGGGCTATGGACTTAAGGTAACTGCAAGCTTTGGAGTTGCATGCTATCCTGAGAACGCAAAGACCAAAGAGGAGCTTCTTCGCCTGGCCGATGAAGCCATGTACAGAGTTAAAAATACCACCAGAAATGGAGTATATGTTATAGCGTGATAATAACCAATAACCAAATTACAACAGCAAAAATCAAAAGCTGGAACCCTGTGTCCTGAACTTAAAACTATGGCACTTTTTAATTATGCCTCAAAAGAGATTACCCTTAAGATTGTTTACTATGGCCCCGGCCTGAGCGGAAAAACAACCAATCTCCAGCAATTACATTCAGCCCTGGACCCCCAGAAAACAGGGAAGCTGCTTTCGCTGGCCACAGAAACCGACAGAACGCTGTTCTTTGACTTTCTTCCCATAGAACTCGGCAAGGTAAAAGACTTTTCCATCAGATTTCAGCTTTATACTGTGCCCGGTCAGGTCAAATACAATGCAACAAGAAAAGTTGTGCTTAAAGGCGCTGATGCCATAGTATTTGTCGCTGATTCTCAGAGAGCAATGAGGGAAGCAAATCTGGAAAGCTTTGCCAATATGAAAGATAATCTCCTTTCAAATAATATAAACATTGAAGATATATCGCTTGTCCTGCAATACAACAAAAGAGACCTTCCTGACGTGCTTTCAATTGATGAATTAAATAAAGACCTGAATGACGGCGAGCACGTATATCTTGAGGCTGAGGCAGTTAATGGCAAGGGTGTTCAGGAGGCGTTTCAGGTCGCTACAAAACTTCTTATCAAAGACATGGCCCGCAAGCATAAGCTTGAGATCCAACCGGCTGCTCAGCCTGAGAAACCTGCACAGATTATTGAAGAAGTTATACCCCCAGCGCCGGTTGAAGAAAAAATATTTACAGCAGAAGCAGCCGGAGAACAAATCATATCATTCGAAGAAGAAACGGACAAAGAAGAAAAAATCCCTGAAGCAAAACCTTCTGAAATCCCCCAGGGGTCTGTATCTGAAGAAGATTTCTTTTTTACTGAGGAGCTTCCTCAACCTGTCCCCCCGCCTCCGCCCGTGCAGGAGCAGATAATTGAAGAAGACACGATTGAAGCTGAAAAACCCTTTGCCCTTCCAAAAGAGCCTGAACCTGAGCAGGAATTCTCTTTTGCTCCGGAGGCTGCTCAAGTATTCACAACAATAGAAATGCCGGAGGTTAAAAAAGAAACAAAAGAAGAGTGGAGAGAACCCCAAACCAGAGAAGTCCCGGTATTCCCGGTTGAAGAACTCGACAAAATAAGAGCAAGCATCAGAGAAATCCCGGCATTCCCTGCTGCAAAACTTGATAAAATGGCTGAAAATATTAAAGAAACAAACCAATTACTTGTCAGCCTCAAAGCTGCAATCAGAGAATTATCTGATGAGCTGAAAAAAACAAAAGAAGAACAGAAAGAAATGTTAAGCATAATCAGAGAGATGAAGATAGCTGAAACAGTAGAAAGAATAAAGAGTAAAGGGAAAAAAGGCGGCTGGTTCGGGATGAAATAATCAAACCCTCTCAAGTGTTTTTATCAGCGCCTCTGCTTTTTTAAGGCTTTCATAATATTCCCTCTCAGGGCCAGAGTCCGCAACAATGCCTGCTCCTGCCTGGACATACGCAAAACCTTTTTTTATCAGGAAGGTCCTTATTATAATATTCAAATCCATATTCCCTGAAAACCCGACATAACCTATCGAGCCTGTGTAGGGCCCTCTTGAGACAGGCTCCAGTTCATCTATAATTTCCATGCACCTTACCTTTGGGACACCTGTTATTGTTCCTCCGGGGAATGCAGCCTTTATCGCTTCAAAGCATGTCTTGCCTTGAGCTAATTTCCCTTTGATGTTAGAGACGATATGGATTACATGAGAATAATCTTCTGTAATCATCAGTTCATCAACATACACGCTCCCATAATCACAGACCCTTCCTATGTCATTTCTTTCAAGGTCAATGAGCATTATATGCTCTGCCCTCTCCTTTTCGTTCAGCAAAAGCTCCTTTCGCATGCGCTCGTCTTCTTCCCCGTCTTTTCCTCTCGGCCTTGTTCCTGCTATCGGCCTTGTCTCAACAATTCCGTTTCTTATGCTTACCAGCCTTTCAGGCGAAGAACTCACAATCTGATAATCACTAAAATCAATGTATCCTGCAAATGGAGAGGGATTTATCGAACGAAGAATCTTATAAAGCTCCCAGGGATTTGTATTGCCGATTTCAGCAGACACCCTCAGAGAAAGATTTGCCTGAAATATATCTCCGGCTGCGATGTACTCCTTAGCACGTTTTACTATGTCCATATACTGTTTTTTGGATAAACCATGCTTAAGCGCGGAAGTGCGGTCTCCTCGGCGACTCGCCTGAGGCGAGAAGCGCGGAGGTGCAGAAGTCTTTTTCTTTACGCTTTGACACTTTGATACTTTGACACTTATTTTTTGAATTTCACTTGTCGATTCCCCATACTTCTCTTCCCAATCCGCATCCGTATACCCATACCCCAAATCAGTTTCCCTTGCTCCGGGGCACACAATTATCCACGCCTTTTTCTTTTTGTGGTCAAAGGCAATCAACTTATCTATCATAAAAAAATGAGCGTCAGGGATTTTAAGGTCATCTTTTGTTGTTTTAGGCAGCTTCTCAAGGTATTGGACAAAGTCATAGCTCAACAAACCTACAGCTCCTCCCTGGAATGGAGGGAGAGATTTTATTGGTTTCTGTTTGTATGCAGTAACAAGTGATTTTAACCTCGGCAACGGAGCCGCAGAAGATATTGACCTCTTGCCTTTCGTGGTAATTTCAACAGAACTATTTTTAACCTTAAAAATTAAATAAGGGTCAAAGCCGATGAATGAATACCTCGCAATCTTCTCCGGGCCTTTTACGCTCTCAAGGAGAAAGCTATTCGGAGATATCAGAGATTCGTAGACAAGATGGGGAGAAGAATACGGGATTTCCTTATAAACAGGAGTTATTTCTCCGTTTTTTATAAATTTAGAAAAGTTTTTTTTAAAAGGAGTAGTCATAATTTCTGTTTACTGATACCTAAAACCCAGGAACTAAAACCCGTTAGTCTTACGCCGTGAGCATCTCTAAAGAAATCAATTCAAGGGTCTTTAGTGGATTATCCGAATTGATTATCGCCCTTCCCATCACAATATAATCCGCGCCTTCCCTCAACGCCTGCTTTGGCGTCATGGTCCTGTGCTGGTCATCAGGAGGCTGCCAGGAAGGCCTTATGCCGGGTGTTACAATCAGGAATCCATTTCCGCAGTGGCTCTTAATCTTCGCAGCCTCATGCCCTGACGCGACAACTCCGTCTAAACCTGCTTTTAACGCAAGCCCCGATAGATGCCTCACATGCGTATTCAGGCTGTGCTGGATGCCAATCTCATCCTTTAAAACCTGCTGAGACATGCTCGTAAGAACAGTAACTCCAAGCATTCTCGGTTTCTTCAGATTTTCCTTAAGACATAGTTCCACCACTGAGTCCTTGCATTTTTTCATCATCTCCAATCCGCCTGATGCATGGACATTGAACATAAATACTCCAAGCCTTGTTGCAGCTATCGCAGCCTTTGTAACAGTATTTGGGATGTCGTGGAATTTGAGGTCCAGGAAAACCCTTTTATTCCTCTTGTGAAGCTCTTCAATTATTTTAGGCCCTGCTGAAGTAAAAAGCTCAAGGCCGACTTTATATATCTCTATCTGGTCTTCAAACTTGTCCACAAGCTCAAGTGCATAATCAAGTTCCGGGACATCAAGCGCTATTATTAATTTTTCTTTCCAGGGCATAATCTGTTCCTTATGTTTTTGAAAGCGTTATATTCTTCTGCGCCTGATATTTCCCTTTTTTGTCAGCATAAGAAGTCTCGCATAGTTCTGACGCTCCGAGGAATATAAGCTGAGCAAGGCCTTCATTTGAATATAGCTTTGAAGGCACCGGCGCTGTATTTGATATGGAAATGGTTATATATCCTTCCCATTCAGGCTCGAGCGGAGTAACATTCACAATAATTCCTGAGCGGGCATAAGTTGATTTGCCGAGGCATATAACAAGAACATCCCTTGGAATTTTAAAATATTCAAGAGAGCGTGCAAGGACATAGGAATTCGGGGGGATTATGCAGACATCGCCCTTAAAATCAATAAAATGAGTCTCGCTGAAATTCTTGGGGTCAATGATGACATTATCTTTACCTTCAAAAATCTTGAACTCATCATAAATCCTCATGTCATATCCGTAGGAGCTCACGCCATAGGATATGACATCCTTCCTCACCTGATTGGCATCAAAAGGAGATATCATCCCCTTCTGCGCCATCTCCCTTATCCACCTGTCATTTTTAACCATTTTCGCCCTATACCACGCCTGTCATGCCCGAAATTCTTAATCGGGCATCCAGATTTTTTAGTCCCTGTTTCAATAAGGACAAACACCTGGATTCCCGCTTTCGCGGGAATGACAGCAAAAAGAATCCCATAGCTCAATGAGATTAACATATCCTTTTCCTCTTTTCAATAGAGCTGTTTTGTGATATGTTAGAGATGTTGTTTTAATAAAATCTCAAGGAGGAAAATTATGGGACTATGGGACAGGGTTAAAAAAGACATCCAGAAAAGTATTGACGAAAGTATCACTGCTATGAGAAAAGGAGCAACTGTTGCTGTTGAAAAGGCAGAGGAACTTGCGGATGAAGGCAAAAGAAGATATAAGGTTTTCGAACTTAAGATGAAGGTACAGTCAAACTTCACAGACCTTGGCGGAAAGGTGTATGACCTCGTATCAAAAGGCTCCAAGAATCCGTTGCTTGACATGAAGGTAATATCAACAATCAAGGGAGTAAAAAAACTTGAAGCGCAGATAGCAAAACTCGAAAGCGCTTCTTCTAAAAAATCCTCAAAGAAAGGCGCCCGTAAATCAAAACCAAAAAGAAAATAGATAAGGGCCGCATTAAAAATAAGGTTGTCCCGGGAATTACCGGAACAAAAACAGCAAACATATGCTCGAATGCATCGTGTCGCCTGCGAAAGGCAGGGTGCATGGGATTTGCAGGATGCCCTGGTTATATGTCAAGATAACGGAAGTGAAGATGAAGTCCAAGGGAGATATAGCATTTTCGCTCATTCTCGGTCGCAGGGCGTCCTCCGAGGATTTTGCCTCTTGATTATTGGAAACACTGATTGAGTATCGGCAAAATAAACCGCTCAAATACTATATCTCCCTTGCATATCTAATTTGAGGAGGAACGTATGAAAAGAATTGCACTTGTAATTTTAGGCCTCATGCTATTGACTGTCTCCGGCTGCGGCTATAACACAATGCAGGCAAATGAAGAGTCTGTGAAGGCTGCATGGGGTGATGTAGAGGCATCATACCAGAGAAGGAATGATTTAATTCCAAACCTTGTTGAAACAGTCAAGGCATATGCAAAACATGAAAAAGAGACACTGACCGCTGTAACAGAGGCAAGGGCAAAGGTAGGGTCCATACAGATGTCAAAAGACATGCTTGATAACCCGGCAGCATTCGCCCAGTTCCAGCAGGCTCAGGGCGCCATGAGCAGCGCTCTTTCGAGGCTTATGTTAGTCGTAGAGAAATATCCTGACCTTAAGGCGAATCAGAATTTTCAGGACCTCCAGCACCAGCTTGAGGGCACTGAAAACAGGATAAATGTTGCGCGTGTGCGTTATAACAAGGCCATAGAGACATACAATACATCTATCAGGATATTCCCGAACAATCTTACAAATTCAATGTTGCTGCATCTGAAGCTTAAAGAGCCTTTCAAGGCAGAGGCAGGGGCAGAAAAAGCGCCTCAGGTGAAATTCTAATTTTGAAGCTGTTCAACAGGGCAGGATATAGTATTTACGCTCAGTTTCGCTGCGCTCCGAGGCTCTTGCCTGCCTTTATCTTGTTTTTTATTTTCTGGCTCAATCTCCCGGCCCATGCCCTTGATGTCCCGAAAGTTCAGGGGTATGTGAATGATTATGCTGATATGATATCCCCGACAGCAAAGGCTGCGCTCGAAAATGAGTTAAAGGCATTTGAACAGACAGATTCAACGCAGATAGTTATCCTGACTGTTCCCTCACTCGAAGGAGAAGTTATTGAAGACTTTGGTATTAAAGTTGCTGAATCGTGGAAGATAGGGCAAAAAGGAAAAGATAACGGGGTAATCTTTCTCGTCTCCAAACAGGACAAAAAGATCAGGATAGAGGTAGGACGCGGCCTTGAAGGGCCGTTAACAGATCTGGCCGCAGGGAGGATTATAGATATTGTCATAAAGCCGAGGTTTAAAAGAGGGGACTTTGACGGAGGTTTTTTAGCCGGGGTATCATCATTAATTGATGCTGCACGCGGTGAATTCAAGGCCGACGGAAATCACCGGCCTCAAAAACATGAAAAATCTTCACGCTTTTTTACCTTTCTCATGTTTGGTGCATTTGTTATGCTTTTTCTGGGAAGCATATCACGCGTCTTTGGAGGAGTATCAGGGGCAGTAGGGCTGCCTGCAATTATTCATTTAACACTTCTGCCGCTCAGCCTTACTACATTTATTATATTTGCCGCCGTGGGCCTGGGCGCAGGGATTTTTCTTCCAATTCTTTTTTCTTCAGGAGGACAGCACCGCGGAGGCGGCTTCTGGCCCGGAGGAGGATATTACGGAGGCGGAAGCGGATTTAGCAGCGGCGGGAGTGATTTTGGCGGCTTCAGCGGCGGTGGCGGTGGATTTGGAGGGGGCGGAGCCTCAGGAGACTGGTAAATGATAATGACACGGGCAAATAAATTCTTCAGTAAAGACGAAAATGGCAGGATCAAAGAGACAACCCGTATTGCTGAATCGACGACAATCGGGGAAGTGGCAGTCATGGTTGTTGACAGCAGCGACCAATATATTGAGGCTGAGATTATCGGAGGCGTACTGCTCGGGAGCCTTTTATCATTAATCATTACTCTGTTATATTTCCATTCATCGGTATGGTCATATATATCATTCAGCTTCATATTCTTTTTCCCTGCATTGTTCATGTTCAGTAAAATACCTCTATTAAAGGCCGCATTTATCGGCAAGAAAAGAATGGCTGAAGCCGTAAGGTTCAGGACTGTCAGGGCATTTTATGAGAAAGGCCTTTATAAAACAAAAAATAACACAGGGGTTTTATTCTTCATCTCTCTCCTTGAAAGAAAAGTCTGGGTGCTTGCTGACAAAGGTATCTATGAAAAGATTAAGCAGGACTCATTGAATAAATTCGCAGGCATGGTCTCCAAAGGCATCAGAGAAGGACGTGCATGCGATGCCCTGTGCGCAGCCATAAAAGAATCAGGAGAACTGCTCGCCGAGCATTTCCCGATAACACCTGATGACACAAACGAACTTTCAGATCATGTTATGACCGGATAAAACCCTGTTAGGGGCCAAAAATCCCCAACAAGGTTTTCTCTTTTGCATCCTTTCCCCGAAATCCGTTATCCTATTCCATGACAACTCATCAGCAAAGACAGGTCAGGGTCTTCTATGTCCCGTTCAGCCATAGAGGCTTTACCGGGAACATGTTAAAAACAGCAATCTCTGAAATAAATGGCAAGGACTATTCCGGGATACTCTATCTCGCCCCTACCCCGGGAAAAATAAAAGACAGCCGGCGCATCTTCCACGGATTAGCTAAAAGCACTTATATTCCGCCTGAGATGACGACAATAAAACAGTTCGCAAAAAAGCTTTATTACCTTTACGGGAATAAAAGCCTTTTGCCTGAATCGCTCATACCTATCATTATTTCAAGGCTCTCAGGCAAAGGCATTGGTTTTTCATCCATTATCAGTAATTTCATTGACGAGATAAAGCAATACCGCCCGCATAAAGATATTGAATCCGTACGGGTTGAGCTAAGTGGTATTTTTAAAGACCTCAATGTTCCTGAAGAGGGTTCAAAAAGGGCCATGGACGCCCTTGAAATATTCAGTGGTTATCAGGAAATCATGAACAGGCATAATACCCTGGATGAAAACGATGTCCTTGGAGAAGGCCCTGATTTAATAGAAAGGTTTTACAACCCTGACACACTGATACTCGATAGTTTCTATGAGATTACGCCGGCAGAAGAGCTGATGCTGAAAAAGCTTATTGAGCACTCAAACACAACCCTTATTTCAATACCTTACGATGAAAATTTTTCTTCTATAACAAATAGTTTTGATATTTTTATAAAGAACAACTTTAACATTACAGCGGCTGTATTACCTTCAGAAAAAAGGCCAGCGAGCCCATCATACATCTCGTATCCGGGAATAGATGAGGAGGTTGAGGGCATTGCAAGGCATATAAAAAATATGTTCGTATCAGGAAAATGCAGATCCTTAGACAACATCATCCTGACGTTCCCGAAACTGCACATATATTCAGACATTACCGAGAGGGTATTCAGGAGGTACGGCATACCCTGCACTTTTTCTTTATCAAAGCCTCTTGGAAAAACAAAACCTTTCCTGGACCTGACAGCAATGCTTGAATCAATCGTAGACGATTATCCAAGGCTGTTGTTTTCGCAATTCCTCATATCTCCATATTTCAAAAAAATGCCTGAGATATTCAGGGAATATATTCCTCAAATCTCTCTCAATTCAGGAATAATCAAAGGGAAAAACTCCTGGCTCAATCTGACTAAAACTCTCACAGGGTTACCGCCTGAGGTAGAACAAAAAATCAAGTGGATATTCAAAAAACTTACCCCTCTTGCATCTATAAAAGAAAAAGGCACATACAAACAATTCTGCGAAGGTTTAGCTGTGATACTGGCAGAACTCGATTTCTCCGATGAAGATACAGGCCTCAAAGAGCAGGCTGCTGATATGCTGAAAGAATTGTCTCTTATTGATAATCTCGCACTGACTGCTTCGGATACCGCACTGCGCCAGTTTATTGATAGCCTCAAACATGTCCAGAACACGGCAAAAACTGAAACAGAAGGCACAGGAGTACAGGTTTCGGGGTTTTTCGAATTGAGAGGCGCTGAGCCGGAATATCTGTATATCGGCGGTTTGAAGGATGGAGACCTGCCATCAATGCCTGAGATAGACCATATATTTCCGGACAACGTAAGAACAAAGATTGGCCTTGTTAACATGAAAAGATACCTTTACCTGCAAAAATTTATATTCCAGAGAATGACAGACTCCTCAAAAAATCTCCACCTTTCCTATCCGGCAATGGAGGCAGACAAAGTATTTCTGGCGTCGCCTTTTCTGCCATGGAAGGCTGAAACTGTCCAGCATACTCCTGGGATACTATGCAGGGAAGAGGAACTGCTCAGGCAGGGAAAGAACCTCCTGTCATCGTACATAAAAGAGATCAACAATATAAAAACATATCTGGCCAGGAAATATTTCGGGATAAATTCGCACATACCCGTCACAAACATTGACTATTACAGAACATGCCCCAGAAAATTCTTTATAGAAAAAATCCTTAAACTTGAACCTCCGGAAACAAAGAAATACAAGGTCGAGACAATGCTCCTCGGCACTATAATTCATGAAATCATGGAAAAGTTAATGTCGAAACAGTTTACAACCCTTGATGAAATGAGGCTGCATGCTGAAACTATCTTTAAAAAAATCCTTAATGAACAGCCCATAGAAAATTATTGGAAAAATTTCATCAGGGATTCTTTCCTTTCCATCCTCCCCGATATCTATGAAATTGAAAGCAAACTCACAGATGAAGGATATTCTTTTATGGAGGCTGAGGTGTCTGTTGAAGGAGAAATCATAAAAGGGATAAAACTCAAAGGCAAGATAGACAGGGTAGACAAAAAAGACGACGTAGTTGAACTCATTGATTATAAAACAGGCTCGGCGCAGCTCAACAGGCTCGAGGTCCTGAATAAAGGCGCAAGCCTTCAGCTGTTCCTTTATGCAGCGCTGATGAAATCGCTTGGTTTCAAAGTGGAGCGTGTCGGCATATATTCACTTAAAGATATCAGGATAACATGGATCCCGGGAAGAAACGATAAGCGTGAGGGCAAAACCATAGAAGATTACATAACAGCAGGAATGAAATATCTTGATGCAACACTTTCAGAAATGAGAGATGGAAATTTTACCGCATCTCCGTTAAGCGAGCAGACATGCAGAAACTGCCATGAAAAACCCTATTGTCCGTACATACAGACTTCGTCCTGATTTAACAACAGGTTTTCAGCCCTTTGCTACTATCTTGATAAGCCTGCTTTTCTCCTGCATCTGTTCGGTAAGAACCTCCCGCATCAGAATACAGGCCTTAATCACTTTTGGATTTGCAACGCTGTAATATATACTGACCCCATCTCTTCTGGATTTCAGTATCCCTGCATGCCTCATGACAGCAAGGTGCTGTGATACATTTGCCTTGGGAGCGCCCAGTATATTTACAAGCTCGGTAACGGTTTTTTCACCGTTTTTAAGCGCATTGAGAATCTCAAGCCTCTTGGGGCTCGCAAGGGTCTTGCAAACTTCAGACTGCAGCTCAAATAATGTCTTGTCTTGTTTCATTGTTTTATATTCTATTATTTAACAGAACAAAAGGTCAACCTTGATGATGTCATTGTATCGTTGCCTTAGCACGGCTGAGCCTGGAACGGTCTATTGCCTCCTGCATGTATTGCAGGTTATCGAAGGCAACTGAAACATAGCCGCTTATGGCAGAAAGAAGTATCATATGTTCATAGGAAAAAGCATTTTGCCTGGTCCTGTTTAAAAGAATTATGAATCCCGACAGGCTGTCATGTGAAAAAAACGGCGATGCCAGCATGGAAGAGCCGCTGTAAATGCTTTCTTCGGATATTGAAATCCTGTTGTCATTCTTGAGATCAAATGAAAGGAATGGTTCGCCGTTCTCAACAAGCCATTTAACAAGAGGATCGCTTTCAGGCAAATCCGCCCCTATCCCGAGGTCAAAGCCTTTTTGACCGTAGACCTCAAACTCCCTGTTAAACGTGTTCCATATTATAAAAAGCCCTGCCTCAGGCTCTATGGCGCCAAAAGCTTTTTCCATAACAATATCCGAAAGCTCTGACACGCTGCGCGCAGCGCTTACGAGCCTGCCTGTCTCATAAATAGTCACAAGCTCATTTGTTGTATTGCGGAGCCTGTCCATAATAACTGAAGTAAAAAACTCCATGATCTTAAACGCAGCAGCAGGGCTGCTGTTAAATAAATCAGAAAAGTCTTTTTTGCTTATTGTTAATAGAGTTGCATCGGTTTTGGCCACAGCCTCTGCTGAGCGGGGCTGGTCCAGAAAAATAGCCATCTCGCCAAAAAATCCCCCCTTAACCAAAACTGCTATCAATTTGTATCTTCCCTCTTCTTTTGCTATTACTTTCCGGATCTCCGCTTCACCGTTTTTTATGATAAACAACCTGTCTGCAGAAGAGCCTTCCTTAAAGATAACCTGTCCTGCCTTGAAATTTTCCTCACCGACCAAAGGCGCAACTATCTGGAAAATATCATCCGACATATTTTTAAAAAGGGATATATTTTTTAATTCTTCAAAGCTCATATCTTCCTGCCCATCTGGGCCGGTCCCGGAGGCACAGGCCTTGGTCCCGCGGATGGGCCTGCTCCAACCATTCCCAGTGCATTGATTCTCCCGCGCAGGGATTCAGGATTTGAGCTCTTTGACAGGGCAACTTCTACCGTAATTAACCTCTGCTTCACGAGCTCAAGCAGGGTGCTGTCCATACTGACCATGCCGAATTTCGCGCCTGTATCTATAGCGCTGTATATCTGGTGTGTCTTGCCTTCCCTGATAAGGTTTGAGATAGCAGGTGTTACTACCATGACCTCCCGTGCTGCCACCCTTCCCTTGCCGTCTGCCTTTGGCAATAATTGCTGGCTGACAACACCCTCGAGAGTACTTGCAAGCTGTACCCTGACCTGTTGCTGCTGGTGAGAAGGAAATACGTCAATAACCCTGTCAATTGTCTGCGCCGCGTCCTGTGTATGCAGGGTTGCAAAAACAAGATGTCCTGTCTCAGCCGCTGTAATAGCAAGCGAAATAGTTTCAAGGTCGCGCATTTCGCCAACCAGGATTATATCAGGGTCCTGCCTCAGGACATGCTTCAGGGCATTCAGAAAAGTAAGCGTATCACTACCGACCTCTCTTTGCCTGATAACACAGCTCTTGGGCTCATAAACAAACTCTATAGGATCTTCAACCGTAATTATATGGTCTTTACGGGTTTGATTTATAACCTCTATTAATGCAGCCAGGGTGGTAGATTTACCGCTGCCGGTAGGCCCGGTAACAAGCACAAGTCCTCTCGGTAATTTTGAGAAACCAAGTATTGCATCAGAAAGCCCGATATCTTTAGCCTGCGGTATCTTTGACGGAATAATACGGAGCACTGCTTCTGTGCATTCTTTCTGCATCATTACATTAACCCTGAAACGGCACAGGTCACGAATGTAATATGAGCAATCAAGCTCTAATTTTTTTTCAAAGTCTTTTTGCTGGTTTTCACTTATTATGCTGTAAATAAGCTTTTTGGTATGTTCAGCTGTAAGAGCAGGGTAATTCTCGAGCGCAACCATTTCGCCCTTCTCCCTTATCATCGGAGGCTTGCCGGCAGTAATATGTATGTCAGAGGCATTACGGCTATAAGCTAGTTTTAAAATATTGTCCATGTGCTCTTTCATTTATTCCCCCTGTGCTACAAATAAAGCAGTTAGTATAATTCCCGTAAGGATTATTAAGAATACATTGAGAGGCAACACTTGTCAAGATAGAGATGGGAGGGGTGAACCCCTCCCATTGAAGGTTAAAGCATGTTCAAACTTACAGCCATAAGGTGCCTGTTTATTAAAAGGCCATACCAAAGGCAAGGCCCAGAGAGTTCTGGTGCATCTTGATTTTTTCATTGCCGGCAGCAACGCCAAAGTCATTGAATAAACTGCTGCCTGTTACCGAGTTATTCTTGGCATGCATATACGAAAGCGTAAGTTCAGAGCTTTTGCTCACCTTAAAGCTCACACCCGCTGTATAGTGATCCTTGATTACACCGGGGGCAAGAATGTTGAATGTTACGTCTTGCGACTGTATAGGATTGTCGCTGTGGCTATAGCCTCCGCGTAGAGTCAACATATCAGTTACCTGATAACTCAGGCCGAGTTTCCAGACATCAATGTTCTCCCAGCCGAAACCGCGGTCGTTATCGCCGCCGAGAGTATTTGCTATCGTAGAGCCGCCGTTTTTGCTCGAATTTCCAACAGACTGAACGCCGGAATAGTTAATGCGCTGGTAATCAACCGCTACTATAAGGGGCTTCACAGGCCTGACTGCGATACCGGCATTGTAATTTTCCGGCATATCAAAGTCGCCGCCTTCGGAAAACAAGCCTTTGTATTTTTCGAATCTTGTCATATAAATCTTTGTAGAGTAAGCAGCTCCCAATGTTACCATATCGGTAATCTTGCCCATCCAGCCTACGCGCAATCCCATACCGCTGGCAGTATCATAGCCGTTGTTTGTCAGATTATTGCGGTCTTCAGAATATGCTGCAAATCCCTGAAGCCCTTCTGCCTTGAACCGCTGATAGCCGATTAACGGGGAAATGCCGAATGAGTGGTTAGGAGTGATCTTATAGGCCACGGTAGGGGCAATAACAAGCTGCATAAGGTCAACACCTAATCTGCTCGTGCCGCATAACAGGTTATGGCTTGTTGCCGTGTTTTGACCGCCCATGGTAAGGAAGTTATTGCAGGTGCCGACTCCTGAAGCAGAAGTAATCTGGCCGTTCGGATAATTTGTATTCATGCCGCCATTAGCGTATACAGTTATTCCGATGGATGTATCAGGGTTAAGCATCCTGTTGTAACCAAACTCCGGAATAAAAAAGTTATTGCTGTCACTCTCAGCCGAGCCGTTTATGTTTGATGCTGCTCCGGCGCCGGTGCGTTCCGCATCTCGTTTTGGACTGAACCAGTCCAGCCCGATATCAAATCTGTCTCCCACAAATGCCATGCCTGCAGGGTTGCTTGCAGCCACCATTGAATCCTGAGGCACTGCAGTTGTGGCGCCGGCCATTCCCTTTGCCTTAAGCCCATAACCATGTGAGAAGTAGCCGTTTGTCGCATGCGCAATATTGCCCGCGCATAAAATCAAAAACACCGTCAAAGACAAGAACAAGAAAAGTTTCTTCATTTTACTCCCTCCTCTTTTTGTTATCCTTTCTTTATGGTAAAGCTAAAAACACCGTTAGACTCTTTCATTTCGACAAGCTCATCCCCGGTCCTTCTTAAGAGCGCAGGGATATCTGATTTTGAACCTGCATCGGTCACCTCAAGGAGAAGAACCTGTCCTGTTGTTAGCCCCTGTATCGCCTTCTTAGTTTTGAGAATCGGTAACGGGCAATTCATTCCCTTGCAGTCAAGTACTGCATCAGGTTTTATATCAGCCATTTTAAACACCTCCCTTATACAAACAGCGATATGTCTGCATCAAATGCAAAATCGAGAAACTCTGCAGCCCCTGCCACCTCTACACCCTCGACAAGGTCATCCTTACTGACGCCTGTCATCTCGAGTGTCGGGGTGCAGGCTATCATCCTGACACCTGCCTCTGTACATAAATTGAGGAGTTCAGGAATTGAAGGCCAGTTAATCTTCTTTACCATCCCGTTCATCATCATCGTAGCCAGAGAAGTCATGCCAGGAAGAACACCCAGTATATTTGGAAACGGCACCGGTGACGGCATGGCAGGATTGGCAATAGGCGCAACTTTCAGGGAATGATTCTTCTTTTTGTTGACGATATCCACCCCGTAGAGTGTAAAAAATATCGCGACCTCTGCGTCCATGGCCGCAGCGGTAGAGGCCAGTATCAACGGAGGATATGCCATGTCAAGGGTTCCTTTTGAGGCAATAATCGCCATCCGCTTTTTCTTCTTTTCCATTCTAATCACCTCTCTCTCTTATTAAGTCGTTTATATGTGAAACGCCTTCTGTTACTTCTTGTACCACAATAAATACCCGGCAGCAAACTAATAGCAACAGGCCTTGTTTCTCTATCTCTATAATTGCCTTCACGTCCCATATAAAAAATTATCACAAATTGCAAGATAAGTCAATTGATTTTTTATATTCGAATATATGCAATTAAAGCAACTGGCTCAGCACGGCTTAAAAAGGGGGAATGATTTTTACCTGCTGACGATGCTGTTGAGTTTTTTTATGGAACTTCGGGCAAGCTCTCCGACTGTCTTTTCCCTTAATTCCCCTTCTTCATAAATAGTAATGCTGCTGATATCATTCTGAAGTTTTTCAAGCTCTCTTATGGCTCCGGTAGAGCCAATCTCGCCAATGGCCCATGCGGCAAGTCCGCGAAGCACAGGCTCGGGGTTATCAAGATACGGGAGAATAGCCGGCATTGCATGTTTAACCAGCCCGGGGTTGACCTGCCCTATCCTTCCGATAGCCCTGAGCACCCCGGCCGCCAGCATGTCTTCATCGAGAAAAGATACTATTATCGGAGCAATATCTGAGAACCGTTCAGTATTGTTCCTTACTATCTCGCCCAGCATTTCAGGAGAGCTCCAGCCAATACCGCCTGACTCGTCTCTTATCATCCATAAAAGACGTCCGACAGTATTCCTGACAAGTTCAGGCCTTGTCCTTGCAATTTCTTTGGATGCCAGGCCAACAGCCTCTATAGCCCGCCATGACATAAGGCTTTTTTTATCATAAGTCAGAGAAATGAGGGTGCTGAGGATCCTGCTTTCTGAGCAAGAAAGCCTTATTAGTTCATCAAATCTTTTCTCTGTTAAAAGTCTCTTTATTTTCTCTTTCAATTATCTGCCTGGTTTTAGTCACTTCTTTTTATCTCTGTGCTCGGGGCCTTTTTTCTTCACGGCACTTTTTACATCAACAGCATCCCTCATCATCATAAGGTTATTGGTCAACTCCCACCACCCGAGTTTAAAAGCAGCGTAATCCTGGGCCCCTGTCATAGCAGAGGCATACCGTATGGAATTAGAATAGAAAAGCCACTGTTTTATCCACATCTGTTCAATGGCCTCATCAAATGGATTTGTCTTGTCCTCTATCCCCTTTTCCCAGGCCTCAACTATAAGTTTTGTCGCCGCGAGAGTCATCTCATTGGTTTCTTTTATTGTAGTGTCAAGCTTTTCAAAATGCCCGCTTGTCCAGTTAGTGCTGTGGCAGCTTATACAAACTTTTTTCATTTTATCAAACCTGTTATCCTGCTCTTCCCTGCTTAGAAGATACTCATATGCGGGTTCGCCGGTAAAGGCAGAGGGAAGCGGAAGGCCGTCCTTATTCCTTATAACTGTTGTATCACCTGTTTTTGGTTGAGGTACACTGTAAATAAGTCCGAATAGCCTTACCCACAGCCTTGAACTGAAATTATGACTTCTTTCTGCAACTATATTTCCATCAGGTGAAACCAATAAACTGACATGGCATGTGGCACATGTAGGAGCCTTAAAATCTTTACCTATAACCCAGGGAACATTATCAAAATTCCATGTGTGATAATCTGAGGAAAATATGTTTCCGTGTTTGCTGGCCTTATAGACATTATATGCCGGCACATCAGGGTCGAGATGGCATTGGCCGCATGTGTAGGGCTTCCTCGCAACTTCTATCGAAAAAGCATGCCTTGCATGACAGGCTGTGCATGCGCCAAGGCTTCCGTCCGGATTCTCCCTTCCAACGCCTTGATTCGGCCAGTTTGTCAGGTCAGGCACTGTTATCTCGCCCATCTTAGTAAAAACCTTCTTCATGCCCCTTACCTCAACTTTTGTGCCATGACACCCAAGACATGTCTCACGAAGAGTATCATCAGTTGGTTTGTAAGATACTATCTTCCCGTTTTCCACCCTCTTAACTCCGTCAACCATTTCAACCAGCGTGTGATAGACAGGGTTTTCCATTAGGTTCTTAATGGCATGAGCCTTTTTACTTTCTGAATATTGTTTCACCTCAACAGGGTGACAGGCATTGCAGTCATTCGGGGTAACAACGACATTGATCTTATAACCCATGTGCTGAAAATTATCCTTGTGTTTTTCAGCGTTCAGACTGTGGCATTCATAGCATCCAACAACATACCCGGACAATCCCTCATGAATATTATCAGCAGAAACCCTTCTTTGCAGGGGAGGTTTTTTAAGCGCATCCGAGGGCAGTGTCTTTGAATGCCTGCTTGTAAACCAGTCTTCTACAATGCCGGGCGTATAGGTCTTGTGGCAGCCTATGCAGGCCTGCGTCTGAGAACTGATTTTAGAATTATCGACCTCAGCGCCTTCCTTTTCAGAAGCAAACATAACGGCGGGAAATAGTAAAATCAGGATAGCCATAACCGGCATAAGAAATCTGCTTACATATTGCATGGAGCCTCCTTTATTTAATCAACCTTTTTAAACATTTTTTTATTTGCCCCGCAGATAGGGCATTTGTCAGGAGGCTCACCTTCCACCGTGTTCCCGCAGACCTGACACACATGATAATCCACCGCCGGATTCTTGCCGAGATTCTCAGCGGCTTTCTTATATAAATCTGCATGTATTTTTTCAACTTCATTAGCAAAATTAAAACTCTTAAGGGCTCCTTTTTGGCCTTCGGCCTCAGCATCCTTAATCATCTGCGGATACATTTTTTGAAACTCATACGATTCGCCGTTAATTGCCTCCTGAAGATTTTCTTTTGTCGTCCTGATTCCTCCCATCTCTCTCAGATGGTTATGTGCATGGACAGTCTCAGCCTCTGCAGCTGCCCTGAATAACTTTGCAATCTGTCTGAACCCTTCCTCATCTGCCTGCTTGGCAAAGGCAAGATATTTCCTGTTTGCCTGTGATTCTCCTGCAAAAGCATCCTGAAGATTTTTGGTTGTCTTTGACATAACATCCTCCTTATTCGAATTTTTTATGATATTCTTTTGTCTTTTTTGCAAACTCCCTTCCAAACTCATAACACTTCTCTTCATCCTCTGATGATGCCCTGTAAAGAACCTGCAACCCCGGTTCAAATATCTCAAGCCCCATGCGTTTAAACTCCTCATATGCCTCTTTCACTGCGCCGCCGCCCCAGCCATAGCTTCCAAAGGCAGCGGCAATCCTGTTTTTGGGTTTCAATCCTCTCAGGTGATAAAGAAATTCAGCGACCGTTGGATACATAAGGTTATTCAGCGTAGGAGATCCTATAAGGCACCCCCTTGAATGCCAGAACTCTTTAATTGCATCACTCATCGGCGTAGAGCGCAGTTTAATAACCTTGCATACAACACCCTCATCCTTTATCCCCTCCATTAGAGGGAGTGTCATATGCTCTGTGCTGTGCCACATTGTATCGTAAATAATCGAAATGCTTAAATTTGTCCTGCCGTTAGCCATATCAAGGTACATCTGCAATACCTTGTTTGGATTTGACCTCCAGATTATCCCGTGGTCAGGGGCAATCATATCAATTTTAAGCCCCATTTTTTGAATTTCTGCAATCTTTGTCTTTATCAACTGACCGAAAGGCATAAGGATATTGGCATAGTAATCCACAACTGCATCGTCAAGCTCAGCCATAGACTGGCAGGTCACAAACTCATCGTCAAACCTTACTGCTGAGGCTATATGCTGGCCGAATGCATCCTGGCTGATAAGGACATTGTCCTCCTTTATATAAGTCATCATAGAATCAGGCCAGTGGAGCATCGGTGTTTCCAAAAAGAGCAGTGTCCTTTTGCCTATATTTAACGTGTCACCTGTTTTTACAACCTTCATATTCCATTTCGATATATCAAAAAACCTTTCCAGCCCCTTTTTGCCTTTTTCTGAAATATAAATGGTTGCATCCGGAGTCAGGGCCATGATTTTATCGAGGCCCGTAGCATGGTCATTTTCGATATGGTTTATGACAATATGTTTTATCTTTGAAGGCTCAGCAACCGACCTTATGTTCTTTATGGTAATATCTGCAAAATCATATTTAACCGTATCCAGAAGCGTAATTTCGTCATCCATTATCAGATAGTTATTGTAGGTTGTACCGCGCTGCGTTACATAACCGTGGAAATCCCTCACAGCCCAGTCTATTGCGCCTACCCAGAATATCCCGTTTTTAAGTTCAACAGCCTTCATGTTTCCTCCCGATAAAATAATTTATTCTTAAAAGACTTTCCTGTTTCACAATTAAAGGTTCTTTCTCATTTCAAGTAGTTAGCTTTCTAACTGACACCTTACCACCCCTTCATCCCCTCCTAAAATAGGCGGGGAGCTAAAAACTACAACACTTACCTTAACTCCCCTCCTTGGTTTCCGCCCCAGCGGATTCGCCGAGGAGAAAAGGAGGGGCAGGGGGTGGTTTGACCACTTCCCCTGAGAAATAACCTTATTAAAGAATAGCAAAAAACAAACAAGAAATGAAGGCATATTGCAAGTAAAAATAAGCCTGTGTTATTCTGAGAAAATATGGAAAAGTATCTTGATGTAACAAAGAGCGTAATCATATCCTCTCCTGCCGGTTCCGGGAAAACAGAAAAACTTGCAAGAAGATATATAAGCCTTCTCCTGAGCGGGTCAGAGATAGAAAAAATCCTCTGCATCACCTTCACGGAAAAGGCAGCGGCAGAAATGAAAGAAAGAATACTTAATATCCTGGAAAAAGAAAACTCCGGCTTATTCCTGAAGATTAAGGAAAAAATGCCTTTGATGCGCATATCAACGGTCCATGCCTTCTGCCTTAAATTGCTTAAACGCTTCTCAATAGAACTGGGCTTAGACCCGTCTTCTGATATTATGGATGAATTTGAGGCATCGCTCCTCTGGTCAGAGTCTGTTTATGAATGCCTGATGGAGGAAAAAGATAAACCTGCCCTGTTTTTTAACATGATGAAAGACAAGGGAATTAAAGGATGGGATAAGCTCTATTCGATTCTCAATAACCTTTATTATAAAAGACCGATTTCCGACCTGTTGCTGAAGTCTACAGAAAATGAGAATAATCCCCCCTCACCCCCCTTTGACAAAGGGGGGATGGAGGGATTTTCGGAAGAAAAAAGAATCCTTGAGTTATATTCAAAATGCCTTTCCCTATATTCGGATAAGAAGGCCGAAAGGCATCTGCTGGATTTCAATGACCTCGAAATTCTTACTTATGACGCCCTTATTAAAAATTCTGAATGGCAGAACATCCTTTATGCATTCGACGAGCACACCGACCATATACTTGTGGATGAGTTTCAGGACACAAGTTCCATGCAGTGGAAGATTATAGACAAGCTCACGGAGGAATGGCGTTCCGGCCTTGGTGCAAAAAGGGATTCAGGGAAGGTGCCGACCATATTTCTTGTCGGGGACGATAAACAGTCCATCTATCTCTTCAGGGGGGCCAATGCAGGCGTATTTCAGGAGGCAAAAGAAAGGCTTTCCGAATGGATGGGAAATGAATTCTGCTTTGAAGAGGCAAAGGAAAACTTCAGGAGCCTTCCTGCAATCATAAATTTCACAAACGACCTCTTTGAAAAGCTGATGCCCCCTTCCCTGCATGCAGGCTGGAAAACAAGGTATGCGCCTTTCGAAGCCACACGGCACGGCACGGGCCGGGTAGAACTTATAGCAGTTGAAGCAGAAACAAACACTAAAAAGAGCCGCGCAAAAGAGGCCTCTGCCCTGGCAAAAAGAATATCCTCCCTCGCCGGCGCTTACGAAATATCCGATGGGGAGGGGAAAAGGCCATGTGCTTATGGAGATATGGCAATACTCCTGAGAAAAAGAACCCACCTCTGCTTATTTGAAAATGCACTGAGAAAAGAACAAATACCCTTTATTGTGGTAAAAGGCATCGGCTTTTATGATGAGCCTGAGGTCGCTGTCTTAAGAGAACTCCTTTCTTTTATCATTGACCCGTCGGATGACTACAGCCTGTTCTGCGTTCTCAGAAGCCCTATATTCGGAATTGATTATGGAACCTTGCTGGGACTGATTAACAGGGATGAGCAGCCGCTCATAAAAAAACTTCGGGATGACCTCACCCTATCCTATATCTTCAAGGCGCTGACAGGCTGGATAGAGCGTTCAAGGCAAGTGCCGCTTGCAATACTGCTTGAAGATGTACTTTCTGAAACAGGAGGCTGGAAACATTACTGGGAAAAACAAAGGCATGCAAATATTAAAAAATTCATAAAACTCATTGAATCTTATGAAGCATCAGGATTTTCAGGCCTTGAGATAAGAGAAAAACTCATTAAGGCAAGGGCCGGTGATGAGCCAAAGGCAAATATCAGCACAGAAGGGATGAATGCCGTAAAGATAATGACTGTCCATGCTGCAAAAGGCCTTCAGTTTCCGATGGTCTTTCTTCCATCGCTTGACGAGGCCCATTCTCCCAGAAGCAGCTCAATTGTTATTGATGAAGAAGAAAGCAAAATTTCCATTGCATACGAAGAAGATTCGCTGAAAAGAAAAAAGATACCTGTTTTTGCAAGAAGAAAAGAAAAAGAATCTGAAGAAGAAAAGCGGCTTTTCTATGTTGCAGTTACAAGGGCACGGGACTTTTTATGCATGCTCGGTGCATTGGATAAGGAAAAACAACCCAATGGAAGACTTCAATACCTTACAGACAGTTTTGAAATCCTGACAAAAGGAAAGATAGATAAAAAGACCGGCCTTTTCGAGATACTCACAGAGCCGGATATAGAAAGGCTTTATTCCGCAGCCCGGCCTTCAGCCTTAAGCCTTAAGCCTCTAAAACCGCAACCATCGGTATTTATACATACAGAGGCTATATCATCTGAACCCGCTATTAAGTGGAGGGATGTAACAGAGGACATAGATATCAGGATAAAACACGGCGAAGACTGGGTGTTGCTTGGAATAATTTTTCATAAATTGTTTGAAGAGCTTTCAAAAGGAATAATGACAAAAGACAGGTTACAGGAACGGGCCTTATTCCTTTTAAGAAATGAAGCCTTTTCCGAAGAAGATATCCAAAGGCTCGGCAGTATTATTTTAAAAGATTTTCAGGCTCTTGAGACAAGCGGTTATCTGAACAGAATAATACTCCCGCGTGAAAATTCATTCACGGAGCTGCCGTTCATCCTGCAAAAAGGCAGCACTGTTTTCAGGGGAAGAGTTGACAGGATAATTGTCGAGGCGGACACTGCTGTTATTTACGACTACAAGACCTATCCTGTAAAAGACAGCGAACTGCCTGAACTTACTGAAAAATATAAATTTCAGATGGAGATTTATAAAGAAGCCGTCGGCAATATACTTTCACTGAAGACAAAGAGCTATTTGTTATTTACGCATAGGCCGATGGTTTTAGAGATTTAGGTTGATATCCTTATTTTATCTCCAGCATCCGGTCAAGCGCTCTTTTAGCAGGGATTCTGATATGCTCAGGCACTTTAATAACATAATTATCTTCCCTTAAGGCCCTGAGAACACTTTTAAGGCTTGTCTTTTTCATATTCGGGCATATCATGTCTTTTCTCAGAGGATAAAAAACCTTATCGGGATTTTCTTTCCTCAGCCTGTACAGCAGCCCTATTTCTGTGCCTATGACAAATTCTTTTTCCGCAGATGCCTTAGCATACCTGAGCATTCCTGACGTGCTCGTAACGTGGTCAACCATCTCAAGGACATCCAGCCTGCATTCAGGATGCGCTATCACAACTGCCCCGGGGTGTTCTGCCCTCGCCTTTTTAATGTCTTCAGGCGTTACCCTCTCATGCACATGACAGAAGCCATCCCATGCAATCACCTGTTTTTTTGTATTTCTTGCTGCCCACATAGCGAGATTTTTATCAGGGATGCATATGACCTTTTCATCCGGCAATGATTCTATGACCTTCACGACATTTGCAGATGTGCAGCATATATCGCTCTCTGCCTTTATATCCGCGGTTGTATTGACATAGGCAACCACAGGCACGCCCGGATTCTGCGCCCGGATATCACGGAGTGTGAATTCAGGGGGATAAACATAAGAAGGCGGATTGTCAAAACCAGGGAAACTTTTTCTTACAGGCCTGGGTGAATCAACCTTTATCATATCTGCCATGGGGCAGCCCGCGCCAATCTCTGTAAGAAGCACTTTTTTGTCAGGCGAAAGGATCGAGGCGCTTTCCGCCATAAAATGAACTCCGGCAAATACAATGATATCGCATTTAATCGTTGATGCCGTCCTTGATAGCTCCAGTGAATCTCCAACAAAATCAGCAATATCCTGAACTTCGTCCCTCTGATAGTTGTGAGACAGGATTATTGCGCGCTTTTCTTCCTTTAACTTCAGAATTTCTTCCCGAAGGCTGAGATTTTCTGAGGACATCTAGAACCTGAGGGTATTTGTCTTGTAGAGAGGAAAGTTTGTGAAGAGGATTGTGCCATCCTCCATTATTATCCTGTAAATAGGTTCTGCCTTTTTAATCTTGTTTGAACCTGAACCGGAATAGTCAGCCTTGCCGTTGTAAAGCGCAAGCACTTTTTTTACATACTGCCTTGTCTCTGATATCGGGGGGACAGAGCCATATTTCTCGACCGTTGTCGGCCCTGCATTATACGCTGCAAGCGCAAGAGTAAGGTTGCCGTCGAATCTCTCGATAAGGTATCTCAGATATCTTGTGCCGCCGTCTATGTTCTCTTCAGGGTCATAGGGATTCCTGACCCGAAGGTCGCTTGCAGTTGCCGGCATTAACTGCATAAGCCCCATTGCGCCTTTTTTTGAGACAGCATATGGATTGCCATTTGATTCAGCCCTTATAACTGCGGTAACAAGCGATGGGTCTACATCATGTTCTTTTGCCTTCTTGTTTATAATCGGATGGTAGCTGTCTTTATTTTTTTTGGCATACACAGGGGTTTCTGCCTTAGCGTATGTTACGGTTTTTTTACTGCTTTGTTCTTTTATTATCTTTTGATTTTTTTTACCGGCAGGCGCATCTGTATAAAGCACAACCCCGTCTTCCCCTACATACTTGTATATATCCGCTTCAGCAAAACCCCAAAGCAGCAATAATATAATTGATGCCCTTAAGCTCATCTTCATGGTCAAATATACCATTTAAACCCATTACTGTCAATCTTTTGCAGGCTTACGAATTGCCTCACAATAAATGTTACCGAAGTAAAGGATAAAAAGGAATCGTTGACTCATAATGCATGTTACCGGAAAAACATGCGCGTAAAAGGA
>WPIF01000038.1 GCA_009773185.1 Nitrospirota bacterium | reverse complement strand
GGGCATGGAAGAGAAGCTGAAAAAAATCTTCTCTCTGTATTATAAAAAACACGTTGAGTCAACGAGCCTTCGGTAACATTTTATTATGAGGCAACTGGGTGTGCAGAATCCTCAAAATAAAGGCTGATTAAAAATAGAAACCTGTTTTGTTATAATTATATTGCGTGAGCAAAGGAGGCCAAAATGAAGGTTGTAGCTTTTAACGGAAGCCCGAGAAAAGAAGGCAATACATATCATGCTATCCGGACTGTCTTTGAAGAACTTAAAAAAGAAGGCATAAAAACTGAACTTATTCAGCTTGGCGGTTCCGGGATAAAGCCATGCAAGGCATGTTTTAAGTGTTTCGAGAAAAAAGATAAAAGGTGCATACAGAACGATGTGCTGAACTCATTCGTGGAGAAAATGATTGAGGCCGATGGCATTATAATAGGCTCACCGACTTATTTTGCGAATGTATCGCCTGAGGTTAAGTCCCTGATTGACAGGGCCGGCCTTGTGAGCCGTGCAAATGATTTCCTCTTTAAAAGAAAGGTCGGGGCTGCTGTTGTTGCTGTAAGAAGAGCAGGGGGGACAGATGTTTATTCCGCCATAAATTATTTCTTCGGCATAGGCCACATGATTATCCCAGGCTCGTCGTACTGGAACCTTGGCATTGGAAGGACACCGGGTGAAATTCTCAATGACGAGGAAGGCATCAAGACCTTCAGGGACTTAGGGCAGAACATGGCATGGCTGCTTAAGAAGATTCACGGGTAAAAAGCAGGGGATAGTATCACGGAAACGCGAAAGGCAATGTGCTGCTTATTGGTTTTCCTTCAGGCAGGGCACAATATTTTCGCTCATTCTCGGGCCTTGCCCTCCGAGGATTTTGCCTCTTTATTTTAGATTAGTGACTGTCGGACTATCGGCAAAATAAACCGCTCAAATGCAATCCCCTGCCTTCAAATGTTGTCTGTCCTAAATAAAGCTGCACCTTTGCCACTTATTCCAGTCCTAATCCATAAAACATCCTCACAATAACAGTATTCGATATCACGATGCCTTTTCTTGTGAGCCTGAGATAGTTTTCATCCATCTCAAGATAACCTTCATCAATTAATCCTTTGCAGGAAGCAGGGATATTCAGTCCGAGTTCTTTTGCTTTTGTAATGTTTATCCCTTCTGTTTTTCTCAGGCCGAGAAATATGAACTCTTTGATTTCATCTGTATGAGTTAATTTTGTTGATTCTAGTTTGGGTATTATTCCGCTGTTTACAGTTTTGATATATTTTTTAATATCACCCGTATTCTTTGAACGGACTCCATTTGTAAAAGAATGCGCTCCAGCGCCTGCGCCGATGTATTCTCCCCTGTTCCAGTAATTCATATTATGAATGCACCTGAATCCCTGTAATGTAAAATTCGATATTTCATAATGTTCATATCCTCTGGATGCAAGGTAGTCAATTGCAAGGTTGTACATCTCAAGGACAAGCTCTTCATCAGGCATTTTGATTTTTTTTGAATCTATCATCCCGTATAATGGTGTTTTCTTTTCAGGCGTAAGCTCATACGAAGAGATATGTTTTGGAGAGAAGCCGACAGCCCTTGAAAGAGTCTCCTTCCATGAAACCATTGTCTGTTCCGGAATCCCGTACATTAAATCTATTGAAAAATTATTGATGCCGGCTTTTTTTATCATCTCAATCGCCTTAACTGCTTCGTCAGATGTATGAATCCTTCCGAGGGTTTTTAATTCATTATCATTAAATGACTGGACACCGAGGCTTATCCTGTTTATGCCAACAGAAAGAAGTGTATTTATCTTCGATTCATTTATCGTTCCGGGATTTGCCTCTACTGTTATTTCTATCCCAGCTGAGAATTCAAAATTATTCCTGATACTCCTGAAGAGCTGGGGGAAAGACTCCTCCGGCAAAACAGACGGCGTTCCGCCGCCTATGTAAATGGTTTTCAATGCCCCGGCTGAGTTTTTTTTGAGAACCAGTTCCCTGCACAACGCATCAACGTATTCCTTTGCATAAGGCTCATCATAAGTTACAGACAGGAAATCACAGTAAATGCATTTTTTTATGCAGAAAGGGATGTGGATATAGAGATATTCAGGCATGAAATTAGAATAACACAGCAGCTCCTAAGTTATACCGATTCCATATAATAATAAATAGTTGCATATTATATCGAATTATTAGCCCATTTCTAAGATTTTTCATATGAAAAATCGTTGACAATGCTCAATGCCCTCTTTATAATCCTACTAAATGCAGAAGCAAGATAAAAGTGAATGTTATGGCCGAAATAATGAAACAAAAATAAATATTCCTCGTTATCTTTATCATTACAGCTCTTTCAGGAACTTAGAAAATATACTCGCGAATAATACAATTTATTTTCAAAGACCGTATGAAGTTAATGATCCATTTGATTGCAAACTTCATCCGTCCTTCGGTAAGAATGATGAAGATCGGGCAACGGCACATCTATCTTGGGACAGCTATAGAAAAAGGATTGGGTTATTTTGTTTAAGTGAGGTTAATAACGATATCCTTATGTGGTCGCATTACGGCGATAAACATCGCGGCGTCGTTTTGCAGTTTGATGGCAGGTGGCTCTTGAATAATTTCAAAAATCTTAAGCCTGTCGAATATCATGAAGATTGGCCTGAAATTGGTTACTATAATACAGTTTGGGATAGGACATTCAGAAAGGGATTCGGAAAGCGTACTGCGGAGTTGGAAGAACTCGAAACCATCGTGTTTCTGCGAAAAGCGCTGCACTGGTGCTATGAGTATGAGTGGAGAATAGTTCTTGAAGAAAATGGCTTTGTGTCTATTGATTCTTCAGCGCTCACTGCCGTTATCTTGGGGTGTAAAATGGGCGATGCCGATTGTGAGAAGGCTGAAGAATATAGGGGAAAATATGGTAAAGAGAATATCGAACTGTTTAAAGCAAGAGAATGTCCTAATCGTTATTGTTTAGAGATCACACCAATATCAGGAGGGCAAAATAGCGATGCCAGAATTTAAGAATCACGAAGAATATCAAAAATGGAAGGCAGAGAGAGCAAAGGAAACAAAAGAGAATCCTAATAGAAAGACAATGGGGTCCGCCACAAAGTCGCACAGCGAGACTACAAAGAACGTTACTATAGCTCCAATAAAAAAGGCTGTTGCCGTGATTAGAACACTGTTTCATAACCGGTCAGAAGCATCCAAACAAAGGAATGCTGTCAAGAAAATAAGGCAACAAGAACAACTGCAAAAACAACTGCAAAGATACAAAAATAGCAATAGGAAAATGAATTGTCCTTCTTGTCATACCAGTATAAGTGTCAATGCTGTTGCTTGTCCAAAATGCGGGCAGCCGATAACTGATAGTATATGGAAAAAAGAAATACTGAGAAAACAGAATAACAGTAACGTATTGGCAGCTATTGTGTCAATTCCTGCTGTTTTATTTGTCTGCCTTGTGATAGCCGTCATTTATTTTAAAGCTGATATCAAAAGTAATCCCCGTGAGGATATAAGTACTCTGCCTAATCCGAAGAGTCAATCTGTCGCCGTAGACCCACGCTTGATTATACAGTTCGAAAAGAGTGAAATCTTCCAAAAATACGAGTTTAGAGAAAAAAGCCAGTGGAGGCTAAACACTGGTGGTGTTAACTTCAACTACGTGTTTACCGATCCTGATAGCCCTGATAAAAAAAGTGTTGTAGAGATGAGTCATGATCAAGAAAATGTAATAACATTAAGTATAACCTTGAAGGGAAGATCGACATTACAACCCGCTAATCTTACAGAAAGCAGAGAAAAAGTGTTATATGATGTGATTCGCTCTTTCTATCCGGCACTTGATTTTGACGAACTTTTTTCACTCATTCGGGCCAAAGGAGGACTTTCTTATGATGGGGGTAGTGACTCAATGCCTCGGAAAGAGCTTGGTACTGTTTCAGTCTACGTCGGCACTGTTGGGCCAGATTTGATTATAGGCATCGAGAGTCAACGAGCAGCTAAAAATCGATCTGAATTAAACTCAAAGACCCCTTATTACAAAGATACCTCACCAGCCCCTTCATCGAGTTATTCTTCATCTGAGGCTGAAAGAACAAGGAAAGAATAATAAACAAGAATAAACAGGGACACATCCTATTTTCCTTGGGAGATGAAACGTTAAACTTCCCTATTAAAACTTCCCTATTAAAACTTCCCTATTAAAACTTCCCTATTAAAACTTCCCTATTAAAACTTCCCTATTAAATGTGCTATTAAATGTGATTAAATGATGCTTTGCAGCTTGTTTTTTCAATAGCATATTTCTGAGGTGGTGAATTTTAAAAAATGATTGCTATCATGCCGTTATGATATGGTAAGCTATTATTGATTACTGTAAGAGGAGGAAAAAATGCAAAGCACTACATTAAAGAGAGAGGCCAAAAAGGCAATTGACGAATTATCAAATGAAAAAATAAAAGTTGCTATTGATTTTATGGATTACCTAAAAGAAAAAGAAGAAATGGAAGCAACGCTCGAAATACTGTCCAGCCGTGAACTTATGGCTCAAATAGAGGAAGCGGAGAAGGCTATTAAAAAAGGTAAACTTGATGAGTTTATCCCATGGGAAAAAATTAAACGTAATGTATAAGGCCTTCCCGCACAAAAAGGCAGCTAAATACTATGAAAGTCTTGATAATAAAACAGCGGAAAGGATAAATAAAGCCATAGAAGCAATAAGTAAAAATCCACTTGAAGGACCACATATCAAAAGACTTAGAGGAATTCATGCATACCTTGAACAGAATAAACAGGGACACATCCTATTTTCCTTGGGAGATGAAACCTATTTAATTGCCCCTATTAAATTCCTATTTAATTGCCCCTATTAAATTCCTATTTAATTGCCCCTATTAAATTCCTATTTAATTGCCCCTATTAAATTGCCCTATTTAATTGCCCTATTAAATTGCCCTATTTAATTGCCTATTCAGAATTCAAGGCGAACTTGAGGTTGTCTATAATAAATTACTTGAGACATTTTCTATCAAAGATATCAGAAAAAATAGATGAAAACCCTAATGAAAAGACCACACAACAATCAAATCGAGGCGACAGGTAATAATTTGGTTTGTTTTTCATTCCGGCCTAATAGTCCCTGCTTCAAATTGCTATCGTTATGTGTATAATAGATAAAGGAGCTAAAGGGTGCGTTATTATTTTGATTGGGATCCTAATAAAGCAAAAGCAAATCGAAAAAAACATGAAATTGGTTTTGAACACGCAGCCACTATTTTTCTTGACCCCAAAATGATAACCGTCTTTGACACTGAGCATAGCGAACATGAAGACAGATGGGCTACAATTGGAATAGATAAAAATGGCAGCTTGCTGGTTGTAGTACATACTTTTCAGCAGGTGGATGCCAATAGCAGTAGAATTAGAATGATTTCTGCTCGAAAGGCAACAAAAAATGAAATGAAACAATACCGGGAGGAAAATAAATGAAAAAAGAATATGATTTTTCAAAGGGAGAGAGAGGCAAGTTTTATCGTCCAGACGCGGAATTGTATCTACCTATATATATCGAGCCGGATATGATGGAAGTGCTAAGAAAATTCTCAAAGAAAAAAGGCGTCGAGATTACAACGATAGTAAATGAGTGGATAAAAAAAGACATCTCTATCGTAGAAACAATAACAAAGTAACACATAACAAATCACTCGTGTGGATGCCTGATAGCCGCTGTACAGTTACGGCATTAACTCTACTTTACCTTCAAAACAGCCAGAAATGCCTCCTGCGGAAGTTCTATTTTCCCAACCTGCTTCATGCGCTTCTTGCCTTCTTTCTGCTTTTCAAGAAGCTTTCTCTTTCGGGTTATATCACCGCCGTAACATTTGGCAATAACATCTTTTCTTAAAGCCCTGACACTCTCCCTCGCTATAATCTTGCTGCCTATTGCAGCCTGAATCACAACCTCATACATCTGTCTTTGTATAATCCCCCTCAGCTTTTCAGCAAGCTCCCTGCCCTTATAATAAGACTTGTCCCTGTGGACAATCAGGGAGAGGGCATCAACGACCTCTCCGTTAATCAGGATATTGAGTTTAACAAGGTCTGATTCCCTGAACCCGAGGAATTCATAATCCATTGACGCATAACCCTTTGATACTGACTTTAACCTGTCATAAAAATCCCAGAGGATTTCGTTCAAAGGCAGTTCATATTCGACCTTTATCCTGTCCTTTCCTATAAAATTAAAATTCCTCTGAATGCCTCTTTTCTCCTGGCATAGGTCAAGAATCGGGCCTATAAAATCCTTGGGAACAAAGATAGTTACAACAACAAAGGGTTCTTCTATCTTCTCGCATTTTTCCGGCAGCAATGCCGGGTTTTCGATATGCAAAATTTCTCCCTTTACCGTAGTCACCCTGTAAACAACTGTCGGCGCAGTGCTCAGCAAAGACAGGTCAAATTCACGTTCAAGACGTTCCTGTATAATCTCCATGTGGAGCAGCCCAAGGAAACCGCACCTGAACCCGAAACCGAGGGCAAGCGATGTCTCCGGCTCAAAATTAAATGATGAGTCATTTAGCCTGAGTTTATTAAGTGCATCCCTCAGGTTTTCATACTGATGAGGAATAGTTGGATATAACCCGCAGAAAACCATCGGCTTAATGTCCTTGTAGCCGGGGTATGGCTCTGAAACAGGATTGCCTGCATCAGTGATGGTATCGCCTATCTTTGTATCGGTAACGCTCTTTATCCCTGCGATTACGTAGCCGACTTCTCCTGATGAAAGTTCTTCTGCAGCCTGCATCTTGGGAGAAAAGATTCCGACCTGGAAAACCTCGAATACATTTCCTGTTGCCATCAGTTTTACCCTGGTGCCGGCCTTTATCTTTCCGTCGAATACCCTGACAAGCACTATGACTCCCTGATAATTATCAAACCATGAATCAAACAACAATGCCTTTAATGGCCTGTCATCTTCCCCTTTTGGAGGAGGAATCTTTTTAACTATCATCTCAAGAATTTCTTTTGTGCCGGTTCCTTCTTTTGCGCTTGCCAGTATTGCATCAGTGCAGTCAATGCCTATTGCGTCTTCTATCTGCTCTTTGGTTTTTTCAGGGTCAGCGGCAGGAAGGTCTATCTTATTTATAACAGGGATTATCTCAAGATTATGCTCGGTAGCAAGATATGCATTTGCAAGCGTCTGCGCCTCAACTCCCTGAGATGCGTCAACAACAAGCAAAGCGCCTTCGCAGGCGGCAAGGCTTCTTGAGACCTCGTATGAGAAGTCAACATGGCCTGGCGTGTCAATGAGATTAAGGATATAGTTATTCCCGTTATCAGCCTTGTAATTGAGCCTCACTGAATGGGCCTTGATTGTTATGCCCCTCTCTCTTTCGAGGTCCATGGAATCAAGGACCTGTTCCATCATCTCCCTTTCACTGAGCGCACCTGTATATTCGAGAAGCCTGTCCGCCAAAGTGGACTTCCCGTGGTCAATATGGGCAATGATTGAGAAGTTACGTATATTTTTCGCCATAATTCATTTTGAGGAATAATATTGAACTTTTAGTTTAACACATATGATTTTTATGGGTAAAGGCCGCCAAGTTCTTCTATTTCAGGATGCGGGCATAGCATTTACATTTGCAATTCCAGTAGCTTAACATATATAAAAGTCAGGGGAGGCCAGGGTGAAATTTTTTCACAATATCTGTATTTCTTCATTTGCATCTTTCGGGTTAATCATTGTCTTGCTCTTCAATCCCGGGCCGCATGGCATTGCTCATGCCGAAGAGAGAAAATTAGTAGTGGTTGCAGAGGCGTGGCCTCCTTTTGAATTCGAGGAAAATGGGAAGGCCGCAGGCATTGGCGTGGATATCATGTCTCAACTCTTTAAAAAAATGGGTGTTGACTTTGAAATCAGGATTTTGCCCTGGGCCAGGGCATGGAAGATGATTGAGGCCGGGAAAGTGGATGCAGCGGCATCTGTTTCGAGGAAAAAGGAGCGGATGCAGTATCTGTCTTATCCTAAGGAAGATGTATGGGTAAGCGAATATCTTTTTTTTGTCAGGGGGGATAAAAAAAAGACGTCTTCGATGAGCTATGCCCAGGCCGGAAAGGAAAAGCTGAAGATAGGCATTATTAAAGATAACAGCTATCATGAGAGTTTCTGGGAGGCATTCCCTAAGCGCGATGGGGAACTGAATGAGCGACTGGAAGAGGCAGCAGATGCAGAGACCAATCTCAGGAAACTGGCAAAGGGGAGAATAGATTTGTACATCGTTGACAAAATTATCGGACGATACTTGATCTCGATGATGAATCTGGAGGATGAAATTACATGGTATGACAATATCCTTTTCTCCAAAGGATATACGATTGCCTTTGTTAAGAAATCTGGCTATCCACGGCTGAAACAGATAGAGGAAAGATTCGAAAAAGAACTGAAGAGGCTGAAGAAGAGCGGACAGTACAGTGAAATTCAGAAAAAATGGATTAAAGAGAACCCCCGGCATTAAGGGATTCGGGCATGAATAAATCAATCTCCAGAAATTTAACGCTCAGCCTGATAATTGTTGTAACGCTTGTCTCGGTCACGCCGATCTTCATAAGCTATATCCGTTCATCCCGGGAGGCCATGAGAGAGCTTGAGGCCAGAGCCTCAGAGTATGCAACATCCATCGCCAACATGCTTTCTCACCCGCTGTGGAATATGGATAAAAGCGCGATAAATCAGATAGGCAACTTTTACTTTTCTTATGCCGATATAGAAAAGATAAAGATTTCAGACGACCTTGGAGAAGTATATCTCGATTTAAAAAAGGGAAGGGACGAACCACTAATAGTGAAAACAAGCGAAGTCTACCATGGTGGAACGCTGGTCGGCAGGTTACAGATATCCCTCTCTGAAGAAAAGGTCAGGGAGATAAACAAACGCATACTTTTCGCAGGTTTATTAACTATTTTCATAATAGTTTTATCAATGGTCATAATGACAGGTTTTCTCCTCCGCAGGTTTTTGAAAAATCCACTCAATGCCCTCAGCGCGATAGTGGATTCATACTCTTCCGGAAATTCCGGCCCGGCTGCATACGATATGCCCTTTGTTGAGTTTAAGCCGTTTGTTACGGTCCTTAAAGACATGAGAAACAGGATAGACTTGCAGATGGAGCAGCTGCAAAAGTCTCATAACGAGTTGGAGAGGCGGGTCGAGGAGCGCACCAAGGAGCTTGCCGAGAGCGAGGAGAAATTCAAGATATTGACAGAAAAATCGCTTGTCGGCGTATATCTTATTCAGGACAACATCTTCCAGTATGTCAATGCTAAGGCCGCGGAGATTATAGGATACAGCGTTGACGAGATTACCGGGAAGATGTCTGTCAAAGACATTGTTTTTGATGAAGACGTGCATATACTAGAAGAAAATTTTAGAAGACGCTTTTCAGGAGAGGTTGACTCCGTAAATTATGAGATCAGGTTAAAAAGAAAAAGCGGCAGGATTATATATAGCGAGCTTTTCGGTTCGAGAATGGACTTCAGGGGGCGCCCCTCAATCATCGGCACTTTCATAGATATCACTGAAAGGAAAAAGGCAGAAGAAACATTGAGAGAAAAAGCGCGGCTCGAGGATGAAAGACGAAACCTTCTTGAAAAAGAGCGAATGCTGATGGAACTCCATGACGGCTTAGGAGGGATAACCACAAACATAAGCCTGCTTGCAGAGCTGGCAAGTAATTCATCACGTACGGAGGAAATGAAAAAACTGATTGAAACAATAGCCGCTCTGTCGAAAGAGGGGCACTCCGAGGTGAGGACCTTTATGCAGGGCCTTGACAGCAAAGGGACAGACTGGCATACCCTCGGGGCAGAACTTAGAAAACAGGGCATATCAATGCTTGAGCCGCATGGAATAGCATTCGATATGGCGCTTTCTCTTGAAAACGCCGAAGAACAGCCGGGGAGCCTCATTTACATAAACCTTTTTAGGATATTCAAGGAGGCTATTACAAATATCATCAAACACTCAGAGGCAAAAACCGTGAATGTTGCGCTGGGACTGGCCCCTGATAAGCTCACTCTCGCCATAAAAGACAATGGTATGGGTGAAAAAAGAGGAAAAGGCAGGGGAATTTCAAATATGAAGGTCAGGGCCGAAGAAATAGGGGGCGATCTCAATGTCACCTTCAAAAATGGCACAACAGTCTGTCTTGAAGTTCCTATGCCCTTAAAATACCCCGATAGGGCTGTTAATTAAGTAAGACTTATTGTGCTAAACTGTAGCATATGAAAATTGCAATAGTCGAAGACAATGAAACCCTTCTTGGAAGCCTGAAGCTTCTTTTGGATGGAGAGCCTGATATTACCGTTGCAGGGGCATTCGGTTCAGCAGAAGACGCGCTGAAGGGCATAGGGGAATCCAGCCCTGACATAATGCTTGCAGATCTCGGATTGCCGGGCATGTCGGGCGTTGAACTTATAAAGAGGGTAAAGGAGAAGATGCCTGAGGTGGAAATTATGGCTCATACTATTTTCGAGGACAAGGAGAATGTCTTTTCAGCGATAAAGGCAGGCGCATCAGGTTACCTTATAAAAGGAAGCAGTCCGAGGGAAATTGTTGAGGCGATTCATATATTGCATCATGGCGGCGCTCCCATGAGCCCCAGAATAGCGAGAAAGGTGATAATGGAGTTTCAGGATGAAGGCATAAGCGAGCAGTATATCCTAAGCAACAGGGAAAAGGAGATACTGCGGGAAATAGAGAACGGGTTGAGCTATAAAGAGATAGCCTCGAAGCTGAACATCAGCAGCCACACTGTGCATTCACATATTAAAAAGACATACGAAAAGCTTCACGCAAAAAATCGTCAGGAAGCCCTTATAACCGCAAGGAGAAAAGGCCTCATTTAACATACCCTGAAAATACCCTCAAAGGGCGATTTACTTCAGTATTTGCCCTGCCTTAATATTTAAGCAGGATGGTAAAACTTAATTGCTGGGAATTCAAAAAATGCGGCAAGGATAAAACCGCTGATTGCCCTGCATATCCCAGAGGCGGCAGTGTCTGTTATTTACTGGAGGGGACTATGTGCGAGAAAAAGGTGCAAGGGTCATATTCACTAAAAATTAATAGCTGCCGAGAATGTGATTTCTATAAGGGAGTAATAGTTAAGTCTTATGGCGATTATTTCAGTGATTAGGCGCAGATAAATAATAATTTTAATAAAGTTAAAGGAAGGTAAAGCATGAAAATCAATTGCTGGGAATTCAAAAATTGCGGGAGGCACGAAGGCGGGGAGCATGTACATGATCTCGGCATATGCCCTTCTTCAGTGGAAAAAAGACTTCATGGAATTCATGGCGGAAGAAATGCCGGAAGGGCCTGCTGGGTTGTGGCAGGCACCCTCTGCAAAGGACAGGTGCAGGGGACCTTCGGACAGAAATACAAAAGTTGCGAGATATGCGATTTTTACAGGGCTGTAAAACAAGAGGAACATCCGGGATTTAAGTTATCAGTCACTCTGCTGGAAAAGCTTAAGGCTTAGAGATTATCCGGCAAAGAGCAATCTAAAAACTCTTTATTTTCAATGCATTATAGTCCCTGCATTTTCTTCTTGACAATATATGCAAATATTGTTATATTTGCATATAAGTGGAGGTAATGAGATGAGGTCATTGGGGGAAAGAGTTGAATTATTAAAAGTCATAGCCCATCCGGTAAGAATAAAAATACTCGAAGAGCTCATGAAAGGCGTAAAATGCGTAAGTGATTTTGAGGAGTTCCTTGAGATAAGCCAGCCGAATGTTTCCCAGCACCTCACACTCTTGAGAAGACACGGCATTATTGATTTTTACGTTGACGGAAGGCTCAAATGCTATTTTCTGGTTGACCCTGTAATCCCGGATATAATTGAAATACTTAAAAAAGACTATATAGAGGAATTCCCTGCGCCTGCATGCTGCCCTGTAACAAAAAAGGGGATTTATCCGGGCGCAAGGAAACATTGATTATTGTAAAGAGCATATCTTAAAAAGGAGGATTAAATTATGGCAAAGACATTTACCCTATACTTATCAACATCTCCATATTCTTCCGAGAATACTCTCTCGGCTATAAGGATTGCGGAAGCTTCACTGAATAAAGGGCATTCCGTCAATTTAATAGCCCCTGCCGACGGGATCTATTGCTTTCTGAAAAAGCAAAAAGCAAAAGGAATTACAAACGCAGAAGAGGAATTCTCAAGGCTTATACAAAAAGGCTTGAAGGTCTATCTCTGAGGAGGGTGTCTGAACTTTCGCCGTGCGGCGCAAGATGACTATTTGGAAGGGGCAGAGGTAGGCTCTCTCAAAGGTCTTTTTAAGACTATGAAGGAAAGCGATGTCTGGCTTAATATTGGAGCATAGAGTTATGGGCATGATATTACCTTTTTCGCTCATTCTCGCTGCGCTCCGAGGTATTTTGCCTATCCGCCTGCGGCGGATTATACGGCAAAATAATGCCGCTCAAAGACAATATCGTGCCCAAGTTTATTTATAGGAGGATAATATGAGCAAGATTGCAATGATTCTTAGGAAAGCGCCTTATGGCGATATTAACGCAGCTGAGGCGGTAAGACATGCCCTCGGCGCTGTTTCGGACGATATGGAGGTTTCACTTATTCTTGTTGATGGGGGGGTGCTACTTACGAGGAAAGGACAGGATGACACAGGGACCGGCTTCACCAATCTTGAGACGAGCCTGAAGGATTGTAAGGAAATGGGAGTCGAAGTTGTTGCAGATAACCTTTCTCTGATTGAGCATGGCCTTAAGGAGGAAGATGTAGTGGATGGCGTGAAATTAACAGATGAAGACGCTATAGCTGCAATATTGAAAGAAGCAGAAAAAACAATGATATTTTAGCGGGGAGGTTACAATGCTTGTAATTATAAAGAGTGCGCCCGATACACCTGAAGGAAGGCGGGGTGTAAAGCTTGCGCGGCATATGTCTGCAGACATAGTTCTTTTACAGAACGGGGTTTATTTTATACAGAAGGAGAAACTCGAAGACCTGAGTTTTTACAGAACGGTATATGTGCTTGAAGAAGACAGGAGATTGAGAGGGCTGAAAGATAATGGTAACTATAAAAATATAAAAAATATCAATTACAACAGCCTTGTTGACTTAATGGGCGGAAGTGATAAAGTAGTTGGTATGTTCTAAAAATAGTGATTAGCGGCAGCGTTTAGTGTTGGGTAACCATTACTGACACTATTAACTGGCGCTGACACTAAAGAGGGGGAGGAAACATGGCAAAGATAGTTATTTTAGGGGGATCGTTCGGAGGACTTACAGCAGCCTTTGAACTGAAAAGGCTGCTTGGCAAGAAAGCTGAGGTGAGTGTCGTCAGTGATGATGACAGGTTTGTATTCCTGCCTTCACTGCCTTGGCTGATAATGGGCTGGAGAAAGCCGTCTGATATAACGTTGAGTGTTCCCGAGATTCTTAAATCCAAAGGAATTCAATTTGTCCATGAAGCGGTGATAAATGTTGATGCTGATTCCTCGAAGGTGCGGACCGCAACGAAAGAAATATCATACGATTATCTTGTCATCTCTACCGGCCCATATTTATCTTTCGACGAGATCCCGGGTCTCGGCCCTGACAAAGGGTACACCGACTGTACGTTTACACTCGATCACGGAACAAAAACACATAAGAGCTTAGAAAAGGTATTCGAATCCCCTGGCCCGGTAGTGCTTGGTTCCTCACAGATGGTGAGCTGTTTCGGCCCGTCATATGAACTGGCATTTGAAATAGATGCGGAGCTCAGGCGAAGGAAGATGCGGCATAAAGTGCCGATCATCTATCTTACCTCAGAACCTTATCTCGGCCATATGGGAGTCGGCGGGCTTGGCAATTCCAGGAGGTTCTTTGAGGATGAATTTGCAGTCAGAGATATTAAATCTGTCGTCAGTCAGGCGATTGAAGAAGTGACGCCCGGAGAAATCAAACTGAAGGACGGCACAAAGATACCCTTCAAGATGGCCATGGTTGCTCCACCTTTCAAAGGCGTGCCAGCCGTAGCTTCATTGGGCAATCCACGCGGCTTTATCCCGGTCGATAAAAACTATCGGCATGTAAAGCATAAGAACATCTTCACAATTGGCGTAGCAGTCGCCATCGCACCGCCTGAAGCGACGCCAGTGCCAACAGGAGTTCCAAAGACAGGTTTTATGACGGTCAAGATGGCAAAGACAGCAGCAGCGACAATCTTCGCAGACATCAAGGGATCACCCCCTCCTCCTGCAAATGATCTGGATGTCATATGCATTATGGACATGGGAAACACCGCTGCGTACATGAAGGCGGTTCCTGTACTTCCCCCGAGGCAAGAGTCGGTTACCAAAAAGGGAGTGTGGGCAAAATGGCTCAAGGTAGCCTTTGAGAAATATTTCCTTTGGAAGATGAAGCATGGCCTGAGTGGACTGCCGTGAAAAAGGAAGTATTGGAATTTCACGCTGAATTTTGCAAGACTTTTTCGAGTCCGAAGAGGCTTGAGATAATGTGCCTTCTTAAAGGAAGAGAGATGACTGTAAGCGATATGACTAAAAAGCTTGGTGTTCCAAAGGCCAATATGTCTCAGCATTTGAATGTAATGCGCATGATGGGGATTCTTAGAACCAGAAGGGACGGAACAAATATTTATTACAGGATAGCCAACAAAAAGATTGCGCAGGCATGTAGTCTTATGCAGAATGCACTCGCACACCTAATGGAGGGTGTCGCAGTGATTTCGCAACAAAAAGTTATTGCCACAATGGAAGGAGGCAAATACAGTGACAAAAATAATTAAGAATGTTTCCATCATGTGTTTCCATGACGAGCTGTGCCAGGTCTATAATGCCCTAATGACTGCACTAAGCCTGCTCAGGGAAGGATCTAAGGTGACTCTTTTCTTCGGCTCAAGGGGCGTAAATGCAATCCATAAAGAGAAGGTTAAGGAGCTTAAATGCCTGCCGGACCAGCCAAAGGAGATGGGAGACGCTGTGATGAAGAGGATGGAAGAGATGGAGCTTCCCTCTGCCGAGGAACTGCTCTTTTTCCTTTACAAGGAGGGTGCGACAATGCTTGCGTGCCCGCTTAATGTCCCTTTATTCGGAATGTCAAAAAATGATTTTGTTGACGGCGTGGAACTTGCCAATCCAGGAACATACTACAAAGAAATCGTTATCCAGGCCGACATGAATCTAACTTTTTGATTCAGGACAATCAATGGTCATCTTCGCGAATATGGAGGCTGAATGAAAAAATTTTCCCTTGTTGAATTTTCAGTAAATCACCCGAAATTGGTTGTAGTGCTTTCAATACTTGTCACCCTCCTTTTCATGATGCAGTTCCCTAAAATGAAAACAGACACAAACCCCAAGAACATGCTTCCTGCAACATCCGAGGTGAGGGTCTGGAACGATGAGGTTGAAAAAACATTCAGCCTCTATGAAGACATGATCGCCCTCGGCATAGGGAACGAAAAGGGGATTCTTAATAAGGACACACTTGGGAAGATTCAGAGAATAACTGACGAAATACTGAAACTTAAGGGCGTTGCAGCAAGGGATGTGTCGAGTTTTACAACGATAGATAATGTAACAGCCGAAAATGCGACTTTGAAGGTTGCCCCATTGATGCAGAAAGTGCCTGAAGATGAAAAAGGCATCGAGTATCTCAGGAAAATGCTCTATGAAAATCCTCTGTTCATTAACCGCATTATCTCAAAGGATGGAAAGACAACAGCCATATACGTTCCGCTGGAAAAGGGCGCAAACGGCAAAGAGATAGCAGACAGGATACGCGAAATAATAAAAAAGGAAAAGGGAGACGAAAAGTATTACATCGCCGGCGACCCCGTAGCAAGGGACACGTTCGGCTCCGAAATGTTCAAACTCATGGCGATTTTCGCGCCGATTGCCGGAATGGTAATGCTCTTTGTCAGATACCTCATGTTCAGGGACCTCTTCCTCTCGATCACCCTGATGATGGATGCCATGATAAGCATTGTCTGGAGCATGGGGCTTCTTATCGGTCTTGGGTTTCCCATCCACATCATGAGCTCTATGGCGCCTGTATTCCTGATGGCTATTGCGACAGACAGCATGCATATCTTCAACGAATTCTATTTCCGCTACAGGGAGACAAAGGACAAGAAAAAAGCTATCATCGAAACGATGCATGCCGTGAGCAGACCTGTGCGCAATACCGCACTTGCAACAGCAGCAGGATTTGCAGTGCTTCTCTTTATGAACATAATACCGGTTAAAGTCTTCGGCGGACTCATTGCTTTCGGCACGGTTGCCCTGAGAATTCTCAGCTTCAGCTTCATACCTGCAATGTTTACCTTTGTGAAGGACGAGAAAATAGAAAAGATCGCTCATGCTGAAGACATCGGCACAGACAGGACATCACAGTTTCTTAAAAAGCTTGCAGGATTCGGTACGTACAAACCTGCGCTGACTGTTGCCATAGGTTTTATTCTATTCGTACTCGCTGTCATCGGAATATCAAAAACAAAGGTCAACAACAATCTTGTTGAATGGTTTAAAAAAGACAGTGATGTGCGCATTTCGGATACAGTCATAAATAAGGCACTTGGCGGAACGTCAGTGGGTTATGTTGTCGCGCTTGCTCAGGATGACGACTATATTAAAACCCCTGAGGCAATGCGGTACATCGAGGGGCTTCAAAGACACCTTGAAAAGCTCCCTGTGGTAGGGAAAACCACTTCGGTAGTTGATTACGTGAAGAGGATAAACCGGGTTCTGCATGATAATGACCCAAAATATGATGCTGTTCCAGAAACAAAGGAGATGATCGGACAATATATCTTCCTGTTTTCAATGTCTGCAAAGCCATCTGACCTGGACAATGTCGTTGATTACCCTTTCAGAAGGGCAAACATATGGGTGCAGCTCAAGACCTGGGATGCCAAAGCCATGCAGAATGTAATTAACGCTGTAGATGAATATAAAAAAGCGAACCAGACTCCGATGAACATGAAGCCCGCCGGAATAGCATACTTCAACCTTGTCTGGAACCATGAAGTGCTCTGGGACATGGTAAGGGGTTTTATCCTCGCCTTAATCGTTGTCTTTGCCATCCTCGCCTATGATTTCCGTTCGGTGAAATGGGCTATAGTCGGATATACACCGCTTCTGTTCACTATCCTGTTTATATACGGTGTTGTCGGATTTACAGGAAAAGACTTTGATATGCCGATATCCGTGCTTTCGTGTCTGTCACTCGGCATGGCGGTTGACTTTGCGATACATTTTGTCAGCCGTTTAAGGCAGAGGTTGAAGGAAGCAAAAAGGGAGTCTCTAACCGATGCCCTTCTCTGGACCGCGGCGCGGCCAGGCAAAGGGATAGTTCGCAATGCTGTGCTCTTTGCGGCATCATTTGCAGTAATGATATTTGCGCCGCTTACGCCATATATCACGGTTGGGGCATTCATTGTTAGCATGATGCTTCTGAGCGCGATAATGACAATAATCTATATGCCTGCCCTCATTGTATTGATGAAGGGCTGGCTGTTTAAAGGAGAAAAAACATGAAAAGGTTCTTGATAATTGCTATAGCAGTCATAGTATCTTTTGCCTTGTTTGGCAGCGCATTTGCCGCTACCGCCGATGAAATCATGAAAAAGTCACAGGCCGCATTTCTTTATCAGGGCAAGGATTTCAAGGCGCGTGTCATGATGAAGCTCGTGAGCAAGGGAGGTCAGGAGCGGATAAGGGAAATGACAATGCTCAGGAAGAATTTCGGGGAGATTGGCGGAAACCAGAAATATTTCATGTACTTCTTCCAGCCTGCTGATGTTAAAGACATGACCTTCATGGTCTATAAATATCCTGCAAAGGACGATGACAGATGGTTGTTTATCCCGGCAATAAATATGGTAAGAAGGATTGCAGCACAGGATAAACGATCAAGTTTTGTAGGCTCTGATTTTACATACGAGGATGTTTCGGGAAGGGATATTGAGGATGATATGCACTCCCTTATGAAAGAAGAAAAATTTGGAGGAAAAGACTCTTATGTTATAAAGAGTACCCCAAAGGCTGCTGACGTTGATTACAGTTATAAACTTTCATGGATAGATAAGGCGAACAATCTGCCCCTGAAGGAAGAATATTATGACAAAAGGGGAGAACTTTACAAGGTCTTTAGCGCAGATGAAATCAAGGATGTTAAAGGCTTCCCAACTATCACCAAGAGGAGCATGAAGAATCTTCAGAGCGGCCATACCACGGAGGTATCATATTCAAAAACTGATTACAATATCGGCATTGATGACAGCCTTTTCTCTGAGAGGTTCCTTAAGCAGCCGCCGAAGAAATGGATAGAGTAAGGCATAATTACGCAAACCGGACTGTCTTTCGCCGGAATTAAACTGACCTTGATGCTAATGCAAGGCTTATTGCCATGAACAAGCCTTTTCATAAACGCCATCGCGAGACTTCCGCTACGCCTTCAGCCTTATGCGGCGAGACCCGTGAATTCCGGCTCAATCCAGCCCAGCTTTGCGTTTATTTTTTGTTATTATTTTTTCCTGTTCTCTGTTTACCGTCCTTTTCATACGCAGCTGATGTTTCCCTTCACGGCTTCTTTCAGGGCAATTATTCTCTCGGCACAAGGTCAAATCCTGACGGCGGGGACTTCAAGTGGGCAGAGGAGAGGGTGCAGTTAAAGCTTGATGCTAATAAAGAGCCGTTCCGCCTCTTTCTAAAGACTGATGCCTTCTATGATCACATTGATAGAAAAGCCGACATGGAATTAAGAGAAGGTTATATTGATTCCACTGCCTCGAAATGGGATATCAGGGCCGGCCGGCAGGTTATAACCTGGGGAGTCGGTGACCTCATATTTATAAACGATGTTTTCCCGAAAGACTATGAAGCGTTCTTTTCAGGCAGGCCGATGGAGTATCTGAAAAAGGGAGTTGACGGACTAAAGATCGGGGCATATCCTGAATTTGCCTCGTTTGAATTTATTGCCATACCGATTTTTGAGCCCAACAACTATCCCGATTCAAAGAGGTTCTATATGTTCGACCCCATGCCGAACGTCACAAACAGGGAAGAAAAAGACCCGGCGTCAAATTTTGAGAATACGGAATTTGCTGCAAGGGCTTACAGGGATATAGCAGGTTCTGATGCCTCAATATATTTCTATCGCGGCTTTTACCGCAAGCCGTATATGATACCCGATGACCTGAATAACACAACAAAAATCACTTTCCATTATCCGAAGCTTTCTGTTTACGGCGCAAGCCTTCAGGGGAGGGCATTGGACGGAGTTGTGAGCTTTGAGACAGGGCATTATGATTCAAGGCAGGACAGAAAAGGAGAGGACTACACAGTGCCTAATTCCCAGACAAAAGCCCTCATCGGCTATCAGCGGCAATTGTGGGAGGACTTTACAATAGGGGTGCAGTATTTTACCGAATATATGCATAACTATTCCGAATATAAAAGAGCGCAGCCAGGAGGGCTTCCAAAGGACAGGAAAATCGGACAGCTTGTCACAGTGAGGCTGACTCAGATGTTAATGCACCAGACCTTAAAGCTCTCCCTTGTTTCTTTTTACAGCACATCCGAAGGTGATTACCTGATAAACCCTGAAATTAAATATAACTTCTCTGACCATATCTGGGCTGCTATCGGAAGCAATATCTTCGGCGGCGGCGAGAAATGGAGCCAGTTCGGGCAGCTGGCAAAGAACGACAATGTTTATGCCCAGATAAGATATGAGTTTTAAGAAAGGCATCGAAAAAATACTTGACAATCTAATCAGAGTAAATTAATATTAGTTTATGCTAATAAACTTAATAGAAAGGGTGGTTTGTGAAGGAATCAGCGGACTTATTTAAAATTCTTTCGGTTGATAAGAGAATCGAAATTGTTGAACGCTTAAAAAAAGAGCCTATGAGCGTTAACGCCTTGGCTGAGGCGTTGGGAATAACACAATCAGCAGTGTCCCAGCACTTGCGGGTTCTCAAAAGTGCAGGCCTTGTGAAAGACGAAAGGCAAGGATACTGGATTTACTATTCTTTGAATAAAGATGCTCTTGAAAAATGCCGGCAAAGACTCAATCGTATTTGCACCTGCGGTTGTTTAGGTGGACAGGTAAATCTGGAAAGAAGACAAAGAGACAGTTCAAAAACAAAATAGGGAAAATTTTTTTACCCATCTACTTAAGTAAATAAGCAATAACTTAAATAAAAAGGAGGTGATAACAATGGCAAAAGACACAAAAGAGACCAAAGAACAGCCTGAAGAAAAAAAGTCCGAAGTTAAGAGCGGGACAAAATGCTCCTGCGGCTGCGGTTGTATTCCGCCTACGAAGACAAAATAGGCAAATCTTTTTTAAGGGGTGGATTGACAAAATCAATCTACCCCTGCTTTTTAAAAATCATACGGAGGATAAAATGAAAGAGGTAATATTGGCGGCAGCTTATTGGCTTCATCTCACAGCAACGGTTGGATGGATTGGGGGGATATTTTTTATCCTTTTTATCGCAATACCATCAGCCAGGCAAGTTTTAGGGGGAGAGGCAGGCAAGCTCATGGCGGAGGTTTCCAGAAGATTTACTCCCTTGGTGAAGTATAGTATAATTCTCTTGATTGTTACAGGGATTGCATTAACAGGATTAAATAAACAATTCATAGGAATTGGAAATTTTGGAAACAATTGGACTTTGACTCTAACCTTAAAGCATCTTTTAGTTTTAGGAATGATTGTTATTCATTTTTATAGGGGGCTGATGCTGGCACCTAAGATTGCGAGAACGGAATCCGTTACCGGGAAAACATCTTTACAGAAATGCTCTCTGAATTTGGTGAGAGTAAATTTTTGCCTGGGAATGCTGGTATTATTGCTCAGTGGAATTACATCTGTTCTCTAAATTCATGGATTCAGTAGCTCTCCGAGCCGTATGCAAGTGCGGAATGACGAGGAAAGGGGAGGTGTAACAATGGAAGAGATAAAATTAACAAGCCTTTCAAGCTGCGCGGGTTGAGCGGCAAAATTCAGTCCTTCGGACCTGTCCCAGGTTCTGGGGCAGCTGCCAGCTTTAACAGACCCTAATGTTTTAGTGGGTTCATCCAACTCCGATGATGCTGGTGTGTATAAGATCACGAATGATGTCGCTGTTGTATTTACAACTGATTTTTTTACGCCGATAGTTGATGACCCTTATTCATTCGGAGCAATTGCTGCTGCGAACTCATTGTCAGATGTTTATGCAATGGGAGGCAGGGCAATAGCATCTTTAAACATGGCAATGTTGCCCAGTGATTCGAAATTCTTTCCGTATATCAGGCAGATAATGCAGGGCGGCATTGACAAGATGAAAGAAGCCGGAGTGTCGGTCATAGGCGGGCATACAGTCAAAGACAAGGAGCCTAAATTCGGTTATGCTGTCCTGGGGCTTATTCACCCTGATAAGATTCTCGACAATGCAAAGGCAAAGCCCGGGGATGCGCTTATTCTCACAAAAAAAATAGGCACAGGGATTGTTTCCACAGGCATTAAGGCAGGGATGTGCAGTAATGCTGTAATCGAAGAACTCACTTCATCAATGGCAGCGCTGAATAAAAGAGCAAGCGAGATAATGCTTGAGATTGGAGTAAGCACAGCAACGGATATAACAGGTTTCGGCCTTATAGGGCATCTGAGTGAAGTGCTCAATGCAAGCAAGTGCCAGTCCCGGCTTTATTCAAGCCGTGTGCCTTATTTTGATGAAGCTGTAAGGCTTGCTGAAAGGGATATTGCTCCGGGTGGAACGCTTGGGAATCTTAAAATCTATAACCCGATAATCGAATGGTCAAAGGGCGTAACTGATTCCGAACAGGTTATGATGAATGATGCACAGACATCAGGCGGCCTTCTTATCTTCGTTCCTCAGGAAAGAAAGGATAAGCTTGTCGGAGCCCTGCAGAAAGAGAATATATTAGCTGCCCACATAGGCGATGTGCTTTCTGAGAATATAAAAAGCGACAAAAAAGTATTTGTGGAAAAATAGATGTCTTTAGCTTTTTTTATTTTTCTTTTTTCTGTAGGCGCATCAATCGGATTTCTGTCAGGATTGCTGGGAATTGGCGGCGGCATTATCATGTTCCCGCTTTTGCTTTATGTGCCGCCATTTCTCGGCTTTGAAGGAATTGCAGTAAAGAGCATTACAGGCCTGACCATGATACAGGGGTTTTTTGCATCATGCGCAGCCATGCTTTTTTATAATAAGCATAACCTTGTGAATAAATCCCTTGTGCTTACGCTCGGCCTGTCTTTATTTTTGTCGTCTCTCACAGGAGCATTTGTCTCAAAGGCAGTGCCTGACAAGCCCCTGCTTTTTGTCTTTGGGGCGCTGGCCTTGCTTGCCTCAATTATGATGTTTATCCCGAGAAGTTACGCAAAAGATGAACTTACAGAAGACAAGGTCAGCTTCCACAAAACAACAGCAATAATAACAGGCATCTTTCTTGGTTTTCTTGTCGGCCTTGTGGGGCAGGGAGGCGCTTTTATAATGATTCCGACACTTCTTTATGTTCTTAAAATTCCTCTAAGGGTTGCTCTTGGAAGCACACTTGCAATAGGGCTTTTTTCTGCCACGGCAGGGTTAATCGGAAAGGCGGCAACAGGCCAGGTCCCTTTTCGCATGGCAGCGCCTCTGGTGTTGGGGGCAATCCTTTCGGCACAATTAGGCAGTTTTGCCGGTAAAAGGACCAAAACAGAATTTCTCAGATGGCTTTTAGCGTTTATAATTTCCGCCACAGCAATAAAGGTGTGGATTGATATTTTTTGATAGGGCTGCCAACCAGTTGCCTCATAATAAAATGTTACCGAAGGCTCGTTGACTCAAGGTGTTTTTTATAATACAGAGAGAAGATTTTTTTCAGCTTCTCTTCCATGCCC
>WPIF01000037.1 GCA_009773185.1 Nitrospirota bacterium | reverse complement strand
TGATAAACGGTTCTCCACAATGCATCAGTATACCAAAATATCTCCGGACATCATTCACCCACGGGCAAGCCCGTGGAACTCTGATAACGTGTTAGATAACGGGATGAAGGTCATCTGGATAATATGGGGTGCGATGTTTGCCTCATTGGGCATTTATATCATCGTAGCCCATATGGTCGGTGACCAGATAAAAATGCAAGACCTCGCCCCTGATGTGTTCTCTGTTTTAAGAAATGTATTATATGCCGTTGCAATCGTTGAGTTTGCTATCATCCCATTTATAAGAAAAAAAATGTTGAAGTCCGGCGCCAGGACAACGCAAACTCCTGACCGCGCAATGCCAGGAGCAGGAAATCACCCTGCAACTGCCAAATATGCATCCGTCACAGTCATTTCCCTTGCGCTGGCAGAAAGCATTGCCATCTATGGACTGCTGCTTTATTTTTTGGGAAAAGATTTCCAGAGCCTCTATATGTTAACTGCAATCAGCGCAGCAGCAATGATTATCCACCGCCCGAAAATGGAGGAACTGGAGGATCTGGCTTTGGCATTGCGAGGAGACCGGAGGGATAGGACGGACAGGGCAAATGGGACAATATGATAAACAAGAAAGATGAAAAACCAAATCTAATCCCTCCTTACGGCGGATACCGCAATCTGAAGTCTTATCAGGCCACAGAAATCATTTATGACGCCACAGTGGTATTCTGCGACAGGTTTATCAGCAAACGCTCGCGCACGCATGACCAGATGGTGCAGGCTGCCAGAAGCGGAAAGCAAAACATTGCAGAGGGCAGCATGGCCTCAGGCACTTCAAAGAAAACCGAGTTGAAACTCATCGGCATTGCCCGCGCCAGCCTCGAAGAGCTATTGCTTGACTACAATGATTTTCTGCGCCAAAAAGAGCTTCCCCTCTGGGAGAAAGGCCATCCGGAGGCGCAGGCAATCAGAAAGCTTGCTTATGAAAAGAATAGGTCTTATACGACTTATAAGACCTATCTGGAGGCTTCGCCTCCAGAAGTCTCTGCTAACACCTTAATCTGCCTGATCCATCAGGCAAACTACCTTCTTGATCAGCAATTGCGGCAACTCGAAAAACAGTTCCTTGAAGAAGGCGGATTCACTGAAAGGCTTTATCATGCAAGACAGCAGGCAAAAGGAAGTGCCAAAGCCCGATAGCACCACAGCGCAGAAATCAAAAGTAAACCCCGGTCTTTTGACTTTTCACGCATTGCATGATAATCCCAGGCTTCTCTTATGGACAAACCCTGCTAATTGTCCTATCATTATATCAAGGAAGGAGGTAAGGCAAAATGTTATATGTTTCCGTTTTTGACGCCAAAGAGGGCACATCCCAGGTAGAAATTAACCGCGAAAGGGAACAGTGGATAAGAGAAGGGAAAGAGAAGATTTTCCAGGACAGGTGTAAATCAATAAATCGTTATGAGGTATTAGGAATATCTCCGCTGAAAATATTCTTTGTGATTGACACTGACGACCCGGCTGCCCTGAACATGATTTCCCGTCATTTCGGGGATAAATGGAATTCTGTGACTTATCCTGCAACAAAGCGGGAGATATCCGAGGCATATGAGGAAGACCGTTCCATTATAGGCGGCTAAGTTATTCAGGGTATTATTAAATGAAAATCTCTAAAACCATTCTGTGCTTTTTCCTTATCTTCGCCTTAATCTCTCCTGTATTTGCAGAGGACAAGCCTGCAGAGACAAAAAAAGAGCATAGCAAAAAGAATCTTAAGAGGACCGCGGCTAAAACCAAAAAAGCCTCTAAGGACTTAAAGGAAAAAATTAAAGAAGATGCCGGGCATATAAAGGAAAAGGCAAAAGAAGATACAAAAGAAGTTAAAGGCGCCATGGAAAAGATCCGTGAGGGCATAAAGGGGGCTCTCTACAAAGCAAGAGATTTTTTAAAAGACGGCTGGAAGAAGTTCCGCAAGGCGATTGGATTGGATTAATTCAAAAAAACTTCCCCTGTTCACAGCCTCAAGTGCAATGGCGTGATATTTTCAGGCAAAGACCTCTCATGAAGCGTTTGCTTTTTGGCGCTCCCTGTTGCAGCCATGCTTAGTATCAGATAGAGCACCACCCCTGCAATAGCTAAGATAACGAGGGCCTTAAAAAAAAACTTAAAGCTCCTGTAGGCAATAAAAAGGATTATCAACCCGGCAGCAATAGAAACTGCCAGATTGCCTTTGACTAAGGCTATAAGGCTGTCAATAATCTCTGTAAACATACCGGTTATATTGTAGCATAATTTTTTGATTCACCAGGGGTTATCATGACTCTATTGTCACCAAATAAAGCCTGCCTCCTATTTAAAAAAGCGGCTTTTATGGTATAAAATTAGTCATAATTAAAAATCGGGGTGGCATGTCAGTGAGAAATATACTATTTGGCCAATACCTGCGCAAGAAGGGCCTTATAACATTAGAAGATACTATTAACGCAAGGATTATGCAGATAAGGCATAATGCAAAGATAGGGCATATTGCAAAGAAAAAAGGCTGGCTTACAGAGGAAGAGATAGATAAAGTTCTCATTAAGCAGGAAGAGGAATTAAAGAAATTCGGAGAGATAGCGCTCGAAGACGGCCTCTTAACAGAAGCACAGATTAAGGAACTGCTCAAGGAACAAAAAGATGACTACGTCTATTTTGGAGAGGCGCTTGTCAAGCTTGGTGTCCTGTCAGAAGAAGAGATGCTAAAACAATTAAAAATGTTTAATGCTGAAAGATTAAGGAACGGTACTCAGCCTGTCTGATGCTAAGGCCTTAAATGATTATCAGGAATGAAGACATAAAAGAATTGATTGCCGAGATACCGGAAGGGCACAGGCATCTCAGGACCACAATAAAATTTCAGGACGGCACTGAGCTTGTTTTTCAGGAAGCCGCGGTCGCGAACATTGTGAGGGCCTATATCAGGGTCAGGACGCACCCATTAACAAAAAAAATCGTATTAAAGGGCAAAACCCTTGCAGAGAGAAAAGAGGGATATGCAGAGTGGCAATTAGTGGAAGAAGAAGGGGGAGATTAGTTAAAATAAGGTTATGAAAAACCTGCGCGTCAAATCAATTATTTTTTCCCTGGCGCTATTCCTTTTTTTTAACCTGAGCGCTGCTTCCGGATGGCATGACGAGACACACCTTGCAGTAGCAAAGGCCGCGGGTTACAGCAGATGGTACAATGCCGCAGGCCCTGACATCACAAAGATAAAAGCGGATTTCATCGAAAGGCACAACCATTATTTCGATAATGAAAAAGAGGTCCCGGTCACAGCCGAGATGGTGCTTGCCCAGATAAGCAGGTACAACAGCCCGAAAGACAGCGAAGGGCATTTATACGGAGCAATTATTGCCTCTCTGCGTGAATATGAAAAAACTGTGGAGGCAGGCAAATACCCTGAATATCATGTTGCCTTCTGCGCTCATTATATCGGCGATTTATCCCAGCCTTTACATAACACCCCTTATGACACCTTTAATAAAGCTCGTCATATCATCAATGACGGGATTGTGGAAAATGAAGTCCTGAAAAATATCAGCCTGATAGAAAAAAACATATATCCGGTTAACCTGAGGCCCGGCCATTTTGAAGAAGACCTTGCAGGGGAAATTGCCAGGATAGCCAATATATCGAGAACGCTGGGGCATAAACTAAGGAAAGAAAACAGGGACATGACAAGGGAAGAGGCATACGTGCAGCTTGGCCACAGCGCCTCTTTATTAAAGGCGGTTTTAAAACACATCGGTAAAATTGATTAAAGGAGTTAACCATGAAAAACCCTGGAATTATTTTTTTATCGTTTTATCTAATTGTCGCATGGAACTCCCTTATAGCGCAGGGTGCAGATCCTCAGCTCTATCTCGATAAAGGAAACGCCCATTTTAATGAAACCGAGTTTGACAGTGCAATCAAAGATTACTCCGAGGCCCTTTCAATAAATCCGAATTTTGCCGAGGCCTACTATAACCGCGCTCAGGCCTACTACAAAAGAGAAAAATTCGACGAGGCTATCGGAGATTACAGCAAGGCTATGGAGCTGAAGATTAATGATGCCGAGATATACCACCTGCGGGGCCTTGCCTATTATAAGAAAGGGCGATACAGCGATGTTATTGAAGACGAAACAAAGGCTGTTGCGCTCAAACCTGATTTTGCCGCCGCCTATCATAACAGGGGCGTGGCCTATGCAAAAAAGGGGCAGCATGATAATGCTATTGAGGACTATAACAAGGCCCTTGGCATCCTGCCGAATTATGGCGATGCATACTTTTCCCGCGGCGTTGCCTACCTAAGAAAGGCAGCTGCTGATTTCAAGAAGGCCTGCGAAAAAGGAAATCAATATGCGTGTGAGAATTTAAAGCAAGTTTCTGAATAAACAAAGAACATGCAGCATATTTTTTATCTCCTTATACTTTTATTTGCGGCAGCCTCAGGCATCGCGGCCCCTTCATCGTTTGCCGCTGAAACAGCCCTTAAAACCAGGCCTGCAAAGGCTGCTGATATCACAGGCGTCTTCACCCTGATACTCTACGGAGGCCGTCATTCAAGCGATATAGAGACAATCGCTGTTTTTGACCTGGAAGGCGACCGGTACACATTCGAGCCTTACGCGCCTGAATTTGACTATAGAATAAAAAAAGGCTTATCAGTCAAGGATGCCCTGCATGATGCAGAAACCTTTATCAGCCGGCACCGTTCCTTCCGGAGCGCCCAATTACGCAGAATAATGGACAGGAAGGGAAAAACTATAGGGTATGAACTCAGGCCATTATATCTGCCTCTTGATTTTGGCGTATCTGATGCCCTCGATGTTACCTACTGGCTCAGGGAGGGCAAGGTGAAGGTTGTAATAAAGCTGCTGCACTCTGTAGAAAAACAGCTTTCAGACGATGATGATTTCAGGCGTTACAGACGATGAAGAGAACCTCATTTAAGAATCCGCATGCAGAAGATATCCGCCTGAGGGGATTATACCGGAGGCTCATCCTTGAAGGTAAAATAAGGCTCCGCTATAAATCCTTGATGGGGTTGATAGGCCCTGACTGCGCATATCACCTTTATAAATTTGACAAAGAAAATAATGCTGTTATAATGTGTTTAAAATCAAAAAAAGGAGGAACGGTTATGGCAAAGATAGTAACTTATGAATGCGGCCAGTGCGGCTGCGAGGTTGTTGTTACAGAAATGCCGGAAACACAGTTAAGCCCGCTCTACTGCTGCGGTATAGAGATGGAAGGGGTATCTGCCGCGAAAAAATCAAAGCCTAAAAAAAAGGCGCCAAAAAAGAAAACCACAAAGAAAAAGGTTGTAAAGAAGAAAAAGAAAGGGAAGAAATAGTCATAAAACAATGTGCACAGGCCTCTGCCTTGACGACATAATAGTATGCCCTTCCTGCAAAAGAGACGATGAGGGGTATAAGCTCGGAGAGTCAGATTCCCCTTTTACGGATCTGGGCAATGAGGAGTTCAGGTGCATTTGCGGCAAGATTTTCCGCTTTGAAAAAGACCCGCATGAAATTCATGCAAAACAGGAGGTTCCATCCTGATGTTTAAATTCATATCAAGGACAGACAACAGTATTTCTCCACTATTTCTAAGACTTGCGCTTGGCGCCGTGATGTTCGCTCATGGGAGCCAGAAGGTACTCGGCTGGTACGGTGGGCCGGGCTTTGAAAAAACAATCCAGATTTTTTCCGGCCTTCATTTTCCGTTCTGGATGACCCTCCTTTTGATGTTCATAGAATTCTTCGGCTCACTCGGCCTCATATTCGGTTTCCTTACAAGGCCCTCGGCACTCGGCATAGGAACAGCGATGTCAGTATGTGCATATATGAACCATGTCAAGAACGGCTTTTTTATGAACTGGTTCGGACAGCAGAAAGGAGAGGGGTTTGAGTTTCATATACTTGTTGCCGGCATCTGTCTGGCCCTTCTATTTACGGGCGGCGGGCTTATATCCATAGACAGGCTGTTCTCGAAGAAAAGATAAGGCCATATCAAACCCTGCGTTATCATCTTGTTAAGGCCAAGCTTCTTGGTATAAACTACATTAAATAAAAATCATGGGAATTATGAATAAAAAATCACTTGCCTCATGGACTTATTGCTATGATACTTATTGCTCCTGCCTGTTTAAGCCGTTTCAAAACAATAACCGGCACATTATGAGGAAGGAGTAAACAAAATGGCCCAAAATAAAAAAGACACTAAAAAAAACAAGGAGCAAAATCCTTCCCGAATTCCCCAGAAAATAACCGGGGGGCCGGAACGTACTACAAAATCAAGTGAGGACAAAAAAAATAATTTTTATATTGTCGGCATCGGCGCTTCTGCAGGAGGGCTGGAGGCATTCCAGCAATTTCTCAGCCACATGCCTGCTGACAGCGGCATGGCCTTTGTGCTTATTCAGCATCTCGCAGCAACACATGAAAGCATACTGACCGAGCTTCTTTCAAAGGTGACCTCTATGCATGTCAGAGAGGTGAAGGACGGCATGATAGCGGAACCTGACAATGTTTATATTATTCCTCCGAACACTGAAATGGCAATACTGCACAGCACACTTCATCTTTTACCGCGGCCAGAGGCCCGCGGCCAGCATATGCCGATTGATTCTTTTCTGCAGTCATTGGCAGAAGATCAGGGGAACAAGGCAATAGCCATAATCATGTCAGGCACAGGTTCTGACGGCTCTCAGGGGATAAGGGCTATAAAGGCAGAAGGAGGAATTGTTCTGGCTCAGGATGAAAAATCTGCAAAATACGCCGGCATGCCCCACAGCGCCATTGCAACAGGCCATGTGGATTTTATACTGCCTCCTGATAAGATTGCCGCAGAACTCCTGAGAATCAACAGGCATCCATATCTGTCACTCGTTAAAACCGATGCAGCAGAAGAGTTAACTCCGGAAAGAGATGATAGTTTAAGCAAGATATTTATACTGCTGCGCGCTGCCACAGGCGTTGATTTTACATATTACAAACGCTCAACCATCAGGCGGAGGATTATGCGCCGCATGCTTTTGCATAAGATAGAAAAGATAGAGGACTATATAAAATATCTCAGAGAAACACCTTCTGAAGTCGAATTGCTCTATGAGGACATACTCATCAATGTCACATCCTTTTTCAGGGAGCCTGAAACCTGCGATGTTTTAAAAAACACTGTATTCCCTCAGATTGCAGGAAATGCATCATCAGATATACCTGTCAGGATATGGGTCCCCGGATGCGCAACAGGAGAGGAGGCATATTCCATTGCAATGTGTATTCTTGAATTTTTGGGCGACAAGAAAATTACAAGGCCCATCCAGGTATTTGCAACAGATATAGACGATGCAGCCGTTGAAAAAGCGCGCAAAGGGATTTATCCTGAAAGCATTTCACAAGACGTCTCTCCGGACAGGCTCAGGCGTTTCTTTGTAAAAACAGAGGGCGGTTTTCAGATAGGCAAGCCAATACGCGAGATATGCATATTTGCAAGACAAAATTTTGTGAAAGACCCTCCTTTTTCAAAGATAGATTTAATCAGTTGCAGGAATGTGTTGATATATTTCGGGCCTGAGCTCCAGAAAAAAGCGCTTCCAATACTGCATTATGCCCTTAATCCGGGAGGTTTTCTCATGCTCGGGACATCAGAAAGCATCGGCGAATTCTCAAGCCTTTTCTCTCTCCTTGACAAGAAGAACAAGATTTATTCCAAGAAATCTTCTTTAACTCGGCTTCACTTTGAACAGGCTCCGGAAGATTATGCAAAAGAAAAGGCGGGCAGCGCTAAAAAACCGGAAGGACACGTCCTGAGCGTAGGTGATATTCTGAAAAAGGCAGACAATATAGTCCTTGGCAGGTACAGTCCTGCAGGGGTTGTCATTAATGACGAGATGAAGATTATCCAGTTCCGGGGATATACCAGCCCGTATCTTGAACATGAGCCAGGAGAGGCGAGCTTAAACCTGATGAAAATGGTGCGTGAAGGGCTTACAGTAGAGCTTCGCACTGCAATCCACAAGGCAAAAAAAGATAATGCAGCGGTAAGAAAAGAAGGACTGCGTATCAGGCATAATAAACATTTCAAAGACATAAATATTGAGGTAATCCCGTTCAAAGACCCTGCTGCAAAAGAACACTTTTTTTTGATTTTATTTGAGGAATCCGCTCTGCAGCCGGTGACTGAATCAAAGAAAGGTCTTCGGACTGCTAAAACACAAAAGCAGGCTGAAACTGAAGAGGTTTTACGGTTAAGACACGAGAATGCCGCATCAAAAGAGCTTTTAAAGTCAGTAACCTCAGAGCATGAAGCCGCCAATGAAGAGCTTATGGCATTGAATGAAGAGCTTCAGTCAAGCAATGAGGAGATGCAGAGCATCAACGAGGAGCTTGAAACAGCCAAGGAGGAGCTCCAGTCTACAAATGAAGAACTCACCACAGTCAACGAAGAACTTCAGAACCGCAACGAAGAAATGATACATATTAATAATGACCTGCTTAATATACTCTCAGGCATTGAGATACCCCTTATCCTGCTTGGGAATGAACTTCAGATAAGGCGGTTCAACCCCTCTGCAGGCAAGATGCTGAACCTCATCTCATCGGATATTGGCCGTCCAATAACCGATGTCAGGCACAATATAGATGTGCCTGACCTTAAACAACTGATCCTCGATGTTATTGATACCCTCGTCATAAAAGAACGGGAGATCAGGGACATGGACGGCCGGTGGTATTCAATATCGATAAAGCCGTATAAGACTTTTGATAACAGGATCGACGGGGTGCTGATTACAATAGTTGATATCAATGATATTAAGCTCAGTTCCATCCGCCTCAAGGAAGCCTACGATTATGCCCATTCCATTGTTGAGACAGTGAGAGAGCCTTTGGTTGTCCTCAGTGCCGAGATGAAAGTAATAACCTCAAACCATTCCTTCTATGATAAATTTCAGATAACGCCTGAAGAAACAGAAAATAAACTCCTCTATGATTTGGCAAACAACCAATGGAACATCCCGCCTCTGAGGAAACTGCTTGAAGATATTCTGCCGAAAAACACTTTCATAAGTGATTTTGAGATTAATTACGACATCCCGGGGATAGAGCAGAGAAATCTTCTGCTCAATGCGCGCCAGATATACAGGGAAGAGAACGAACCTCAGATGATACTGCTTGCAATTGAAGACATCACCGAACGTAAAAAATCTGAGGAAGAGCGGGAAAAACTTATCCTTGAACTCAAAGAGGCATTGGCCAAAGTCAAACAATTAAGCGGGCTGCTGCCTATCTGCGCTTCATGCAAGAAGATAAGGGACGACAAGGGATACTGGAACCAGATAGAAGTTTATATCAAGAAACACTCAGAAGCTGAATTCACCCATGGCCTTTGTCCTGAATGCGCAAAGAAATCGCTTGATGAACTGGAAGAATTGAAGAAGAGAAGGATTACGGACAAGCCCCGATAGAAACGAAGTTTCACACGGGGCAAGCCGCAATGACAGAACGGCTAAAGTGGATGAAAAAAAAGGAAACCAGAAAAAGCAATAAAACAAGAAAATCAAAACCTGAACCAAAAGGCATTGCCGCCCTTCGTAAAAAGGCGGAAAAAAGACTGAAGAAGCAGACCGACAGGCTTGACGAACTCTCTGAAAAAGATGTCCGGCAACTTGCCCATGAACTCGGGACCCACCAGATCGAACTGGAGATGCAGAACGAAGAACTTCGCCGCGCCCAGAATGAACTCGAAGCGTCACGCAGCAAGTATTCGGATCTGTACGACTTTTCTCCTATCGGCTATTTTACATTCAATAAGAACGGCCTGATACTTGAAGTAAACCTTACAGGCGCAAATCTGTTGGGCGTCAGCAGAAGTAATTTATTCAATAGGCTGTTTTCGTCTTTTATTGACAAGGATGACCGAAATGTTTTTCATTCCCACTGTAGCGAAGTCCTGAAAAAACATACCCCTCAGACATGCGAAATCAGGCTCAGAAAAAAAGACGGCTCCGGATTCTATGCGCACCTCCAGAGCATACCGATAAAAGGCAGTGATAGAAACGATGTCTACTGCAGGACGGCATTAAGCGATATTTCCGAACGCAAAAAGAGCGAGGGAAAAATCGAACATCTTGCATCGTTCCCGCAGTTAAATCCAAACCCGGTTATAGAAATTGATTTATCCGGAAATATTACCTTCTGCAATCCTGCAACTCAAAGGATTCTGGAAAGTATGGGAATGGATAAAGAAGAAGCCAATGTTTTCTTGCCTAAGGACCTAAACGTAATTTTGGAAAGCTCAAAGCAAAAAAAAGAACTGACGTTATATCGCGAAATAAACATAAAGGACAAGGTCTTCGGCGAGACCATTCATCTTCCCCCTCAGTTCAATGTCATCCGTATCTATTCACTTGAAATCACTAATCGCAAGCAGGCGGAGGAAGCACTCAGGCTTGCACTTGCTGCATCGCAGCAGCGCCAGGCTGAAGTTTCTGCTCTGCTTGCAGCTTCACGTGCTGTACTTGAGCAGCACGAATTCAAGGAAACTGCCAGAAATATTTTTGATTCATGCAAGAACTTGATAGGGGCAACAGCAGGATATGTTGCGCTTTTGTCAGAGGATGGAACAGAAAATGAAGTTTTGTTTTTGGATTCAGGCGGCCTTCCCTGCACTGTTGACCCTTCTTTGCCGATGCCTATCCGCGGCCTTCGCGAGGTAGCCTACCATACCGCCAAGGCAGTGCTTGAGAACGATTTTTCTCACAGTAAGTGGGTGAAGTTCATGCCGGAGGGACACACGGAACTTGGAAACGTCCTGTTTGCGCCATTAGTGATTCAGGGAAAGGTAATCGGCCTGCTTGGTCTTGCAAATAAGACCGGAGGTTTTACAGAAAATGATGCGCGCATAGCAACAACATTCGGAGAACTTGCAGCGATTTCGCTTCATAACAGCCAGCTAATGAAGGCCTTACAAAAATCAAAAAACGAGTTAGAGTCTCGAGTCGAAGACAGGACAAAGGATTTGGTTATTGAACGGCAGCGATTCTACGACGTTCTTGAAACTCTGCCTGCTTACATCATACTATTGACGCCTGACTATCATGTGCGCTTTGCCAACCGTATTTTCCGCGAGCTCTTCGGCGAGTCTCACGGCAGGCGCTGCTTTGAGTTTCTGTTTGAACGCAGCGAGCCCTGTGAAATTTGCGAAACTTATCGGGTTCTGAAAACCAACAAACCGCACGAATGGGAATGGACAGGCCCTAACGGACGCAATTATTTCATTCGTGACTTCCCCTTCATTGACACTGACGGCTCAACACTTATCCTCGAGATGGGCATCGACATCACAGAGCGCAAACAGGCGGAAGAAAATATATTACGTATGAACCGCCTCTATTCTGTGCTCAGCAAGGTTAATGAGGCCATCGTCCGTATCCACGAGCCTGAAAAATTATACCAAGAGATATGCCGAATAGCGGTCGAAGACGGTTTATTCAAAATGGCATGGATAGGGGTTACGGATTCTGAAACGCTGGAAGTAAAACCTGTCGCAAGATTTGGAGACACAGGCAATTATCTTGATGCTATAAAAATCGTTGCGGCTGATGTGCCTGAAGGCAGGGGGCCTACAGGCAGGTCAATTCGTGAGGGAAAATATTTCATATGCAGTGATATAGAACATGACCCTTTGATGTTTCCATGGCGCGAAAATGCCCTTAAGCACGGGTTCCGTTCTTCAGCAGCTTTTCCGCTCAGAGCCGGTTCCGCAGTCATCGGCTCCCTCACTATATATTCAAGTCAGCCGCAGTTTTTTACCAGAGAGGAAATAAACCTCCTGTCTTCTTTAGTCGAGGATATATCTTTTGCAATAGATTCCATGGCCAATGAGAAAAAACGGCTGGAGGCAGAGAGCCAGATAATTTTAAATAATTCTTTATTGAAATTATTTTCGGAGACATTTACGCGCAAGGAATACCTCGACTCAATTATAATACTGCTGAGGGAATGGAGCAGCTGCCGCTGTATTGGAATCAGGATGCTTGATGAACACGGCAATATTCCGTATGAGTCATACACGGGCTTCAGTAAAGAGTTCTGGGAGATAGAGAATTTCCTTTCAATTAACAATGACCAGTGCGCCTGCATCAGGGTAATTACGGAAAAACCGGACCCGCAGGATAAGGCTGTTCTGACACCCGCAGGTTCATTCTACTCTAATAACACACTGGAATTCGTGGCAAGCTTGACTGAGGCGGAAAGAGCGAGATTCAGAGGCACCTGCATCCGAAACGGTTTTATGTCTGTGTCCATTATCCCTATCCGCTACGGGAAAAAAGTCCTCGGCGCCATCCACATCGCAGATGAGAGAGAAGGCATGGTCCCTTCCAAGATTATTGAGTCCATTGAGTCAATAACCCCGATAATCGGAGAAGCTATTTACAGATTCGATATCGAGGATGATGTCCGGTACAGTAATGAACTTCTCGAGAAGGTATTTTCGAACATCCATGTAATGATAGCGTATATGGACCCTGAATTCAATTTTATCCGCGTAAACCGCCTGTATGCAGAGGCAGACAAAAAAGAGCCTGAATTTTTCATAGGGAAAAATCACTTTGATTTATATCCAAATGAAGAAAATAAGGCAATCTTCAGAAAAGTTGCGGCAACAGGAGAACCCTATTTTGCATATGCCAGGTCTTTCGAATATGCGGAACATCCGGACCGCGGAATAACATACTGGGACTGGAGCCTTCAACCTATAAAAGATGCCGGCGGTAATGTGCAGGGACTGGTTTTCAGCCTTATCGACGTAACAGATAAAGTGCTGTTGCAGGCTGAGGCCATGCACACAGCACATCTTGCTTCTCTGGGAGAACTGGCAGCAGGTGTGGCCCATGAAATAAATAACCCTTTAAACGGCATTATAAATTATGCGCAGATACTCTCCAACAAAATAGAAAAAGAAAGCAGGGAAAACGAAATTGCCAACCGGATTATAAAGGAAGGCGACCGCATTGCAACCATTGTGAAAAGTCTCCTTTCATTTGCCAGAAAAAGAACAGAAGAAAAAAGCGTCTATACTATCCCGGGGATATTGCGTGACGCGCTTCTGCTTACCGAGGCTCAGATACTGAAGGAGAGCATAAAACTGAAGATAAATATGCCTGAAGACCTGCCGGGAATAATTGCAAATTCCCAGCAGATCCAGCAGGTCTTCCTGAATGTAATAAATAATGCACGCTATGCCTTGAATCAAAAATACCAGGAGCAGCATGAGGATAAAATCCTTGAGATAACCGGCTCTGAAATAACAATTGACGGCCGTCAGTATGCGCGGATAATATTTTATGATAAAGGCTCAGGCATACCTGCCGATATACTTGATAAAGTAATAAATCCGTTTTTCTCGACAAAACCAAGCGGCAAGGGAACCGGGCTGGGTTTAAGCATAACTCACGGCATTATCAGCGACCATGGCGGCAATCTGAAGATAGAAAGCTCTGAAGGAGAATTTACCAGAATCATAATTGACCTGCCTGCGGCAGTTAAGAGGAACAGAAAATGAAGCCGAGAGTCCTTGTAATAGATGATGAGGAAAGCATAAGATTTACCTTTGAAAATTTTCTTTCTGACGAAGGATATTATGTTGATACCGCTGAAAACTACGCAAGCGCAATGGCAAAAATTGGAGAAGGCGATTATGACGTAATATTTGCCGATATTATCCTTGGGGACAAGACCGGGATTGACATCCTCCAGAAGGCAAAGGAGAAGAACCCCGGCTGTCCTGTTGTCATGATGACCGGATATCCTAATCTAGAGACTGTATCTGATGCCCTCAGGCTCGGGGCCTTTGATTATATTACCAAACCGGTCTCGCAGGAGGCGTTGCTTCATTCAACCGGCATGGCTTTAAAACATAAGGCGCTGAATGATGAAAAAGAAAAATACCACTCAAATCTCGAGGCCATCTTCAGAAGCGTAAAGGATGCCATAATCACAGTAGATAAAGAGCTTGTAATTGTTGCAGTAAACAAGGCCGCCGGAAATATTTGCGGTTTCTCCGGAGGCATAATCGGCAAGATATTCAATTCTTCGGAAATAGGATGCGAAAGATGTCTTGAAGCGCTCAAGGAAACCATCGGGAAAAAACATCCGGTTGAGGTGCCGCGATTTGAATGCTCCAAAACCCATAAGGGACAGGTCGTGTCCATCGCTGTTTCTCCATTATTGGACAATCACGGGAATTTCTCAGGTGCGGTATTGGTCGTCACGGACGAAACTCACCTGAATGACCTTGAACGCGATCTCGGAGAGCGCAGGCAGTTTTACAATATAACAGGCAAAAGCGACAAGATACAGAAAATATATTCATTGATAGAAGACCTTGCGGATGTTCAGACAACAGTCCTTATTACAGGCGAAAGCGGCACAGGAAAGGAACTTGTCGCAGATGCCCTGCATTACAAGGGAAGCCGCAGCAACAAACCGCTCGTAAAGGTAAACTGTTCGGCATTATCCGAAAACCTTCTTGAAAGCGAACTCTTCGGCCATATCAAGGGCGCATTCACCGGAGCTGTTCAGGATAAAATCGGGAGGTTCCAGAAAGCTGACGGCGGAACTATCCTCCTGGATGAAATAGGTGATATATCACCGGTAATACAGCTTAAACTGTTACGGGTAATCCAGGAAAAAGAATTTGAGCGGGTTGGAGACTCCGGAACGCTTAAGGCAGACGTTAGGGTAATTGCCGCTACGAATCATGACCTCTCTGAAAAAGTCAGGCAAGGCGAATTCAGAGAAGACCTCTACTACCGCCTGAAGGTAATTGAAATAAACCTGCCTCCGTTAAGGGAGAGGAGAGAAGATATTCCGTTGCTTACGGACCACTTCCTGAAAAAATTAAATCAGAAGCTGAACAAGGAAATTACGGCTGTCTCCGAAGATGTTAAAAAAATGTTTATGAACTATAACTGGCCCGGGAATATAAGAGAGCTTGAGCACACACTGGAACACGCCTTTATACTCTGCAGGCAGAATACTATAACTGTTGAACATCTGCCTCCGGAAATCAAAAACTTTATTGGACTCAAAATCCCTGTTTCCAAAATCAGAAAAGACAGTGACCGCCAGGAGATAATTCATGCCCTTGAGAAAACCGCATGGAACAAGGCCAAGGCGGCGCGCCTCCTTGGCATAGACAGAAAAACTATCTACCGAAAAATCGGAAAATACAAGATTACTGAAAGTTAAAAACCTTCCGTAAGCGCCGCATGCCACACTTGTGTGGCGGAACATATATGTACCATGCCGCACTTTTAATCGCCTTTAAAGCAATTCACTCTTGCTCTGTTTTACTATAACCCATTGATATTAAAACATAAAATATCATCCCTATGCTTTTTAATCTTCTGGCACAGTTTTTGGTATTGTTCTAATAGTCGTAAGGAGGCATGCGATGCAAGTCTTAGAATTAGAATATGAGATAAAAAATTTGGAGATGCCGTTAATAGAAATGGCTAAAAAAGAACAAACAGGAAAACTGTGCCCGTTAATTGAAAATCCACACGAAGATTGTTATATCTTAACGCTGGACAGCCTGAAGGTGGAGTCGGCTATACATTATTGCGGGAAAAACTTTAAAGACTGCGAAATTTACAAAAGGCTGATGAACTCAAAGGGGAAAGAAAAATGAGATGCCCCAATCTTATGAAATGGGTAGTTTGTTCATGTATAGCGGCTGAAAAACCCTATGGCCCGAGTTTGTTCGAGCTTGAGGAATATTGCCGCAGTGACAGATATAAAAGATGCCCTTTTTATCTGGAGTTAGTCTCTGAAAAATATGAAGTTTTGGCCTGATTTCAAGTTCTCAAATAAAGAATAAAGCCTTAAAGATTTTAATTTTTTTTAAAAGAAAGGAGAAAGATTTATGAGCGCAAAGACCCTTGCCGAAGCGATAATCTTGCAGACGATGGAAGACCTGTGGGACAAAAACGAGAGGGCAGACGCCGTAAGGTTTTTTGACGGAGAGGGCTTCAGCGCCTGCGCAGAAATAGCAGGCATGAACTTTTTTGAACAGGTCAGGCTGTACAATATGGCAAACAAAATGATAATACGGGAAATGCCTGAAAAGAAAAAGGCAGGGAAATTTCTTTCACCGGTCGCAGTATAAAGGGGAGGGAAGAACTTCATGAATAACTACAGGATTAACGCATTTAAAAAAGGCACTACCATAACACTTAAGGATGAGAACAAGACCGGCACAGTCATAGATTGGGGAATTGTTGTAAATCTAAAAAGAGGATTCGACGGAATAGAAAAAGAGATCCTCCTGCCCAACACAGAACTGGCAGATTCTGTAAGAGTTAAGACCAACGAAGGCATGATAGAAATCTGGTCGGCAGAAGCAGTGGAATTGACAAGCGTTTTTTAGTTATGCAAGCAATATATCCAGAAGCCTGTCCAGTTCATCAAGAGAATAATATTCTATCTCTATCTTTCCGCCTTTCTTGCCTTTATGATGAATCCTCACTTTTGTCCCAAGACTTTTTATAAGCTTATCTTCAAGGGATGCTATTTCCGGGGCTTTCTGTGCTTTATGACTTTTTGGCTTTTTAATTCCGGCAAGAGAAATATTTTTTGCCAGCGCCTCCGCCTCCCTGACGCTCAGGCCTTTGGTTATAATCTTTCTTACGGCTTCTATCTGATGCGCCCTCCCCTCAATCGAGAGGACTGCCCTTGCATGCCCCATGCTCAGGGAACCGTCAGAGATTAACGACTTTATTTCCTCCGGAAGCCTTAAAAGTCTCAGATAATTGGCTACCGTGGCCCTTTCCTTCCCAACCTTTTCCGAAAGTTCTTCCTGCGTAAGATTAAACTCTTTCAGCAGTTTACTGAATGCCTCTGCTGTCTCAACAGGGTTCAGGTCTTCTCTCTGTATGTTTTCTATGAGCGCTATTTCAAGCGCGTCTTTTGATGCAACATTTTTCACGATTGCAGGTATTTTTTTCAGGCCTGCAAGCTGTGACGCCCTCCATCTCCTTTCACCTGCAACAAGCCTGAACGAACCATCGCCAAGCCTTGAGACTATAACAGGCTGAAGCACTCCCTTTTCCTTTATTGAAACAGCAAGTTCTTTCAGAGAGCTGTCTCTGAAGGTCTTCCGCGGCTGCTCGCCGCCGGGGAATATACGGTTAATCTCCAGATATAGTACTTCTTCGCCCTTTTCAGGAATCAGGGCCTCAAGCCCTTTGCCTAGTGCCGTTTTCATGCAATATCTCCTTTGCCAGGGATAGATAGCTCTGCGCGCCTTTGGACCTTGCATCATAAAAAAGAGCAGGCTTGCCGTGACTTGGCGCTTCGCTGAGTGTTACATTCCTCGGTATCACAGTATTATATACCTTGCTGCCAAAATGCTTCCTTACCTCTTCCTCAACCTGACGGGCCAGTGTGTTCCTGGAATCAAACATTGTAAGCACAATGCCTTCCATATCAAGCCCTGTGTTGAATGAATTTCTTATCAGCCTTATTGTATTTGTCAGGAGGCCGAGGCCCTCGAGTGCATAGTATTCGCACTGAACAGGGACAAGCACAGAGTCAGCTGCCACAAGCGCATTTAAGGTTAAAAGGCCCAGAGACGGAGGGCAATCAATAAAGATGTAACGGTAGCGGTCACGCAGGGTTTTTAACGAATCAGAAAGGATATGCTCCCTCCCTTGGCGTCCAATAAGCTCTATTTCAACGCCAAGGAGGTCCACTGTTGAAGGAATAATGGCAAGGTGCCCAACAGATGTCTCTTTTATTGCATCACCTATGTCACACCTTTGGGAATAAAAATCGTAGAGGGTCTTATCAAGGCCGTCCCTTGCTATGCCGAGCCCGCTTGTAGAGTTCCCCTGCGGATCTGTATCTATAACAAGGATATCCTTTTCAGCAAGCGCCAGTGAGGCAGCGAGATTCACAGCAGTCGTGCTCTTGCCAACACCGCCTTTTTGATTAGCTATTGCGATTATCCTGCCCATATCGGAAGTCTGGTTATTATACCAGTTTCATGCATATATTTTGGGCAACAGGGCATAAACCGAATTGCCTCACAATAAATGTTACCGAAGTAAAGGATAAAAAGGAATCGTTGACTCATAATGCATGTTACCGGAAAAACATGCGCGTAAAAGGAGAG